>JBGATX010000033.1:0-41590 GCA_044228975.1 Planctomycetota bacterium | reverse complement strand
GGCGCGACACACAAGGCGAAGAGCGCAGCGACGAACATGGCGGCCTCCGGCGTCGCGGGGTTGCCGCGCGGACGCGAGCGCGGCGACGAACGCGCCCGGGCCGACGCGCGCACGAGCGCGCGCGCACGCTCCATCGTGCGCCATCCCGCGCAGCGGCTCCGTACGCTCCGCGGCGTAGCGACGAGGCGCGAGGATCGGAGTCGAGCGCTCTCGCGGGGCCGGATTCGCCGGCGCGCGCCCGATCAGCGCTTCGCTTCGCGTTCGAGGGCCTCGCGGCCGCCGCGTTCGCGATAGACCGCGAATCGCGCGCGCGCGGCGTCGACGAGCCCGAGCTCCGCCAGGACGCGCGCGAGCTCCAGGTGCGCGGCGAGGAAGCGCTCGTCGCGCTCGAAGCGGCTCGCGACGAGCCACTCGAGATCGGCGCGCGCGTCGGCGAGGCGTTTTTCGGCGAGCGCGAGGCGCGCACGGCCCACGCGCGCCTCCGGCAGCTCCGCGTCGAGCGCGAGCGCGCGTGCGTACGCGGCGCGCGCGCCGTCGAGCCGGCCCCGCGCTCGTTCGAAGTCGCCGGAGAGGCTCCAGCCGCGCGCGAAGTCCGGGAATAGCGCGGTGAGCTCGCTCAACGCGGCGCGCGCGCGATTGTCGATGCTTGCAGGGGCTCCCGCGGCCGCTCCCGCCGCGAGCCAGAGCTCGCAGATCCCCAGGCGCGGCAGCGGATCGTCGGGATGCTCGCGCACCTGCAGGCGGCGCGTCTTGAAGTAGGACTGCCACAGCGACGACTGCCGCGCTCGCTCGCGCAGCTCGGCCGCCGGTCCCAGCTCGCGCCGCTCGAGGGCGAGCTGCGCGAGCATGTGCAGCGCCGCCGGCGCCTCGACGTCGAGCGGCGCGAGCGCGACGAAGCGCTCGAGAAGCGCGCGCGCCTCGCTGCCGCGCGCAGCGCGCACGAGCGCGCGACCGAGCAGCAGCAGGCGCTCGGGATGGCGCTCGTCGTCGCCCGGGTCGCGCGTCTCGATCGACGTCAAGCGCTTCAGCGCCGGCGCGAGCTCGTCGCGCTCGATCTCGAAGCGCGCGCGCGCCAGCTGAAGGGCCAGCGCGCCCTCGGCGTCGCTCGCCTTGCGCTCGCACAGCGCGAGCGCCGTCTGCTCGTCGCCGATCGCGAAGGTCGCGCGCGCGAAGAGCGCGAGCAGCTCGCCGTCCGCCGCCGACGGCGCTCCGGGAGCGAGCAGCACCCGCGCCTCTTCGATGACTTGCGGCGCGAGATCGAGCTCGAGCGCTTCGCGCCAGGCAGCGAGCCGCCGCGCGCGCGCGTCCCGCGGTGTTTCGTCACTCGCGGTCGCTCGGCCGGCGCCCGTGTCGGGCTGCGACTGCGCGTGCAGCGCCGGCGCGAGCGCGAGCAGCACGGCGATGCGCCATCCGCGGCGCGCGCTCATCGCGCGAGCTCCTTCGACTCGATCACGCCTTCGCCTTCGCGCACGACGAGCGCGCGATCGGCCGCGGCGCCGGGGATGCGCTCGACGCGTCCGGACGGCCAGAAGACCTGCATCTCGCGGAACTTCGCGCTCGCGCCGAGGCCGAAGTGGAGCCACGGGCTCGACGCCGATTGATACCCCTGCGCGGTCTCGACCTCGGCGAGCAGCGCGTGCTCGTCCGCTCCCTCTCCGCACACGAGCACGACGCGCGCGCCCAGGCCGTCGCGCGGCGTGCGCGGAGCCTGCTCCGCGCGCTTCTTCGGTCCCACGCAGCGCACGAGCAGTCGATGGTTGCCGGCGCCGAGTCGATTCATCGCGAGCGCGCAAGGTCCGTCGATGCGCGCGACGACGAGGTCGGGAGCTCCGTCGCCGTCGACGTCGCCGCAGGCCGCGCCGCGCGCGCCGAGCGCCGCGCCGAGGATCGAGCCGGGTCCGCGCGGCGCGAGCGCGCGCACCTGCGCGCCCGGTCCGACGTGCCAGGCGGTCATGGGCTGGGCGTAGCTCGTGCCCGTGTTCGGCTCGTCGGCTTGCGGGTAGACGTGACCGTTGGTCTGCACGAGCTCGAGCCAGCCGTCGGCGTCGAGGTCGACGAGGTGCACGCTCCACGAGAGCAGCTTGCGCGTCTCGCGTTGCAGTCCGTAGCGGTACGTCGCGCGCGAGAAGCCGCTCGCGCTGCCGAGGTAGAGCTCGGTCGGCTCGTCGGAGAAGTTCGTCACGGCGAAATCGACGAGCCCGTCGCGATCGACGTCACCGGCCGCGGCGCCCATACCCGCTTGCGCGCGTCCGTCGGCGCTGTAGGCGACTCCCGCTTCGTAGGCGTGATCGCGGAACGAGCCGCGGCCGTCGTTGATCCACAACTTGTTCGGCGCGCTGTCGTCGGCGACGAAGAGGTCCGTGTCGCCGTCGTGGTCGGCGTCGAAGGGCAGCACGGCGAGCGCGTAGCCGCCGACCTCCCCGGCGAGCGCGCTCGCGCTCACGTCGCGAAACGTCCCGTCGCCGTTGCCGAGCAGCAGCCGATCGCTCTGCGGCACGAGCCCCGCCGGACCGCAGAAGACCGTGTGGCCCTTCCAGCGGCAGGGCACGGCGAGCGCGCCGCTGCCGAGCTTCTCGAGCGGCGGCGCCACCGGATCGAACTCGAGGTACTGGCAGACGTAGAGGTCGAGCGCGCCGTCGCGATCGGCGTCGAAGAGCGCGACGCTCGTGGCCCACGCCGGCGGTGCTCCCGCCGCGCGTTGCACGCCGATCGTGAGCCGCGCGCGCTCGCCGAGCAGCGTCGAGCTCGACGTCTGCGGGACGAGCTTGCCGTTCGCGTCCTGCAAGCAGACGGCGAGCGCTCCGAAGCCCGCCGCGACGAGATCTGCGCGTCCGTCGCCGTCGATGTCGCCCGTCGCCAGCCCCGTCCACCAACCCGAGAGCCCCGGGCCCGCGCCGCGCGAGAAATGCCCGCGACCGTCGTTCACGAACACCTCGAGGTCGGCGCCGGGGCCCTTCACCACGCGCTCGAGCGAATCGAGGCCCTGCGAGAACACGACGTCGAGATCGCCGTCGCTCTCGAGGTCGAGCAGCGCGACGCCCGCGCCATTGGCCTCGAGGATCGTGCGCTTCTCGCGGCCTCCCGAGCGGTTGACGTAGTCGAGTCCGCGGGCGCGCGCCTCGTCGACCAGATCGGCGGCCGGCGCGGCGCCGCGCTCTTGCGCTGCGCTCCCGGTGCGCGCGGCGCGCTCAGCCGGGCTCGCTCCCGGCGCATCCGTGGCCGGCGAGCAGCTCCCGAGCATCCATCCGGCGAGCGCGATCCAGCGCCACGCCCGCATCTGCTGGGCTCCGGCCATCGTTCCTGGTGTAGTCTTCGCGCCGCGAGGGCGAAAGGGCGCGCCGTCCGACGCGGCACGCGCAGCGAGAAGTCTCGCGAGTTCCGCAGGGAAGTCCTGCGCCGATTGACCCCCGCGAGCGGCGCGCTTACGCTCTTCGCCCCTCCTGCTACCCCATCCTCGTCCTCGGGATCCCGCGCGCTGCTCGCGCGGCCCGTCGAGGGTTCAGGGCTGGCGGTGGACCGCGTCCCCATGGTCGCCCGCAAACAAAAGAACCTCCTCGAGGCGTTTCGCGCCGCAGCTCCCGAGAGCCGCGACGCGCAGAAGCGCAGCTCGACGCCGCCGGCCGCGGCGGGAGGTCCGTTCGCGGCACCGAAGGTCGTGGCCGAGCGCGAGACGGCGCGCCTGCAGTTCTTCGACGCGCCGCGCAAGCCGTTCCTCGAGCGCGTCTTCGGCGACCGCGTCGTGCAGCTCGTGCTCGTGCTCGCCGTGGTCGCGGTCGGGGCGGCGTTCCTCTTCAAGCGCGACCCGAGCCGTGCGGGCACTGCATCCGGCGACGCGGTGCAGGCCGCAGGCGCCGGCGCGATCCCGAGCTCGAACCCCGCGCTGAATCCGGTGTCTGGCGGCGACGCGACGCAGCCCGAGGCGGCTCCCGTCCGCGCCACGCCGCCGAGCACCGCGACGGAGCACGACAAGGCGTTCTACGACGTCGCGAACAAGTACACGGTGCGCGTCGCGCAGTACAACAACGACGACGCGGGCCTGAAGGCCGCGCGCGCCGCGGTCGCCTACCTCATGAAGGAAGGCTATCAAGCGGTGCAACCGATCCAGAGCGGCGACGGCACCGCGTTGATCGTGTGCGTCGGCGCCGCGGCCAAGGCCAAGGACATCGAGGTGCTTCAGAAGGACCTGAAGCAGCTGCGCGGTCCGCCGCCCCAGCCCAAGAAGCTGCCCTTCCGCGAGGCGTACATCGTGCGCATCGACGACGTGTTGCGGCGCCAGTGAGACCAGGTTCAGAGACCTCTTTTTCGAAAGACCGATCCCATGTCGATCCACTCCAGCTTGCGCGGCTCGAGCGCCCTCGTCGGTGAGCGCAGCGTGTTCACGCGCGTCGAACGTCTCGCCATCCTCAAGAAGGAAGGCAAGTTCAAGGAGGACGCGGGCTCCGTGTACGGCCTGCCCAAGGTGCGCACGCGCTACAAGGTCGCGGGTGCGAAGAAGGCCGCCAAGGCGGCCAAGACCGACGCGGCGGCTCCGGCGGCGGCTGGCGCGGCGGCCAAGCCGGCGGCTCCGGCCGCGGCGGCCAAGCCCGAAGCGAAGAAGAAGTAGTTCCGCGCGCGCGAGCGCGCCTGGCGCTCGCCGACGGCGCGCGAGTCCGCGATGTCCACCTCCAGTTCCGCGTCGAGTCCTCGGGCGCCGGTGCTGGAGGTGTTCGCGTCGATCCAGGGCGAGGGCGCGTATGTCGGCGAGCCGCAGGTGTTCCTGCGCCTGCGCGGTTGCCCGCTGCGCTGCCGCTGGTGCGATACGCCCGCGTCGTGGACGCTCGGCGACGACGCGCGAGCACGCGTCGCGGCCGTGCGCGGCGTGCGGCGCGAGGAGGCCTGGGTCACGCCGTTCCAGGCCGCGTGCTGGATCGCGGAGGTCGAACCCGGCGGCCCGCGCACGGTCAGCGTCACCGGCGGCGAGCCCCTGCTGTGGCCGCAGTTCGTGCTCGCGTTGAAGCCGATGCTCGGCGCGCGCCGTTTGCACCTCGAGACGGCGGGAGCTCACCCGCGCGCGCTTTCGCGCGTGCTCTCCGTCTGCGATCACGTCAGCCTCGACCTCAAGCTCGATGCGGACCTCGACGAGCCGGTGGAACTCGATTCCATGCGCTTCGAAGCGCCGGGAGACGCGCAGCGGGAGCGCGCGCCCAGGAGCGCGAGCGAATGGCGCGACGTGCGCGCGCAGTGCCTGCAGCTCGTCGGCGGCCGCGACGCCTGCGGCAAGATCGTCGTCTCGGGCGAGCGCGCCGCGCTGGACTTCGCCGGGCTGCTCGACGAGGTCGAACGCTTCGCGCCCGGGCTGCTCGTCATCGTGCAGCCGGCGACGCCGATGAACGGTGTGCGCTCGCCCTCGCAGGAGCTCGTCGCGACCGTGGCCGAGATGGCGCGCGACCGCGATCTCGCCGTGCGCGTGCTGCCGCAGGTGCACCGCCTGCTGGGCGTGCCGTGAATCGCGCTCGACGGCTCAACCGTCGCGCAGCGGGCGCACCTCGAACGAGTAGAGCACGTAGCGGCCCGGGAGCCGGCCCGGCTGCAGCGCGAAACGCTCGAGGTCGTCGATGCGAGGCACGCGCAGGACGACGTCGTTCCAGCCGCTGACGAGCGGCGCGGTCACCGCGGGCGCCGCGCGCGGCGCCGTCTCGCCGCGCAGCACGGGAAGGAGCGTGAGCTCCGTCTCGCCCAGCGTGAGCAGCTCGACGTGCACGACGCAGCCGTTCGACAGCGCCGACGCGGGCTCGCGCAGCGGCGGCAGGATCAGGTAGCCGCGTTCGCTCTCGACTCGCAGGCGCAAGAGCGCGCCGGGCGCGCCGGCGGCATGCGACGAAAGCCCCGGCCCGCAGAGCGCATCGCGTTCGGCGAGCTCGCGCGTCAACGTGAACACGGGGTCGGGCGCGAGCGCGCGCCGCAGCGCGAGCGCGGGCTCCGACTGGATCCGATCCCCGCGTGGATCCGTCGTGACGAGCAGTCGCTCGACGTAGAGCTCGATCACGACGTCGGGCCGCTCGCGCGCGACGACGTTCGCGTCGTAGCGCCCCGACCACACGCAGTGGATGCGCGAGAAGTGCGGCGCGAGGAGCTCGCTCACGCGCGCCCCGAAGGAATCGTGGAAGAGCACCGCGCGCGGCGCCTTCGGATCGGGGCCGAGGGCGATGAACTCGTGCAGCCCCTTGCCGTACTCGCCGACGATGTGCCGCGCGGGGTGCGGGAGCCTCACGGCGTAGAACGGCTCGGCGAACTCGTCCTCGAGGAACGCGCGGTTCGCCCAGCTCTCGCCCTCGCCGCCGATCGGGGTGAGCTCGAGCTCGTCGAACGGGAGCAGCGGCGAGAGCGAGGGGAAGAGTTCGCGCAGGCGCGCGTGCATGGTCGCGTACGCGACGTGGTCGCCGCGCGGCGTCCAGTGCGTGCCGGTCGCGGCGTAGACGAACTCGCGCGCGTCCGGGCGGTCGAGCGATTTCGCCGCGGCGAGAGGCCCGCGCAGATCGACGATCGAGTTCGTGCCGCGCGCGTCGAGGAACGCGGTGAGCTGCTCGAGTCGCGACGGCCCGAACTTGTGCCACGTCGAGGGCACGCGCTCGGGGTAGATCGTCTCCTTGTTCGGTCCGAAGAAGAACAGTTGTCGCGCGCCGAGCGCGCGCGAGACCTCGGCGTGCTCGCTCAGCATCGTTTCCCACGCGCGCAGCCGTTCGTCGGAGAGCGGCAGCCGTCCCTCCCACGCCTCGCGCGAGCTCTCGATGCGCAGGAACGTCCAGCGCTGCGGCGTGACGTCGATCTCGTCGAGCGGCGAGACGCCGAAACCGAGCGCGCGCACGCGGCTGCGCAGGCGCAGGAGCCTGTCGCGCAACCCCATGCGGTCCTTGAACCACGTGTCGAGCTGCGGAGGATAGCGCGCGAGCTGCGCCGCCGAGGCGGGCGCGGCAGGCCATTCGACGGGCTTGCGCAGCTCGCGCCGCGCCGGAGTGCGCTCGGCGAGCGGCCGCAACCAGGCGTCGAGCGTCGGCGCGCCGAGCGCGGCGACGAAGAGCGCGATCAGTGCCCAATCGAAGGCGCGGCGCGCGTTCTCGAGGTCCGAGCGGGCAGCGCGTCGAGCCGCCATGCGAGCTCAGCCGCCGCTCGCCGCGGGACGGACGGCGAAGGAGTAGATCAGGTACCGGCCCGGCGTCCGGCCGGGCCGCAGAGCGAATCGCTCGAGCTCCGCGACGTGCGGGAGGCGCACGACGACGTCGTTCCAGCCCTTCACGATCGCCGCGCTCGCCGACGGCTGCTCGCGCGGCTCGCTCTCACCGCGCAGGACCGGAAGCAGCGTGAGCTCCGTCTCGCCGAGCGCGAACAGCTCGATGCGCACGACGCTGCCCCGTGCGCCCGCGAGCGCGGACGCGGGCATGCGCGGGAGCAGCGCGTAGCCTCCGTCGCGCTCCAGGCGCAGGCGCAAGAGCGCGTCGGGCACGCTCGGCGGTCGCAACGCGAGCCCCGGGCCGGCGACGGTCTCCGTCTTCGCCAGCGCGGGCGTCAGGACGAACGACGGCTCGACCTCGAGCTCGCGCCGCAGCGCGAGCGCGCCTTCCAGGTCGTCACGCATGTCGCGCGAGTCGACCGTCACGAGCGTGCGCTCGACGTGGATCTCGATCACGACGTCGGGGCGCTCGCGCGCGACGACGTCGGTGTCGAGGCGCCCCGTCCAGACGCAGTGCAGGCGCGAGAAGTGCGGCGCGAGGAGCTGGCTCACGCGAACGCCGAAGGAATCGTGGAACATCACCGCGCGCGGCGCGCTCGGATCGGCACCGATCAGGATCTCGTCGCGCAGCCCGCCGCGGAAGCCCTCGGTGAGCGCGCGCGCCGGATGCGCGAGCTTCACGTCGTAGATCGGCTGCGGGTACACGTCGTCGAGCACCGCGCGATAGGCCCAGCTCTCGTCGACGTTGGGCTCGGCGCGCAGCTCGAGATCGGAGTACGGGATCGGCGCGCCGAGACCCGGGAGGAGCTGGCGCAGACGCGCATGGATCTCGCGGTAGGCGATGTAGTCGCCGCGCGGCGTCCAGTGCGTGCCCAGCGGGTAGTAGAGGAACTCCGGCGGCGCGGCGCCGTCCTGCGCCTTGCCCGAGATCAGTGCCGCGCGCGGATCGACGAGCGTGTTCGTGCCGCGCGCGTCCAGCCAGGCGTGCAGCTGCTCCAGGCGCGAGGGACCGAACTTGTGCCAAGTCGAGGGCACGCGCTCGGGGTAGATCGTCTCCTTGTCGGGCCCGATGAGGAACAAGTGCTGCGCGCCGAGAGCGCGGCACGCCGCGGCGTTCTGACGCAGCGTCTCGTCCCAGTTCACGAGCTCTTCGTCGGTGAACGGCAGACGTCCCGCCCACACCTCGCGGCAGGCTTCGGTGCGCAGGAAGGTCCAGCCGTCGGGCGTGAAGTCGACCTCGTCGAGCGGCGAGACTCCGAAGCCCAGCGCGCGCACGCGGCTGCGCAGCCGCAGGAGCTTGTCGCGCAACCCCATCCGGTCGCGGAACCACGCGTCGATCGCCCCCGGTTCGTGCGCGAGCTCCGCCAACGACCTGGGAACCCCCGGCCACTCGACCGGATTGCGCATCTCGCGCGCGGCCGCCGTGCGCTCCGCGAGCGGCCGCAGCCCGGCGTCGATCGTGGGCGCGCCGAGCGCCGCGACGAAGAGCGCGATCAGCACCCCATCGAACACGCGCCGCGCGCGCTCCGCACTTCTCGCATCGCCGCCTGGAGCTCGCATCTTGGCCGATCAGCGCGCGTCCCACTCGGCGGGCCTGACTTCGAAGGACACGATCACGTAGCGGCCGGGGACGCGGCCTGGTCGCAGCGCGAAACGCTCGAGGTTCGGGATGTACGGCATGCGCACGCGCACGGCGTTCCAGCCGGAGACGAGGTGCGCGCTGCCCGGATGCACGCGGCGCGGTGTGTCTTCGCCCGTGCGCATGGGCAGGAGCGCGAGGTCGGTCTCGTCGGCCGCGATGATCTCGATGTTCACGACGCAGCCGGCGCCGTTGGGCTCCTGGAACTCGGGCAAACGCGGCAGCACGACGTAGCCTCCGTCGCGCTCGAGGCGCAAGCGCAGGATCCCGCTCGACTCGGCCGCCAGGCGCAGCGAGAGCCCGGCGCCGGCGACGATCTCGGGAAAGTGCTCGCGCTTCAGCACGAACACCGGCGCGCGCTCGAGCTCGCGCTGCAGCGCGTCGTCGCTCGGGAGCGTGACGTGCATCGTGCGTGGATCCGTGTTCGCCATCATGCGCTCGACGTAGAGCTCCATCACGACGTCGGGCTTCTCGCGCCGGATCAGCTCGAGATCGAGCTGCGACGTCCAGCAGCAGTGCAGGCGGGAGAAGTGCGGCGCGAGCAGCCCGCTGACGTTGGTGCCGAAGGAATCGTGGAACAGGATCCCGCGCGGCGCGTGCGTGTCGGGACCGAGAGCCACGATCATGCGCCGCCCGTCACCGTAGACTCCGGCCGGGTAGTAGGCGGGCTTCGGCGGCAACATGATGTAGACGGGCTGCGTGTAGACGTCCTCGAGGAACGCGCGGTAGGCCCAGCTGTCGCCTTCGCCGGAGAAGGGCTGGCGCAGGAGCTCGGAGTAGAGAGTCGGCGGCGAGAGCGCGGGGAAGAGCTGCTTCAACCGTCCGTGGAACACCTCGTAGGCGACGTAGTCGCCGCGCGGCGTCCAGTGCGTGCCGAGCGGGAAGTAGAGGAACTCGCGCTCGTCGGGCTGGTCCTGCGCCTTGGCGGTCCACAGCGCCGGGCGCAGGTCGACGATCTCCACCGTCTGGCGCTCGCGCAACCACGCGAGGAGCTGCTCGAAGCGCGTCGGACCGAACTTGTGCCAGGTCTTCGGCACGCGCTCGGAGTAGATCGTCTCCTTGTTCGGCCCGAGGAGGAAGAGGTGTTGCGCGCCGAGCGCGCGGCAAGCGTCGGCGCGACTGCGCAGTGCCGCTTCCCAGGCCTCGAGGTCGTTCTGCGTGAACGTCAGCGCCCCGGCCCACGCCTCGCGCGAAGCGTCGCCGCGCAGGAAGGTCCAGGCTTCCGGGGCCAGGTCGGCCTCTTCGATGGGCGACACGCCGAATCCGAGTCCGCGCACGTGCGCACGCAAGCGCAGCAGCTGATCGCGCAGCCCCATGCGGTCCTTGAACCAGCCCTCGACGTACGTGGGGAAGCGCGCGAGCGCGGCCGTCGTACGCGGCGTGGGCGGGAACTCGAGCACGCTGCGCATCTCGTGGTGCGCCGCCGTGCGCTCGTCGACCGAGCGCAGGCACGCGTCGAGCGTGGGCGAGGCGAGAGCGACGAGGAAGAGCGTGATCAGCGCGAGATCGAAGGTGCGGCGCACGCCCGTGCCCGCCGCGTGCTCTCGCGCAAGGCCGGGCTCGACTTGCGTGGCGGACATCGCTCGGGTCTCAGAAGCGGAAGTAGATGAACGGGTTGTACGACGCGCCCGCGAGCTCCATCGCGCTGCCGACGAAGAGCACGCACAACGCGCCCAGGCCCGCGAGCTCGAGAGCGACCGTCGCGCCGACGCGGCCGCGCTGCTCGAGCGACGAGCGCCACGCGAGCGCGCGCTCGAGCCACGGCGTGGAACCGATGACGCCGCACACGATGGCCGTGAGGAGCACGGGATCGAGGTGCTGGTCGAGCGGGTGCAGGTGAGCGCCAGGCGCCGCGCGTCCGGCCATCGAGCCGAGCAGGCTCCACGCCTGCTCGAGCGTGTCGGCGCGGAAGAAGACCCAGCCCACCATCACGACGAGGATCAGGTACGCGTGGCGCAGCAGCGCGGGCACGCGCTCGAGCGCGCGGCCGAGGAACGCGCGCTCGAGCACGAGGTACAGGCCGTGGTACACGCCCCAGATCAGGAAGGTCACGTTCGCGCCGTGCCACAGGCCGCAGAGCACGAAGACGATCAGCAGGTTCGTGTACGTGCGCGCGCTCGAGCCGCGGTTGCCGCCGAGGGGGATGTAGAGGTAGTCGCGGAACCAGGAGGAGAGCGAGATGTGCCAGCGGCGCCAGAACTCGGTCACCGAGCGCGAGATGTAGGGGTGCGCGAAGTTCTCGCGGAACTCGAAGCCGAACATGCGCCCCAGGCCGATGGCCATGTCCGAGTAGCCCGAGAAGTCGAAGTAGATCTGCAGCGTGTAGCAGACGATGCCCAGCCAGGCGAGCTGGCTCGAGAGCTCCGCCGACGGGATCGCGAACACGCCGTCGCAGCCGCGCGCGCAGATGTTGGCGATCAGGACCTTCTTCGAGAGCCCGATCACGAAGCGGCGGATGCCGCTGGCGAAGCCCTCGCGCGTGACGATGCGCGACACGATCTGCGTCGCGATGTCCTTGTAGCGGACGATCGGGCCCGCGACGAGCTGCGGGAAGAGCGTGATGTAGAGCGCGTAGTCGAGCGGGTTGCGCGGCACGCGCGCGTCGCGGCGCCAGACGTCGATCAGGCACGAGAGCGCGTGGAAGCTGAAGAACGAGATGCCGATCGGCAGGCGCACGTGCCCGTCGGCGGTGAGCAGCACGTCGCGCCACATCGATTCGGCCGGCAGCAGCGCGCCCAGGGCCTCGGGCGGCACGTCGCGCGCTCCGGTCGTGACGAGCAGCACGCCGATCTGCGTCCAGATCCAGTCGGCGTACTTGAAGAGCACGAGCAGGCCGATGTTGAACGTGCAGCCGGCGACGAGCAGCGCGCGCCCGCCGCCCTTCTCGCGCTGGCGCTCGATCGAGATGCCGAAGATCCAGTTGCTCGCGATCGAGAGCAGCATCAGCCCGACGAGCACCGTCTCGCCCCAGGCGTAGAAGAAGAGGCTGACCGCGAGCAGCCACAGGTTGCGCGCGCGGCGCGGCAGCACGAAATGCACCGCGAGCACGAGCCCGAGGAACAGGAAGAGGAAGGTGACCGAGCTGAACAGCATCGTGTGCGCGCGACCGGGGGGGAGCTCGCTTCAGCGTAGCGCGCGCCGCGCCGTCTCCGCGACAGGGAAGGAGCGTCGCGAGCGCGAGCCCGTGCGCGCAGGCGATCGTCCCGCGCTCACTTGCCGGCCTCGCGCACCACGAACGACCGGATCAGGTAGCGACCGGGAATGCGTCCGGGCCTCAAGGCGAAGCGCTTCACCTGCGCGTCGGCAGGCACGCGCAGAAGGAGCCGGCTGAGGCCGCCGCCGATGATCGCGGTGATCGGATCGCGCCACGCCGGCCGCTCGTCCTCCGCGCGCAGCGGCTGGAGCGCGAGCTCCGTCAGTCCCGGGGCCTCGATCTCGATGCGCACGAGCAGCTCGCCCGTCGGTGGCGGCCGCAACGCGGGCAGGATCACGTAGCCGCCGTCGCGCTCCAGTCGCAGGCGCAAGATGCCCGCCGGGTAGTCCGGCAGGCGGCTCGCGATGTCCGGCCCGAGGAGCACGTCCTGGACCGCGGTCTCGCGCCGCAGCTCGAACACCTTCGCGCCCGCGTTGCGCCACGGATCGTTCGTCCAGGCGTCGGCCGCGATCTTGAAGGCGTTCGGTTCGATGTTGCCGATCACGCGCTCGACGTAGAGCTCGATCACGACGTCGGGATGCTCGCGATGCACGAGGTCGAGGTCGAGCTCGGAGCTCCAGACGCAGTCCAGCCGCGAGAAGTGCGGCGCGAGCAGCCTGCACACGTTCTGGCCGAACGAGTCGTGGAACAGGATCGCCCGCGGCTTCGACTTGTCGGGACCGATCGCGACGATGCGGCGTCGTCCGTCGGCGTACGTGCCCTCGGGGAAGCTCGCGGGCCGCGGCGGATCGATGCCGTACGACGGCTGCGTGAACACGTCCTCGAGGTAGGCGCGTTCGGCCCAGCTGTCGACCTGACTCGTCTTCGGCACGCGCACGAGCTCGTCGTACGGAAGCGGCGGCGCGAGCGCGGGGAAGCGCACGCGCAAGGCCTCGATGATGCGCGCGTACGCGAGGTGATCGCCGCGCGGCATCCAATGCGTGCCGAGCGGATAGTAGAGGAACTCGCCTTCCCGCGGGCGATCGCCCGCGCGGGCGGACGAGAGCGCTGGCACGAGGTCGAGGAACAGCGGAGTCTCGCTGGCGGCGAAGCGCGCGCGCCAGCGCTCGAAAGGCGTGGCGCCGAGCTTGTGCCAGCTGCGCGGCACTCGCTCGGGGTAGATCGTCTCCTTGTTCGGACCGATGACGAACAGGTGCTCGGCTCCCAGCGTGCGGCAGATCTCGCGCCGGCTGCGAAGCGCTTCCTCCCAGCGTCCGAGGATCGCATCGTCGAAGGGCAGCGCGCCGCAGAAGGCTTCGCGCGACTCCGCGCCGCGGTAGAACATCCAGCCGTCGGGAGCGAGATCGACGAGCCCCGTCGGCGAGACGCCGAACCCGAGCCCGAGCACGTGCCCGCGCAGCCAGAGCAGGTGATCGCGCAGTCCGGCGGTGTCGTCGAACCACGCTTCGAATTGTCGCGGCAGACGCATCGCCATCGTCAGGTTGGCCGGCCGCGCGGGCCACGGGGTGGCGGAGCGGAACTCGCGCCAGACCGGATTGCGTTCCTCGCGCGGACGGATCAGCGCGTCGACGGTCGGCGCCGCGATCGCACCCACGAAGAGCAGGATCAGGCACGCATCGAAGACACGCCGCACGCGCGCGCGCGGCGCAGGGCTCGAGGCAGCGGGCTCCATGGCGATGCTCAAGAGCGTGCGCGGTTCGGACGCGAGTCGGACACGTGGAGCGGCGGCTGCGCGCGACGCGGCACGGCGCCGGGGAACAGGAGCTGGAAGGGGACCGAGCGGAACAGCATCGCGTGCGACGGGACGGACCGCGCTCAGCGTAGCTCGCGCGCCGCGATCACGCCTGCGCGCGCTCTTGCGCGCCGGGGATCTTCAGGAGCGCCAGCACGAGGAGACCGGGCACGGCCGCGGCGCACACGATGCCGAAGAAGGCCGCGTAGCCGAGGTGTTGCGCGAGCGTCCCCGCCAGCGCGGACGCGCCCATGCCCGAGAGACCCATGAAGCCGGTCGAAATCGCATAGTGCGACGTCGGCCAGCGCGAGCGGCGCGAGTAGGCGAGCAGCACGACCATGAACGCCGAGAAGCCCAGGCCGTAGCCGAGCTGCTCGACGAGCACGACGCAGGCGATCGCTCCTTCTCCCGGTTGCGCGTACGCGAGCCAGGCGAAGAGCAGGTTGGGTGCGTGCATCGAGAGCGCGAAGGGCCAGAGGCAGCGCCGCAGTCCGAAGCGCGCGATCGCGACGCCGCTGAGCCAGCCTCCCGCGAGCAGCGCGAGCACGCCGAGCGTGCCGTACCACAGTCCCTGCGACTGCGTCGAGAGCCCCGCTCCGCCCTTCTCGCGCGTCTCGATCAGGAACACGGGCGCGATCGTGGTGAGCATCAGCTCGCCCGCGCGGTAGAGGAAGATGAAGGCGAAGAGCGCGACGATGCCCGGCGTGCGCAGCCACTCCGCGAAAGCCTGCGCGAGCGGCGTGCGTCCGCTCGACGTGCGCGCCGCGACGTCGGCCGCGGGCCGCGGCAGCGCGAAGAAGTTCCACGCGGCGAGCGCCGCGTAGAGCACCGCGGTCGCGCCGAGCGCGAGGCTCCACGCGCGGGGAACGCTCGCGCCGCGCGTGGCGAGGATGCCGGCGAGCGCGACGACCCCGCCGGTGACGAGCACCTTCGCGAGCCGGAATCCGGCCGAGCGCACGCCCACGAAGCGCGCCTGGCGCTCCTCGTCGAGCGCGAGCATGTACAAGCCGTCGCAGGCGATGTCGTGCGTCGCCGAGAGGATCGCGATCAGCGCCAGCACGATCGCCAGCGGCGCGAGCGTGGCGTGCGAATCGACGACCCAAGCGAGCACGCCCAGCGCGAGCGCGAGTGCGAGCTCCGTCGCCACGACCCAGCGCCGTTTCGCGCCGCTCGCATCGACGAGCGGGCTCCACAAGGCCTTCGCGCTCCACGGTCCGGTCAGGAGCGCCGTCCACGCGCCGATCGACTCGAGCGAGAGCCCGAGCAGCTTGAACAGCGTCGTCGTGGCCGTGTTGACGACGAAGTACGGCAATCCCTGGGCGACGTAGAGCGTGGGGACGAAGCTCCAGGCGTCGCGCGCGTTCTCGCGCGGCGCGGACGCGACGCGCTCGGCCTCCGTGCGCGTCGTCTCCTGCGGCATGCCGCGCGCCACGGTAGCGCTGCGCAGGGAGGCGCGTCGAGCGCCGCGAAGGCGCGCCGCGGGCTCGCGACCTTCCACGCGCTCTCGCGGTGTCGGTTCCAGCGCCTGCGTACCCCGTCAGCCCAAATCGGGGCGGACGAGCACCTCGGGCGCTCCGCTCCCGCTCTCCGGCCGCGACACCTCCATGCCTCGAACCGACCGACAGCGCGCGCCGCGCGAGCCGCTCACTCGCGAGCCCCTTCCGCGTCCAGCGGAGAAAGCGCCTGCCGCGCGTCGTCATCGTCGGCCGCCCGAACGTGGGCAAGTCGACGCTGCTCAACCGCATGGTCGGCAGCCGCGTCTCGATCGTCGAACCCACCGCGGGCGTGACGCGCGATCGCATCGCCGTGCAGGCGCGCATCTGGGCCGCTTCGGGCGAGCGCTGGATCGAGGTCGTCGACACCGGCGGCATCGGCATCGTCGACCGTCACGACCTCGAGCCGCAGGTCGAGGAGCAGATCCGCGTCGCGCTGCTCTCCGCCTCCGTCGTGCTGTGGCTCGTCGACGTGCGCGAGGGCATCACGCCGCTCGATCAGGAGGTCGCGCGCCGCCTGCGCGGCATCCCGGTGCCCGTGATGCTCGTCGTGAACAAGGTCGAGGGCCGCAAGCTCGAATGGGACGTCGACGAGTTCCGCCGCATGGGCGGTTTCGACGGCCCGCACCCGATCAGCGCGCAGAACGGCGAAGGGATCGAGGACCTGTACGCGCGTCTCTTCCAGCTCCTGCCGCCGCAGGACGCCGCCGAAGCCGCGCGCGATCAGGAGCAGCCGCCGTTGCAACCGGTGATGCGCATGGCGGTCATCGGCCAGCGCAACGCGGGCAAGTCGACCCTGATCAACGCACTCGCGCGCGAGGAGCGCATGATCGTCTCCGAGGTCGCGGGCACGACGCGCGACGCGGTCGACGTCGTCTTCGAGCGCGATGGACGCAGCTTCGTCGCGATCGACACCGCCGGCGTGCGCAAGCGCAAGTCCCACGAGGACGCGATCGACTTCTTCTCCGACGCGCGGGCGCACAAGTCGATCCGGCGCGCCGACGTCGTCGTGCTGCTCTTCGACGTGACGCGCAAGCTCTCGGCGATCGACAAGGACCTCGCGCGCTACGCCATCGACCACCACAAGCCGGTGATCCTCGGCGCGAACAAGTGGGACCTCGTCAAGGACCTCGAGCCCGAGGACTTCCGCGCCTACATCGGCGAGCAGCTCCAGGCGCTCTCCTACGCGCCGGTCGCGTTCCTCTCGGCCAAGGAGAAGCGCGGCGTCGAGGATCTGCTCGCGCTCGCGCAGGAGCTCTTCGCGCAATCGCAGCTGCGCGTCTCGACCGGCGAGCTGAACCGCGTCGTCGAGCGCGCGATGGACTCGCGCCCGCCGAGCTCGCAAGGCCACTCGGCGCGCGTGCTCTACGCCACGCAGACCGACGTGGGCCCGCCGACGGTCGTCTTGTTCGTCAACGACAAGAAGCACTTCGGCAAGGACTTCCTGCGCTACCTCGGCGCGCGCCTGCGCGACGAGCTGCCGTTCCGCGAGATCCCCGTGCGCCTCGTGCTGCGCGATCGCGGCACGCCGGAGGAAGCGGGCGCCGTTCGACCTCGTTCGACCGAGGCTCGTTCGAAAGAGGATTCCGAGTGAAGTCATCCGCACTGCCGGCTTTCGGGAACTGCGTGCTCGCCCTCCTCGCGTGCGTGCTCTCCGCGTGCCTGGCCGCGCCGCCCAAGGCTCAATGGCAGACCGCGACGGTGCGCTCGGGCAACGAGCGCCTCTTGCTCGAGGTGACCGAGATCGCGCTGCGCAAGACCGGCTTCCCCGTCGGAGCCGGCCTCGATCCCGCGCACTTGACGGCGACGTCGGGCTGGAAGATCTCGCTCGCGCCCTTCAAGGGCGAAGGCTACCGCGAGCAGGCCATGGTGCAGTTCACGCGCGAGGGCGACGGCAAGTTCAAGGCGCAGACGCGCGTGCGCAAGGAGCGCAACGACGACGTCGTGCACCCGATGGACTTGACCTACGCGCAGTGGGAACCGGACGAGGACAACATGGAGCGCGCGCGCGTGCTCCTGCGTTTCGTGCAGTCGCTGCTCTCGACCGGCGACGAGGCGCTGCGCGCGTCGCGCGGCGCGCCGTAGACCGCCTTCGTCTGGCCCGTGCAGTTCCTCTGCCCTCGCGTCGATCGATGCCGACAGCCTGCCGCGGCGCGCGCTCGTGTTCGCGGCGCGCGCGCAGGACGAAGCGCGCCTGCGCCAGGGTCTGCTCGCCGAGTTCGCGCGGCGCGGGATCCAGGCGCGCCTGCGATCGGCGGGCGAGCTGCCGGTCGGCAGGGCGCTCGGCACGGCTTCCCGAGTTGCCGCGCACCATCGCCGGGGACGCTCGCGAGCGATCCCGAGCTCGTCCGCAAGCTCACGCGTCTGCTCGAGGACGATCACAGCGAGCTCGTCGCGGCCTGCTCGCCGACGACGATCGAGCGGCGCGCTCGCCTGCTCATCGCGCGACCAGCATGTCGTCGCCGCCTGGCAGCATCGCCGTTCAGCGGACGTCCGACCGAGGACCGCTCGACCACGTCCTGGTCGAGCGGGGCAAGTCCGAGCGGGGGCGGCGAGCCGCTCGTCCTGGGTTGCGTCGCGCCGACGGCGCAGACGCTCGGCCTGGCTCACGCGCGCGGCTCAGGCGCTGATGTCCGGGCGCTCCGCGCTGCCGCGCGCGACGGCCGTGGTCTCGACCTGGAACAAGAAGGACGACGTGTGCGCGAACCTCGACGCGGTACGCGCGCGGCCGCCACCACTTCGCGGAGATCGTCGTCGTCGACAACGCCAGCCGCGACGGCACGGCGGAGCTCCTGCGCGAGCGCTATCCCGACGTGCGCCTGATCGTCATGCCGCACGAGCGCTTCGGCGCCTGCGAGACGTTCAACATCGGCTTCAAGGCCAGCCGCACGGAGCTCACCGCCATCCTCGACGACGACATCGTCATGCCGCCGGACTGGCTGAAGAGCGACCCGCGTCTGGCTCGCGCGCCAGACGCGCGGTCGTCTCGACCCAGGTCCACGAGCCGGGCATGCCGCGCGAGTACCTCGAGAGCCCGCGGCACAACAGCGAGCGCTACATGTCGACCTTCCGCGGCTGCGCGTCCCTCGCGCGCTCGCAGGCGCTGCGCGAAGCGGGCTACTACGACGAGCGGCTCTTCATCTACGGCAACGAGCGCGACCTCACGTGCCGGCTGCTCAACCTCGGCTACCGCGTGCTGCAGTACCCCGGCTGCGGCGTGTTCCACAAGACGCCCTTCGGCATCAAGATGGGCAAGCGCAGCTTGTACTACCACGCGCGCAACGCCTGGCTGTCGATGCTCAAGTACGCGCCGCTCGGCGCGCTCCTGCGCATGCCCTTCCTCGTGCTCACGCGCGTGGTGCTGCGCGGCTCGAAGAGCGAGGCCCAGGGCGCCGTGACCGACGCGACGGGCACGATCGGCATCGGCAGGAGCCTGCGCGAGACGCCCGGAGCGTGGTGGATCGTCACCAAGGCCGGGTTCTCGGTGCTCGCCAACCTCCCGTACTGCCTCAAGCATCGCGCACCCGTGCGCTCGAGCGATTTCGAGCTGCCGCTCTCGTGAGTCGCTCGCGCAGCAGCTCGACGCTGCAACCGGCAATGAAACGTCATGATCGGCATGATCTCGGTCGTCGTCGTCAACTACAACGGCGAGCCTTCCTCGACGTCTGTCTCTCGGCGATCGCGCGCCTCGAAGGACCGGTCGACGAGGTGCTGGTCGTCGACAACGCGTCGACGGACTCCAGCCGCGCGATCCTCGCCGAGCGCTTCCCGCACGTGCGCGTGATCGCGCTCGAGCGCAACGACGGGCCGTGCCCCGCGCGCAACGCCGGCATGCGCGCCGCGCGCAACCGCTGGGTCCTGGCGCTCGACAACGACGCGATCGTTCTCTCCGACGTGCTCGTCAAGCTCGCGCGCGAGGCGCGCGAGGGTGTCGCGCTCGTGCAGCCGCGCAGCGTCTTCCACTCCGACCCGCAGCGCGTGCACTACGACGGCGGGGGCCTGCATTACGTCGGCTTGATCGCGCTGCGCAACTTCTACGCGCCGCTCGCGTCAGCCGCCGGCGCGCGCGTGGAGGAGGTCGACTGCGCCGTCGCCGTGGCGCTGCTCGTCGATCGCGAGCTCGTGCTCGAATGCGGCGGCTACGACCCGCGCTGGTTTCATCCCCGAGGACCTCGATCCTCTCGTACCGGCCGGCGCGCGCAATAGATCATCTCGGTCGCCGACGCCGCTCGTGCAGCGCATGGGCGGCACGAGCGGCATCCGCTTCCGCGAGGCCCAGGCTACCCCGCGCGGCGCGTCTTCTACCCGCGCGTGGCCGGATATCGCGAAGAACCACGCGGCGCGGCGATCGCCATCAGCGCGCGCCAGAATGCGCTACGAGGCTCGTCGCCTTCGCGTTCGCCTGCGCCGCTGGCAGCCCCATCGCACGGCTGCGCGGCTGCGTCGCGTTCTTCGAGCTCCTGCCCGGTCTGGCGCGCGATCGGCGCGCCGTTGCAGCGAGCCGCCGGTTGCGCGACGCGCCTCCTGCGCGGCGGACGGCGCTCACGCCGGCCTTGAGCTCGTCGGCCTGCGCGCCTTCGCGCAGCGCTTTCGTCGACCTCGTTGCGCAGTGGCGCGTTGCGCGCGTCTCGATCACCGGCGTGAGCGCTACTCGAGCGTGTCGGCCCAGTGGCGCAGCACCTCGACGTCCTCGGTCGAGAGGCGCGCGCTCGGGTGCAAGAGCAGATAGGGCTTGAGCGGCATGCGCTTCTCGTCGATCCACTCGATCATTTCCGAGGCCTTGGAAATGCGCTTGTTCGCGTCGTAGACGCCCCAGATCGAGAAGTTGAGCTCCGCTCGGCCTTTCTCGACGTCGTTCGCGAGGAACCACGACACGGGAGCGACGTACGCGCGGCGGCATTCGGTCTCGACCGTCGTAGCAGGAGCGGCGCAAGATCGCCTTGACGTCCGCGGGCGCCTGCAAGTCAGCGTCGACGGGCGGCGGGCCGGCTGACCGGATAGAATTCGGGATCAGCAGGAATGCCGCCCAGAGCCAGATCGCGACTCGCTTGAGCTTGGGGTTCATCCGGGGCTGGCCTGACCTCCGCGCGCCGACCAGGCGGGCGGGCCCTGGAGATACCGCGCCAGCCGAGTGCAATGCAAGCCTTCGCGCGCACCGCTGTACGGCGTAAACACCGACACCGAAGACGAGTGGACCGTACCCCGCAGTTCGCCAGCAGCCTTCGGCCTTCTCCACGCCGCCGAGCCGCGTTGTCCTGCGGCGTATCGCCGTGAATTATGCGTCGGATCCTTCGCCTGGCGCTGCGCGCTCAGGGCGTTGCTCCGCGGACCGCGGTAATTCGCTTGCCCAGCGGCGGATGCGAACGAACTCTGCTGGCGAACCTGCTGGTACAGTCCACTAGGCTCCGCCTCTCCCGCGAGGATCCTCGTCAGCCACGCCTTCCGCCGCGCCCGCCGCGGGCACGGAGCTCTACACGTCGAGATCGGCGCGCGACTCGCGGCGCGTGGGCACGCGGTGAGCGTCTTCACCGCGACGAAGGACATCAGCCGCGCGCATCTGTCCCTCTGGGAGCGCGAGTGGCAGGGGTTGCGCGTGCACGAGCTGGTGAACAACCTCTTCCACCGCACGTTCCGCGAAACCTGGGAGCTGCCCGCGGCCGAGCAGCGCTTCGACGACGTCTGCCGGGCTTCGCGGCCGGAGCTCGTGCACTTCCAGCACCTGCTCTACCTCTCCAGCGGATGCCTCGCGCGCGCCCACGCCCAGGCGCCGGTCGCGTTCACGCTGCACGACTAATGGGTTGCAGTGTCCGCGCTTCTCGGCCAGCGCGTGCACGCCGACGGCGGCGTGTGCCACACGATCGACTTCGGGCGTTGCGGCACTTGCCCGCGAACTTCAAGCACGCGCAGACCGACGTGGAACGCCGCGTGGGCCGCGTGCTCGCGCGCGTGCGGCGCACGACCGGCGTCGACCTCGCGCCGCTCGCGCGCCGCACGGCGGCGAAGCTCGCGCGTCCTGCTGATCCGGCCGTCGTCGCCGCGCGCGCGAGCGTCATGGCAGAGGAGGCGCGTGAGCGCCTCCGACGAGCTGCGCCGGCGCGCGCGCGAGCCGTCGACCTCTTCCTCGCTCCCAGTCGCTTCCTGCGCTCGCGCCTGGTCGACGAGTTCGGCCTCGACGCGCGGCGCGTGGAGCACCTGCCGCTGGGCGTCGACCTCGCGCTCGCCGCTCCGCGGCCCGCGCGCCCCGCGCTCGGCGAGCGCAAGCTGCGCGTGGCGTTCATCGGCACGCTCACGCCGAACAAGGGGCCGCACCTCCTGCTCGAGGCGTGGGCGCGCCTCGCCACCGCGCGCCGCGCGAGCGCGGAGCTCGTGCTCTTCGGCCCGGCGCAGCACGAACCCGCGTACCAGTCGCGCCTGAACGCGCGCGCGCGGGAGCTCGGCGTGCGTCTGGGCGGACGTCTGACGCGCACCGGCGTCGCGGCCGAGCTCGCGCACACGGATCTGCTCGTCGTGCCGAGCCTGTGGTACGAGAACTCGCCGCTGGTGATCCTCGAGGCGCTCAGCGCGCGCACGCCGCTGCTCGTCGGCGATCAAGGCGGCATGGCGGAGCTCGTCGAGGACGGCGTCACGGGGTTCCACTTCCGTCTGGGCGACGCAGCGGACCTCGCGCGCCGCCTGGAAGAGCTGCTCGGCGATCCCACGCGCCTCGACGCGCTCGACCTTCGCCCGCCGAACCTGCCGAGCGTCGGCGAGCACGTCGACGCGCTCGAGGAGCGCTATCGACGCCTCGTCGCGGCGCGGGAGCGGCGCGATTGAGGATCCTGTTCTTCGCGCACGACGCCGCGCGATCCGCCGCGCCCCGCACGCGCGCGCGGTCGGAGCCCGCGGCGCGGCCGAAGTCGCGCAGCTCGCACGCGCCCTCCACGCCGAGGGTCATGACGCGCGTCGCCGTCGCGAGCGCGGGCGAAGCATCGAGCGCGGCCCGGGAGCTCGACGGCGGAGTGCGCATCGTTCCGCTCCTGCGCACGGATGCGTTCCCCGAACACTGGCACAAGAGCTCCTCGCCGCACGTTGCCGCGCAGGTGCGCGAGCTCCTCGCGCGTTTCGCCCCCGAGGTGGCGCAGGTGCACGGCTGGGCCGGCTTGACGCGCGATCTCGTGACGCCAGGCGCGCGCGCGGGCGTCCCGGCGCTGGTCCGGCTGCACGACGCGTGGACGAGCTGTCTCGTCGGCACGCGTGCGCGCGCGGACACGCGCGAAGCCTGCGACGCCGCCGCCGGGACGAGCCCGTGCCTCGCCTGCGCGCGCCACGCGCGCCGGCGACGCCCTGGGTGCCGATCGAGGCGCAGTACATGCCCTCTTCGCCGAGCGCGAGCGCGACGTCGCGCGCGAGCTCGCGCTCGCTTCGTCGGTGCACGTCGACGACGAGCTCGCGCTCGAGCGCGCGCGGCACTGGCTGGGGCTACAAGGCGGCGCGCTTCGAGGATCGCACCGCGCCGCCGGGCGACCCGGACGTCGAGCGCGCGAGGGCGCGGGCCCGCCTGCGATCCACGCGCGCGCTCGCGAGCGCGGCGCGCAGCGCGAGCGCGCGGGCGTCGAGGATCTTCGGCATAGCGCCTTCGCGCTCGAGCAATGGGACCGCGCCTGCGCCGCGCGAGCCGGGCGCGACTCGACGTCGCGCGCGCAAGATCGCCCGCGGGGTGCCTAGCCCTGAGATCTCGGCACAGCGAGAGGGGTAGGCTCCGCGAGCGCGCCGCTACTTCGCCGTTCATGGATCCGTCGAGCCCGTCCGCGCGCTGGCGCGCTCGCGATTTCGCCGCGCTGCTCCTGCTCGCCGGTCTGTCCTGCTCGTGCCGTGCCGTCGCTGCACGACGTGAACTACGGCACCGAGTCCGACGACGCGATCTATCTCGCGCGCGCCACGCGCGTCGCGAACGAGGGCCTCTCGATCCTGCCCGACACGTTCCGCCAGTACATCGCCGACGAGAAACTCTGGCAGCTGCCTTCGCCCGTGCGCATCGGCTACCCGGTGCTGTGCGCGCTCGTGTTCCAGCTCGTCGAGCCTTCGTACCACGCGCTCTGCATCTCGACGTTCGCGGCGACGGTCGATCCAGTTCGTCGCGCGCCGCCGTCGGCCGGAGCGCGGCGTGTTGATCGGGC
The DNA here is from genome assembly GCA_044228975.1 of Planctomycetota bacterium. Lineage (GTDB taxonomy): Bacteria > Planctomycetota > UBA1135 > UBA1135 > JADJNY01. The sequence goes on along the minus strand of JBGATX010000033.1, from coordinate 18,209 downwards.
TCCTGACCGCGTGCTCGTGCCTGGGCCTCGGGCTCGCTCGCCTCGCGCTGCTCGACGGACCGGTGACACCGTTCCTCGTGCTCGCCGCATGGTTGTTCCTCGAGCTCGTCGACGCCTGGGACGGCGGCACGGGAGCCGCGCACGCGCCGAGCGGGCGCGCGCGCGCGTGGCTCGCGGGCGCGTTCGTGCTCAGCGCGACCGCGGGGATCCTGATCAAGGAGCCGAGCGTGCTGCTCCTGCCGCCGCTCGCGGCGTTCTTCGCGCTGGAGCGTTGGGGACGACGCCGACCGCTGCCGCTGATTGCTGCCGCCGTGGTCCTCGCGCTGCCGGTCGTGCTCAGCCTCGCGGCGTGGCTGCTCGCGGCCGGCGGCAGCGCGCCCTTCCTCGAGACGCTGCGGATCGTGCGCGAAACGCTCGCGACGAACGCGTACGCGGCGCGCCGATGGGGCGCGTACCGCTACGTGCTCGACTTCATCGTGCTCGCCGGGGTCTTTCGCCGCGCTGGCGTACTTCGGCGTGCTCTGCGTGCGCTGGCGCCGCGGCGAGTACGAGCGCACGCAGGCGTTCCTCGCCGTGCTGCTCGCCGGGCTCGTGGTGGAGTTCGGCGCGATCGAGAAGAACGTGCGCTACCTGCTCGTGGCGAGAGGATGCGTGCTCGCGCTGCTCTTCGTGGGGAGTTCGCCGCGCTCTCCGCGCGCCGTCTGCTCGTCGCCGGCGCGATCGTCGGCTGCGTGCGGAGCGAACTCGCGAGCTTCCAGCTGATCTTCGTCAAGTACCGCACCTACGAGACCGTGAGCTGGAACCTGTTCGCCGCGCCACATCACGCCGCCTCGGCCGGGCGCGGGCGGTGAGCTCCCCGAGGCGCCTTCAACGCCTCGCGAAGAGCGCGTAGTCGTCGCGGTCGAGCACGAGCTCGAAGCGCGCTTCGATCAGGCGGTCGACCGGGCCGTCGGGCTCCCGCGGCTCGTCCCGCGTGCCGTGCGGGAGCACCTTGGGCTTGAGCACGAGCGCGGGGTCGTAGCGTTCGATCGCGGCTTCGATGCCGGCCGTGCAGAACTCCATCGTGCGCGGCGGACAGTCGATCTGCCACACCGACGGCGTCGCGGGCCGAGCCGGGCTGAGCACGTAGCCGGCGGGGAAATGGTGCAGCACGAGCAGCTTGCCGCCGGGCGGCAGATGTTCGGCGAGATCGGCCTGCAACGCCTCGACGAACCCGCGGATGCGCGCCGTCGTGCGCAGGCCGGCGAACGGGCCGCTCGAAACGCGCGCGTCGAGCACGTCGAGCGTGTCGCCGAGGAAGATCGTGCGCTGCTCGACGACGAACGTGATCGCGAGCGCCGCGGGCCACAGCAGTCCCCACGCGGCGAGACGCGGCCGTCCGGCGCGCTGCGCGAGCTCGGCCAGCGCGCGCGCGGCGAGCAGCGAGGTCGCGATCACCGCCGCCAAGGCGCCGAAACCGGCGTTGATGATCCCGTTGCCGCTCGTCCACGCCGCGACCAGCGCCGCGACCATCGACGGTGCCCACACGCCGAGGAACAGCGCGCGGTCGAACGCGTTGCGGCGCACGGGCGCGAACGCGAGCGGCGCGCACAGCGAGCACAGCGTCGTCGTGCAGAGCGAATTGCTCCACGCGCGGTCCGGCCAGAGCAGCAACGGCAGCGCGAACAGCAGCGCGGCTGCCGCGAGATGCCGACGCCAGCGCAGCGCCGCGACGAACGCGACGACCACGAGGCCGAGCACGAGTTTGTGCGAAAGACCCAGGATGGGCTTGCGCGGCAGGATGCGCGAGAGCGCCACGACGGTGCGCACCTCGCCCACGCCGCGTCGGCGCCGCCGAGACGGCCCGCGAACGCCTGGCGCGTTTCGTCGCTCATCGACAGGAACGCGAGGGCGAAAGGCGCGAGCGCGAGCGCGCCGCTCCCGCGTACATCGCGCGCGTGACGCGGCGCTCGCGTGGTGCGAGCGCGAGCGTGGCGATGAGCGCCGCGGCGGCGGAAACGGCGTAGGTCTGGATCGCGACGACGGCGATCGCGTGCAGGACACCCGCGCAAGCGATCGGCCACTCGCGGCGCGCTCCCAGAATCGGCGCGACGAGCAGGAAGCTCCCGGCGGTGAGCGCGAGGCTCGCCCAGGTGTTGTAGCTCAGGGTTGGCAGCCCGAACGGCACTTGCAGCGCGCACGGGAGCACGCACAAGAGCGCGAGCGCCGCGCCCGCGCGCCTGCGCAGCACGCTCCACGCGCACGCCGCGCACGCGAGTGCGAGCAGGAACCACGCGCAGCGCGCGGCGAGCACGAGTCCCGGCCGCGCCGTGACGGCTCCGCCCGTGATCGCGAGGTAGGCGCGCGCATGAGCAGGCGGGTCAACAGCGCCGCGGTCGAGTGGGGTGAACCTCGTCGACGAAGGGCCGGTCGCCGAGCGCGAAGCGGTAGGGTTGCGCCAGGTACCACGCCTCGTCGGAGAGGTCGACGCTGCCGAACTGCAGGCGCCAGGCGGTCATGCCGAGCGCGACGAGAGCCAGCGCGAGTGCGAGGCGCGCGGCGAGCGAACGGGGCGGCGCGAGCGCAGGCCGCTCGGGCTCCTGGTCGGAGGCCGGGAGGGAGGTCGGCGCGGCCATGCGCACGCGACGGTACTCGTCGCCGCCGCCGAGGGTCAATCGCTCGCACGCAGCGAGCGCTCGACGCGTGCGCATCCAGCGCTCATGCTGCGCTCCTGCATGTCCACGCCGCGCGCTCCGAAGTCCGCCCGTGCGCGCAGCGCGAGCGCGGCGCGGCGCGTGAGGCGGCTCGTTGCGCGCGCGACCCTCGCGGCGTGCGCCTGCTTCGGTTGCACCTGCGGCGCACCGCGTCCGAGCGAGAGCTCGAGCGACGTCCGCGCGCGCGTGCTCGCGCTCGACGAGCTGCCGCCGCGCGAGCGCGAGGTCTGGGAGGCATGGCAGCGCGGCGGCGGGACGTGGGAACGCGAGCGAGCGCGCGTGCGCAGCGATCCCGCGCTGGCGCGGTTCCTCGTCGACAACCTCGTGCGCACGCTCGTGCGCAGCTACGACCGCGCTGCCCTGGCCACCGCGGGGCAGAAGAGCGGACCGTTCGAACGCGCCACGGCCGAGCTCGTCGAGCTCGGCGAGCAGGCGACGCCCGTGTTGTCGGAGCTGCTCGGCGTGCGCGATGGCATCGTGGCCTTCCTCGCGGCGGACATCCTGGCGCGCATCGGTGCGCGCGCGCTGCCGTTCACCGCGGCGAAGCTCGACGATCCGCAGCCGGAGACGCGCCGGCGCGCGGCGGAACTGCTCGGCCGGTTGCCGCACGCTGGCGCCGACGAAGTGGAGCTCGAGAAGGCGCTCGCGCGTCGCGTGCAGTCGGACCGCGAGTGGATCGTTCGCGCGCAAGCCGCGCGTGCTCTGGGAATGCGCGCCGCGCGGCACGAACACAAGGGTTTCGCGCTGGGCGTTCTCGTGCGCGCGCTCGGCGATGCGGACACGGCCGTGGTCGAGAGCGCGAGCGCCGGCCTCGAAGCGTTGGGGGAGCGACGCGCCGTGCCGCTCGTCGCGCGCGCGTTGACGCCCGCGGCGCAGCGCGGCGATCTGCGCGCCGTGCGCGCGCTCCAGCACGCATTGCGCGCCATCACGCAGGTCCAGCAGGACCTGACTCCCGAGGGCTGGCTCCGTCGCGTACACTTCCGCGCCGCATGAGCGTCGACTGGAAGATCCGCCGCCGCGAAGCGCGCTGCGGTACGTGCGAAGCTGCCTTCCCCGAGGGTGCCCGGCACGCTTCGCTGCTCGCCGTGCAGGGCGACGAGCTCGCGCGCGAGGATCTGTGCGTGCGCTGTTTCGAGTCGCGCTCGAACGCGGGCGAGCTCTTCTACTGGTTCACGCGCCAGAACGCGGCCAAGCGCGGCCTCGTGCTCGATCTCGTGCTGCTGGAGCAGCTCTTCGTCGGCCTCGAGGGTCGCGGGGAGAAGGCCGTGCGCGAGCTGCGCTACCTCGTCGCGCTCCTGCTGATGCGCAAACGGCGCATCAAGCTCCTGCGCGTCGCGCGCGGCGAGCAGGGCGAGTCGATGATCGTGCGCCGGCCGAGGCGCAAGGAGTCCTTCGAGGTCTTCGTCTTCGACTTCGACGCGACGCGCATGGACGAGCTGCGCCACGAGCTGACGCGCCTTTTCGACGGCGCCGAGCCGCCCGCGGCTCTGGTCGGCGCCGACACGGGCGCGGCCGTCGCGGGCGAGCCTGGAACCGAACCGGTCGACTCCGTCGCCGCCGCGAGCTGAACCCTTTGGCCGCTGCGCGGTCTCCAGCCTGTGCGGGCGGGTTTTCTCGAAGATGGGACGATTTTTTTTGAGGTCTTGGCCGAGTGCTTCCTGTCTCGCTGCACTTGCGGGTGGGACCACAAGCTGTGGGGGGGCTGGAATGCTCGCACCACCACAGGCCATGGCCTCGTCGCGTGGCGGCTCCGCACGTCCGAAGGTCACCGGCTCGCGTCGCCCGGAACGTGCCCGCTGCGCGCGCGCGAACTCTATTGCGTGGCATTGAGTGGCACTAGAAACTGGCCCATGTGCAGCGGGGTGGGAGAAAGTGGCACGCTGAGGTCGTCTTCACGGCGGTGGGGAGGGCCTGATGTTCGTCGGCGCCTCCCAGCACTCGCTCGACCAGAAGTCGCGTGTCTTCGTCCCCAAGCGCATCCAGGACGGGCTGACGCGCACCGCGACGGGTGGGCTGCAGGGCTTCCTCACCCCCGGCGAAGATGGGTGCCTCTACCTGTTCCCGGTGGACACGTTCGAGGCCGCCGCGGGCGAGCTCTCGACGCGCGTCTTCGCGAGCGATGACGCGCGCGCCGCGCGGCGCCTCTTCTTCGGCTCGGCCGCGCCAGTCGAGCTCGACAGCTCGGGCCGCATCCTGCTCCCCGAGGAGCTGCGCGAACGCTTCGGCATCGCCAAGGAGGTCGTGATCGTCGGTGTCGAGGATCGCGCCGAGATCTGGCCCGTCCAGGCCTGGAAGAGCTACCAGGACAAGCACGCGGGCATCCTGAACAAGCTCTCCCGCGTGGCGGCCCCGACGCCGCCACCGTCCGCCTGGCCGGCGGGGCCGGCGGATGAGGCCGATCAGGCCACGACGACCAAGGGGGATGAAGAGCAATGGTCTGGACGGAGGTGAGGAGCATGACGGCCGACGCGAGAGGGACGCAGGCGCGGAGCGCGCCGTACCCGTGCTCGTGCGCGAGGTCGTCGAGCTCTTCGCCGGGCTCGACCCGCGGCTCTTCGAGAGCGGCGAAGGCTGGATCGTCGACGGCACCCTCGGACTGGGCGGACACACGCTCGCGCTGCTCGAGGCGTTGCCCATGGTCCGCGTGCTCGGCGTCGATCAGGACGAGCAGGCGCTCGCCCGCGCGGCGACGCGGCTCGAGCCTCATGCGGCGCGCGTGCGTCTGCGCCAAGGCCGCATGTCGGAGCTCGGCCGCATCGTGCGCAAGGAGCGCATCGGCCGTCCGGTCGGATTCCTGTTCGATCTCGGCGTATCGTCGCTGCAGCTCGACCGCTCCGATCGCGGCTTCTCGTTCCAGGCCGACGGGCCGCTCGACATGCGCATGGACCGGCGTCGCGACCGCACCGCGGCCGACATCGTCAACCGGTGGGACGAGTCGGACCTCGCCGATCTGTTCTTCTACGAAGGCGACGAGACGCGCGCGCGCGTGATCGCGCACGCGATCGTCGAGGCGCGCCGCCGCGCGCCCTTCCTGCGCACGCTGGCGCTCGCCGATCTGATCGCTCGCGCGCTCGGCGGCGGCGGCAAGATCCATCCCGCGACGCGTGCCTTCCAGGCGTTGCGGCGCGCCGTGAACGAGGAGGGCGACGAGCTGCTCGAGGGGCTCCTTGCGGCCACGCACTGGCTCGCAGTGGGGGGGCGGCTCGTCGTCATCTCCTTCCATTCGCTTGAGGACGCGGAGACCAAGCGCCGGCTGCTCGACGGCTCGCGCGCGGGTCTGTGGCGCTTGCTGACGAAGAAGCCGATCGCCGCCGGCCGCGACGAGACGCGCACCAACCCGCGTGCGCGCTCGGCGCACCTGCGCGCGGCGGAGCGCACCGACGTGGCCGAGAGCGCGCTCGGCACGCTGCTCGACGTGGAGGAAGCGTCATGACGCGCTCCCTCCTGTGCGTGTCGCTCTGCGCCGCGTGCGTGCTTCTGGCGCTCGGCACGGCGCTCGTCCAGAACCGCAATCGGGCGCGCGCGCTGGAGCTCGACGCGCTCAAGGAAGAGTGCTCGATGATCGAGGCGATCAACGGCGATCGCCTGGAACAGATCCTCGAACGCGATTGGGCTCCGCTGCCGTTCGCTCCGCGTGCGAAGCCGGACGCGCGCGCGACGCCGGCCGCGGGGAGGGCCGACTCGTGAGCGCGCCGCGCCTCATCTCGGCTTCCGGCCTGCGGCCCGCGTCCGCGTTCGTGCTCGTCGGCGCGGTCCTGGCGCTCGTCGGCCTGCGCGCGGCGAAGATCGCCCTCGCCGACGACGGCGAGCAGCCACCGAACCTCACGCAGCTCCCGATGCCTCCGGTGACCTTCGACCTGGTCGACACGCACCAGACTCCCCTGGCGATCGCGGTCGATCGGCTCGAGCTGGTCATGTCGCCCAACGCGATGTGGCAGGCGCACACTCCCGAGCGCATGGCGCGTCTGCTCGCGCAGCGCCTGGGCGCGCCCTACACCGCCGAGGGTCTGCTCGAGCGGCTGCTGCCCGACCGGCGCGGCGGCGTGATCCACGCGCAGAAGGACCCGCTGTGCCTCGACATCGAGCAGGCGCGGCGCGTTCACGCCTGGTTGCAGCGCGGCACGACCGACCCGGATGCCGCGGCGGTGCGCATCGAAGGCATGTGGGTGCAGCCCTCCGAGCGCGCCGGCGAGTACGAAGTCGTCTGGGATCCCGCCTGCGTGCTCTCGGAAGCCGCGCGCGACCTGCACCGCGCGAACAACACGATCGACTGGACGCGTCGCATCGCCGACGGGCTCATCGCGGCGATCTACGGCGACGAGGCGGTGCAACGCACGGACACCGAGGAAGAGCTCGACCTCGAGCGCCGCAAGGTGTGGGCGGCGTTGATGCCGACGCAGTACAAGAGCGTGATCAAGGAGGTCTCGCCGCAGGCGGCGCTCGATCTTCGCCCTGCTCAAGGAAGACGCGTCCAGAAGCACCAGATGGAGCTCGTGCGCAACAAGAAGCGCATGTATCCGGTGCAGGGCGGCGCGAGCGAGGACCCTCCGGCCGAGATCCTGGGTCGCTGGGGCACGCTCGATCCCGATCAGGCGCGCATGCGCGCGCGCGCGGACCTGATGCTGCCCGACGACGCGCACTGCACGCCCGAGCAGCTCGAGGCGCTGACCGAGAGCGCGCGCGTCAAGGTCTACCAGCCCAGCCCGATGTGGGGCATCGAGCTCGCCGCGCAGCACCTGCTCGAGCGCGCGCCGCTCTGCAACGAGCTCGCCCGCCAGCGCGAGGAGTACCTGTTCCTCGCCAACCAGGTCCCGCGCCAGCCCGCGAGCCGCTACTTCAAGGAGCTGACGCCCGCCAGCCCGACGCCGCGCGTCGTGACGTCGATCGACATGGAGCTGCAGCGCTTCGTGCGTCTGGAGCTCGAGCGCACGCTGGCGGAGAACGATCCCGTGCTCGCGCAGGCGGTCGTGCTCGAGGTCGCCACGGGTCGGGTGCTCGCCGTCGACGCCGTCGACAACTACGAGATCGCGGGCTTCACGCCGCTGATGCACACGTTCACTCCGGGCTCGACGATGAAGGCGATCGTCATGGCCACGGCTCTCGACGAGGGCGTCGTCACGCCGGACACGGTCTTCAAGCCGTTCGGGGGCCACTTCAAGATCGGCACGCGCGAGATCCACGAGGCCGAGGGGCAGAAGAAGGAGATGCCCTACGTCACCGCCGCGGAGGGCCTGGCCTACTCGCTCAACGGCGTCCTCGTGCAAGTCGGGCTGCGCGTGCCGGCCGAGAAGCTGCGCCAGCGCTTCGTCGATCTGGGCTACGCGCAATATCCCAAGGCCGACCTCGGCGGCGAGCGCTGCGGCATGCTCCCGGCTCTGCCCTGGAAGGAATCCTGGGCGCACGCCTCGGTGTGCTTCGGCCACGAGATGTTCGTCACGCTCTGGCAGCACGCCGCCGCGCTGTCGACCGTCGTCCGCGGCGGCGAGTACCTGCCGCTCTCGCTCGTCGATCGCGTCGAGCAGGGCGAGCGTTCGTGGGAGCTGCCGCGCGCGAATCCTCGCCGAGTGTTCGGAACTGAGGCTTGCGAACAGGTGCGTCGAATGATGATGCTCGGCGCGCGCGAGGGGACGGGCGCACGCGTGTACACGAGCGACATCGTGATGGGCACCAAGACCGGCACGGCTCAGAAAGTGCCCGGGGAAGTGTGCCTGCACGTCGAAGCCCAGCACCATCTCGATCATCCCGGTTGCACCGGCGAGCGCGCCTGTCGAACCAAGCTCGCCGGACAGCGCTCGCACAAGAGCGCCTGCTACACCTCGTCGATGTGCATCTGGGGACACCTGCCCTTCGAGGGCGACGCTCACGCCGACGGCTCGCACGGAGCGCCGGGCGAATTGATGGTGCTCGTCGTGGTCGACGAGCCGCGCAAGGGCAAGAAGTTCGGCGCGGACGTCGCCGGTCCGGCGGCGATCGCGATCTTGAAGGAGGCGCTCGGCCTCACGCGCAACGGCACGCGGCCGAGCGAGCTCTCGGCCGAGGGTTTCGCGGCGATCGAAGGCGACGCGGCGCGCGCTCTCGACCAGCGCGCGAGCAGCCTGCTCGCCGAGCAACCTTGGATGGAATCGACGGAGGCCCGCCATGCGCCTCGTTGAGTTGGTGAATCAGTTGGGGGGGTCCTTGCCGCCCGTTTCGGGCGGCGGACCGGAGATCGCCGGCGTCCGCCTGGACAGCCGACGGGTGGCCGCCGGCGATCTTTTTGCTGCCCTGCCTGGCACGCGTTCCGACGGAGCGCGCTTCGCGCTCGACGCCCTCTCGCGCGGAGCGGTCGCGGTGCTCACGCCCGCGAAGCACGACCTCGGCGCGCGGAGCGACGCGCTGCAATGGGTTCATCCCGACGCGCGCGCGATCGCGGGCCGAGCCGCGGCGCTCGTGCAGGGTTCGCCGGCCGCGTCGATGTTCGTCGTCGGCATCACCGGCACGAACGGCAAGACCACGACCGCGCACCTGACCGGCGAGCTTCTCTCGCGCGCGGGTCGCCGTCCGGCGGTGCTCGGCACGGCGGGCAACAAGCTCGCCGACGGCGTGTCCACCGCGGCCACGCACACGACGCCCGATGCGACGGAGCTGCACGAGCTCCTCGCGCGCCATCGCGCGCTCGGCGGCGACAGCGTGGCGATGGAGGTCAGCTCGCACGCGCTCGATCAGGAGCGCACGGCGGGACTCGAGTTCGACGTCGGCGTGTTCACGAACCTGAGCCGCGATCACCTCGACTACCACGTCGACCTCGCGAGCTACGCGCGCGCCAAGGAGCGCCTGTTCGCACAGCTCAAGCGCGGCGGCGCCGCGGTCGTCAACGCCGACGATCCCGTCTCCGAACGCATGTCGCGCGTCGCTCTCGAGCACGGCGCGCGAGTTTTCACCTACAGCGCCAGGTTGCGCGGCGACCTGTGCGCGACTCACGTCCAGACCGGCCTGCGGGGAACCCAGTTCTTCCTCAATGGGATGGGGATCTCGAGGACCCGAGCTTGGTTGCCGTTGGCCGGTCGGTACAACGTGGAGAATGCCCTGGCGGCCGTCGCCAGCGCACTCCTCGCGGGCGCGAGCCCTTCCAGAGTGCTGGAGGGGCTCGCGACCCTGCGTTCGGCGCCGGGCCGTCTCGAGCCGGTGCCCAACGATCGTGGTGTCGCGGTGTTCGTCGACTACGCGCACACCGAGGCGGCGCTCGAGAACGTCTGTCGCGTCGTGCGCGCGAGCGTGAGCCAGTCCGCGCCCGCGCTCGTCGCCAGTGCGAGCGCTGCGATTTCCGAGTCCGACGCCGCGTCGCGCGCCGACGCTCGCGCCGGACGCCTGATCGTCGTCTTCGGTTGCGGCGGCGATCGCGACAAGGGCAAGCGCGCCCCGATGGGGCGCGTGGTGAACGACATCGCGGACGTGGCGGTCGTCACGAGCGACAATCCGCGCAGCGAGGATCCCGAGCGCATCCTCGCCGAGATCACCGCGGGCATGGAGCCCGCGCGCGCGCAGCGCGTCGTCGAGGTGGACCGCCGCCAGGCGATCCGTCGCGCGATCGAACTCTCACAGGCCGGCGACGTGGTGCTGATCGCCGGCAAGGGGCACGAGACGACCCAGACCATCGGCAACCAGGTGTTCGCCTTCGACGACCGCAAGGTCGCCGCCGAGATGCTCCGATGATGCGTTGCAAGATCCAGGACGTCGTCGCCGCCACGGGAGCCCGCTTGCTGCGCGGCGACGAGCGCTTGGAATGCGCGGGAGTCAGCACGGACACGCGCACGCTCGCCCCCGGCGAGATGTTCTTCGCGCTCCATGGACCGAACTTCGATGGCCAGCGCTTCGCCCGCGAGGCCGTCGAACGGGGTGCCGCGGGGCTGGTCCTGGCGGAGCCGGACGGAACACCCCCGTCGGCGCTGCCGGACCTGCCGCGCGACACCCCGGTGCTCTTCCACCGTTCGCCGCGCGCCGCGTTGGCGCAGCTGGCGGCGTGGCATCGCAGCTCGATCTCCGCGCCGGTGATCGGCATCACGGGCAGCTGCGGCAAGACGACGACGAAGAACATCCTGATCGAGCTGCTCGCCGAGCGCGCGCGCGTGGTCGGCTCGCCCAACTCGTTCAACAACGACATCGGCGTTCCGCACACGCTCTTCCTCGCCGATCCCTCGACGCAGGCCGTCGTGGTCGAGATGGGCACGAACCGACCGGGCGAGATCGCGTCGTTGTGCCGCACCGCGCGGCCGACCGCCGGGATCATCACGTGCGTCGGCGCGTCGCACCTCGAAGGACTGCACTCGATCGAAGGCGTGGCGCGCGAGAAGAGCGCGCTCGCCGCGTGCCTGCCCGCCGACGGCGTGTGCGTGCTCAACGCCGACTGTCGCTGGACGCCGTACATGCGCAGCATCTGCGCCGCGCGCGTCATCACCTTCAGCGTCGACGGCGAAGGAGACCTCAACGCGAGCGACGTGCACTTCCACGCCGGCGGCACGACCTTCCGCATGGAAGGGCGCGAGATCACGTCGCCGCTGCTCGGCTTGCACAACGTGCAGAACCTCGTCGCGGCGCTCGCCTGCTGCCGCGGTCTGGGGCTCACGCTCGACGAAGTGCTGGCGGCGGTGTCGCGCTTGAAGCCCGCGCACCGGCGCCTCGAGCGCCGCCTCGTGCGCGGCCTGACGTTGATCGACGACAGCTACAACGCCAACCCCGAGTCGGCGCGCGCCTCCGTGCGCGTGCTCTCGGGTCTGCACGGACATGCGCGCCGCGTGCTCGTCCTCGGAGACATGGCGGAGCTCGGCCCGCTCGCGGGCGAGCTGCACTTCGAGATCGGCGCGGAAGCGGCGCGCGCGGGCGTCGACCTGCTCGTGCTCGTGGGCGAGCTCTCGAAGGCCAGCGCCGCCGGCGCGCTCGAGAGCGGGCTCGCGCTCGATCGCATCGTGCACTGCGGCGACGTCGAGGACGCCATCCGCCGCTTCCTCCGCTCATGCGCCAGGGCGATTGCGTGCTCGTCAAGGGCAGCCGCCGCACGGGCCTCGACCGTTTCGTCAACGCCTTCGCCGACGGCGCGGGCCTCACGCTGGCCGTCGAAACGCGCGAGGACGCCGCCTGATGCTTCCGTGGATCTTCGATGACGGGCTGGGCGCGCAGCTCTTCGGCTACATCTCGTTCCGCATGGCGATGGCGGCGCTGACGGCGTTCGCGCTCGCATTGTGGTGGGGCGGGCCGACGATCGCGTGGCTCAAGCGCCACAAGGTCGGCGAGGACGTGACGAAGACCGCGCAGAAGGAGCTCGCCGCGCTCTCGGAGAAGATGGGCAAGCAGGACACGCCCACGATGGGCGGGAGCTTCCTCGTCGGCGCGTTGCTCTCCTCCGTTCTGCTCTGGGGGCGCCTCGACAACCTGCACGTCGTGCTCGCGATCCTGCTCACGGCCGGATTCGGCGCCGTCGGCTTCGTCGACGACTTCAAGAAGCTCACCGTGCCCAAGTGCGCGGGCCTGACGCCCAAGGCGAAGATGCTAGGCCTCTCGGTCGTGTGCCTCGCGGCGCTGGCCGGGTTCGCGTACTACGCACATTCGACCGGGCGCAACACGCTGTTCGCGCTCTATCCGCCGTTCTTCAAGGACGTCGAGATCCCGCTCGCGGCCTGGGGCGCGCTCGGCATCCTGTGCTTCATCGCGTTCGAGTGGCTGGTCGTCGTCGGCACTTCGAACGCGTGCAACATCACCGACGGCATGGATGGCCTCGCCGCGGGCTGCATGATCCTCTCGGGTCTCGCGCTCTCGATCTTCTGCTACATCACGGGCCGTCCCGACTGGACTGCGTACCTCGGCCTGCCGCACGTGAGCGCCGCGTCGGAGATGGCGGTCGTCGGCGGCGCGCTGTGCGGCGCGTGCCTCGGATTCCTCTGGTACAACGCGTTCCCGGCGAAGGTCTTCATGGGCGACTCGGGCTCGCTGCCTCTGGGCGGCTTGCTCGCGTGGATGGCGCTCGTCGCCAAGCAGGAGCTCGTCCTGCCGCTCATCGGCCTCGTGTTCTTCCTCGAGCTCGCCTCGAGCGCGCTGCAGACGCGCTACTTCAAGTGGTCGGGCGGCAAACGCCTCTTCACCGTCGCGCCCATCCATCACGGGCTGCAGTTGAAGGGCGGCATCTTCACTCCCGCCGCGGCTCCGTGGCACGAGGTCACGGTCGTCGTGCGCGCGTGGATCATCGCGGCCGTGGGAGCGCTGACCGCGCTCGCCCTGCTCAAGGTGCGCTGATGTCGCGCTTCCGACGGCCCCCCCTGGTCTCCGACGGCGCGGCGCTGCCGCGCGAGACCCAGCACTCGATCTTCGAGCGGCTGGAGAGCTTCACGCGGCGCTTCGAGACGCCCGATCCGGCGCAGCTCGCGCAGCGCCTGTTCTTCATCGTGCTCGCACTGCTCGCCTTCGGTCTGGTGATCCAGACGAACCACGCGGCGACGACGCAGTCGGAGCCGGTCTTCTGGGGGTTGCTCTCGGGACAGATGTGGTTCCGCCTGGCGGCGCTGGCGGCGCTGGTCGTCGGCATGCGCCTGGGGCCGCAAGGACTGCGGCGCTTCATCCCCGCGCTCACCGTGCTCTCGTTCCTGGCGCTGATCCTGGTCTACGTGCCGGGTTTCGCGGCCACGAAGAACGGCGCGCACCGCTGGATCGAGGTGCCCTTCGTCGGCATCTCGTTCCAGCCCTCCGAGCTCGCTCGCATCGTGATGATCCTGTGGGTCGCCGATCGCTGCATCCGTCTCGGTTCCGACGTGACCGAGATGCGCCGCGGCGTGCTGCCGATGCTCGCGATCGGTTTCGCGTTCTTCTTCGCCATCCTCATCGAGACCGATCTCGGCGGCTCGCTGCTCTTCCTGGTCTGCTTCGTCTCGACGATGTGGATGGGCGGCGCGGACCTCGTCAAGGTCGCCGGTCCGGTCGCGGGCATCGGCGGCACCGCGGTGCTGCTCGTGATCACCTGCGTGAGCTACATCCGCCATCGCATGCTCATGTGGTTCGGCCACGCGACGAACCACCAGGTCGAGAAGACCGCCGACGCGATGGCGAGCGGAGACGCGCTCGGTGTCGGGCTCGGGCAAGGCTTGTATCGCAACGCTCGCGTGCCGTACCTCGACACCGACTACGTCTTCGCGCTCGTCGGCGAGGAGCTCGGATTGTTCGGCATGCTCGTGCTGCTCGCGCTCTTCGCCGCCTTCGCCTGGTACGCGCTGCGCTTCGTCCTCTCGATCAAGGATCGCTACGCAGCATTGTGCGCGTTCGGTCTCTTGCTTTCGGTGTGCGTGCAAGCGATGGTGCACATGCAGGTCGTGACGCGCCTCGCGCCTCCCAAGGGCATGCCCTTGCCGTTCATCTCGCACGGAGGAACGGCGCTCGTCGTGTCCTCGCTCGCCGTCGGACTGGCTCTCGGCGCCGCGCGCTCCAAGGCGCCCGAGATCAGCGCCTAGTCCGGCCGTTCTTGCTCTTTCACCCCGACGCTTCGGCCCATCCACAACGAATCGACCCGGCCGGATCGACCCGGACCCACCCCCCGTTCAGCGCTCTGCTCGCGCCCGTTTCACCGCGGGACGCACACGGAGCGCGCGCGCATCCACACTCCACATCCCTGGTACCGACATGCAACAGATCGAACGCTACGGCGTCATCGCCCTGGTCTTCCTCCTCGTCACGATCGTGGCCGTCTCCTTCTGGGGCGACAGCAAGTCGCCGGGCTTCTGGGCCCGCTTGACCGGCAAGGGCAAGCAGGCGGAAGTCGCACAGGTCGAGCCGCAGCCCGCGCCGGCGACCACGTCGGAGCAGGCGCTGCAGACGACGCTCGCGTTGAATCCGACGCCCGCGCCGGGCACCGATCCGGCGCTGACGAACACGCCGGCTCCGGTGCCCGCTCCGGTGAACGGCGCGCCGCTCAACTCGTTCGCCGCGGGCAACGTCCCGGGGAACAACGTCGCACCCACGACGCCGCCGCTCGCCGGTGGTGTCACGCCCGCCGCCGGCAACCCCGGCGCCCCTCTCGATCCGCTGACCCCGGCGGCGCAGCAGCCGGTCGCGCCGATCACGACGCCCGTGCCGACCCCGGCCATCGACGTCGCCAGCGCCCACGAGTACGTCGTGCAGAAGGGCGACAGCCTCGCGCGAATCGCCAAGCGCACGCTCGGCGCGGAGAGCCGCTGGAGCGAGATCCAGGCGCTCAACGGCGGCGTCACGCCCAACGCGCTCAGGGTCGGCATGAAGCTCAAGCTCCCCGCGGACGCGAACGCGTCGAATCACGCGACGCCGTCGCTCGCCACGGCGCAGAAGTCCGCGACGAAGAGCAGCGCTCCGAAGGCGAACACCGGCAAGCCCGTAGCCGCGACGACGAAGAAAGTCGAAGCGAGCGACGACGGCGCGCCGACCTACACGATCCGCAAGGGTGACACGCTCAACGCGATCGCGGAGCGCAAGCTCGGCGCCAAGAGCCGCGTGCGCGACATCCTCGCGCTCAACCCCGGCCTCGATCCGCACCGCATCAGCGTCGGCACGAAGATCAAGCTGCCCGCGGCCGAGAAGGCCCCGGTCGTCGCCGCAGTGTCCTCGTCGACTCGTCCTCACGTGCGATGAACGCTCCCGCGCGTCTGATCCTGGTGCTCGGCTGCCTCGTGCTGGCGGCCATCGAGCTCCCCCGCGGAACGGAGCTGGTCGTCGACGACCTCGACGGCCCGTACGGCGCTCGTGCGGTCGTCGCCGCGCCGGCCGCTTTCGAACCGCAGTCGGCCGCGCCGGACTCGGTCGACTCCGGCCCGGCGGCGTCGTCGCACTCGACGATGTCGTGGAATCGCGATGCCGATCGTGATGCCCGTCGTGATGGATGGGACGAAGTTTCCACGCTGGGAGACGAGCCCGAGGAGCGCAACGACGATGATCGCGGTGACGGAACGTACTCCTTCGACGCGCATCTCGCCGGCCACTGAGCCGGCGCACGAGCGCGCGCCGCAGACGGCGGGCGAGCGCGGGTGCGTCGCACGCGGCCTGCGTCTCGCGCTCGCTGGCGGCGGGACGGGCGGGCATCTCGTTCCGGGATTGCACCTCCTCGCCAGCGCGCGCGACGCCGCCCCGACGGACTCGATCGGGGCGAGCTTCGACGACGTGGTCTGGTTCACGAGCACGCGCGCCGTGGAGGAGCGCGTGCTCGCGCGTCTCGCCGATCACGCTGGCAACGTTCCGGTGGAGCGCGTCGAACTCGCGCTCGAGCCCGCCGGCGGCGGCGCACCGTCGCGCACGGGCCTGGTGTTGCGCACGCCCGCGGCCGTGATGCGCGCGCGCGAGCGTCTCGTCGCGCACCAGAGCGAGGTCCTCTTGGCGCTCGGCGGCTTCGCGGGTCTGCCCGCCGTGCTCGCGGCGCGGTCGCTCGGCATCCCCGTCGCGCTGCTCGAGCTCAACGCGTGTCCGGGCGCGGCGACGCGCTGGCTGTCGCGATTCGCCGCGCGCGTCTTCCACGCCTGGCCCGCGAGCGCGCGGACGTTTCCCGGCGCGGCTCACTTGCACACCGGCCCGCCGCTCGCGCCCGAATTCACGCGCGGCGCGCCGCCGTCCGAGTTCGTCGCGAGCGCGCGACGCGAGCTCGGTTTCGATCCCGAGCGCCCGCTGCTCGTGATCCTCGGCGGCAGCCAGGGCGCGAGTGCGTTGAATCGCTTCGCCTGCGCGCACGCGCCCGCGATCGTCGCCAGCGGCGTGCAGGTGCTGCACCAGACCGGACCCGCGCGCGCGCAAGAAGGCCTGCCGGAATTCAGCGGCTATCGCGCGCTCGAGTACGTCGATCCGGCCTGGTCCGCGCTCGCCGCAGCGACGGTCGTCTTGTGTCGCGGCGGAGCGTCGACACTGGCCGAGGTCGCCGCGCTCTCGCGTCCGGCGATCGTCGTGCCGTACCCGCACCATCCCGATCGCCACCAGGAGAAGAACGCGCTCGAGCTCGGCGACGGCGTGCGCATCGTGCCGGAAGAGCGCTTGAGCGTCAGCGCGCGCCAGGAGCTGATCGAGCTCTGCGACGAGCGCGGCACGAGCACGCGCGATCGCATGTCGGTCGCGCTGCGCGCGGCCTTGCCGCGCGACGCTTGCGAGCGCATCCGCACCGAGCTCCGCGCGCTGGCCCAAGATCGCGCGGTCCGCGCGGATCGCGTCCACCGCGCCACCCGTCCACTCGCCGCCGCCACCGGCGGCGATCACGCCGCCCCGCAGGATCCCAGCTGACCCCCCTCGCTCGCGCGCGTCTCACGCGGCGCCCACGAACGTTCCATCGACATGACACCGCAAGAGAAACTCGCCGAACGCGCCGAGAGCCGTTCGGCCCGCTCCCAGGCACGCCACGGGGAAGCCCAGCCCTTGGTCGTCGGTGTTCCGCGCCGCGTGCACCTGCTCGGAGCCGGAGGCGCGGGCCTCTCGGGCGCCGCGCTCGTGCTGCACGCGCGCGGACACGCCTTGAGCGGCCACGATCGCTCCGATTCACGCTTCGTGCGCAGCCTGCGCATCCTCGGCGTGCCGGTCGATCTGGGCGACAGCAGGCAGGAGCTCCTGCCCGACGATGTCGAGCTCGTCGCGCGCTCCGCCGCCGTGCAAGCGGACGATCCGCAGGTGCTCGAGGCGCAGCGCCGCGGCATCCCGATCGTCAAGTACAGCGAACTGCTCGGGCGCATCGCGCCGCCGCGGCGCACGCTCGCCGTCGCCGGCACGCACGGCAAGACGACGACGTCGTGGCTCACGTACTACGCGCTGCGCGGGCTGTGCGAAGTCGCCGGCCGCGGCACGCCGACGCCGGGCGCGCTCGTCGGTGGCGCGTGCCGCAATCTCGCCTCGAACGCCGTGCCGCCGCAGCTCGGCGGCTGGTTCTCGGTCGAGGCCTGCGAGTACGACCGCTCGTTCCTGCAGCTCTCGCCCGAGGGCGCGATCGTGACGAACGTCGAGGCCGATCACCTCGACTACTACGGCTCGCTCGAGGCGATCGAGGAAGCCTTCGCGCGCTTCGTCGACCGCATCCATCCCGACGGACTCCTCGTCGTCGGACGCGACGTGCCCGCACGCGTCGTCTCGGCCAGCCCGTGCACGGTCTGGCGCCTGGGACACGAGATCCACATCGATCTGCTCGGCGAGCAGCACGGCTTCTTCCGCTTCCGCCTGCGCGCGCCCGGTTGGGCGACGCCGGAAGTGCGCATGGAGATCCCCGGCTCGTTCAACGTCGAGAACGCTGCGCTCGCGCTCGCGCTGACCGTCGGTCTCGCGGGACGCGAGTGGCATCTCGATCCCGATCAAGCCGCGGATGCCGCCGCGCGCTCGGTGCACCGCTATCGCGGCGCGGAGCGGCGCTTCGAGCCGTGGGGGACGCATGGCGGCGTCGAGGTCGTGCACGACTACGCGCACCATCCGACGGAAGTGCGCGCGACGCTCGAGGCGGCGCGGCGCACGCTGCCGGGGAAGCCTTTGCACGTGCTCTTCCAGCCGCACCAGCACAGCCGCACCGCGCGCTTC
>JBGATX010000270.1:0-5940 GCA_044228975.1 Planctomycetota bacterium | reverse complement strand
GATCCTCGTCGGGCTCTGCTACGACCACCTGGGCAAGGCGCCGCGCCTGATCGATGCCGAGGACATGCGCGCGCTGCTCGGCCAGCTGATTCCGTCGCGCCTCGATCGCAAGGACGAACTCGCACAGTACGTTCCGGCGGTGATCGCCGCGTACTTCGATCACCTCGAGGCGACTCAACTTGTGACTCAAGCGTTCGAAGTGCGGCAAGCGCTCGACGCGATGACCGCGGAGTTCCGCGCCGCGGTCGCGAGCGGTCGCTTCGCCAACCAGATCTCCGTGCAACAGGATCCGTTCGTGCACGGCGCCGCGAAACTCGGCCGCAACGATCCGTGCTCGTGCGGCAGCGGCAAGAAGTTCAAGAAGTGCCACGGCAAGGACGCGTGAGCGCGGCGCGGCGCTCGCCCGGCTCCTCGGATGCGGCGCGCGCGCCGGAGACCGCGCGCCCGGGCCGGCTGTCGAGCGCGGCGGAGAGCGTCGCCTCGCACGCAGTGAGCGCGGCGATCCCCGCTCCGATCGTGCGCGACCCCAATCCGGGCGTCGCGCGCTTCCTGCTGCACCTGGTCTACGACCTCGCCTACGTCGTCGCGATCACGTTGAGCGCGCCGTGGTGGTTGTGGCGTTGCGCGCGCTCGCCCAAGTTCCGCGGCATGGCGGCCGAGCGGCTGCTCTTGTGCGACGCTCCGCCGGAACGCGCGCGCGGCAAGCAGCGCATCCTCGTGCACGGCGTCTCGGTGGGCGAGGTGAAAGGCGCGCAGGCGCTCGTGCGAACCCTGTGCGAGCGCTCCGACGAGTTCGAGGTCGTGATCAGCGCCACCACGGACACCGGCATGGCCGTGGCGCGCAAGACGTATCCCGACCTGCCCGTGGTGCGCTTCCCGCTCGATCTCTCGTTCGTCGTGCGGCGTTTCCTGCGGCGCGTCGATCCGGCGTGCGTCGTGCTCGTCGAACTCGAGATCTGGCCCAACTTCCTGCGCTGCTCGAATCGCCTCGGCATCCCGATGGCCGTCGTGAACGGCCGCATCACGGGCTCGAGCCACGGACGCTATCGCTGGTTCAAGCACCTGCTGCCGCAGTTCAACCGACTGTCGCTGCTGTGCGTGCAGGACGAGGACTACGCGCGGCGCTTCCGCGAGCTCTCGGCCGATCCCGCGCGCATCCTGATCACCGGGAACATCAAGGTCGACGGGTTGCGCACCGGTCCGGTGGAAGCGAGCGCGGAGCTCGTGCACCTGCTCGGCGCGCGCACGGACCAGCGAGTGCTCGTCGCCGGCAGCACGCACGCTCCCGAGGAGCTGGCGCTCGTGGACGCGCGTTGCGCGCCCGGCGCGAGCGCGTGCGCCTGATCCTCGTGCCGCGCCATCCCGAGCGCACGGAGCTGCTCGTGCGCGAGCTGGAAGCGCGCGGCGAGCACCCGCAGCGGCTCTCGCAACTGCGCGCGGGCGAGCGTCCCGATCCGGCGCGCGTCGCGATCGTCGATTCGATCGGCGAGCTCGAGCAGGTCTATGCGCTGGCCGATCTCGTCTTCGTCGGCGGCAGCCTGATCCCGCACGGCGGACAGAACATGCTCGAGCCCGCGGCGCAGGGACGGCCGGTTGTCTTCGGCCCGTTCGTCCACAACTTCGTGCAGGAGGCGGCGCTGCTCGAGCGCGCCGGCGCGTGCGTGCGCGTCCGCGGCGTCGAGGAGCTCGCGAGCGCGCTCGCGCGCCTGCTCGACGACTCGGCCGAGTGCCAGCGCATGCGCGGGCCGGCATCGCCGCGGTGCAGTCGCAGAAGGGTGCCACGGCGGTGACGCTCGCCGCGCTCGAGGCGCGCTGCCTGCCGAGCTGAACGCCGGACGCCGGTCGCGGCGGGCGCGCCGAGGAGCCGAACGTGGAGCCCGTGCGCCGCGAGTCGGAAGCGTCGTTTCCACCGCCGCGGGGCTGCGCGAGCTGGTGCAGCTCTGGTACGCTGGCCGTTCCCCTGCACTTGGAACGAGATTCCAAGCTCGATCCCGGCCGATGAGGACCCTCGCCGGTCCGCCCGGCCAAGACGACCCCCAACGACATCCAAGGCGACTTCGCGCATCTCCATGGCCCGCCAACTGTTCACCTCCGAGTCCGTTTCGATGGGCCACCCCGACAAGGTGGCCGACCAGATCTCGATCCTCAGGACGCGATCCTGCGCGAGGACCCGACCAAGCCGCGTGGCCTGCGAGACGCTCGTCACGACCGGACTGTGCGTCGTCGCCGGCGAGATCACGACCAAGGCGCGCATCGACTACGCGCAGGTCGCGCGCAACACGATCAAGCGCATCGGCTACACGAACGACGCGTTCGGCATCAACGGCGACACGTGCGCGGTCATGGTCACGCTCGATCGCCAGTCGCCCGACATCAGCCAGGGTGTCAGCGAAGGCGAGGGACTGCACAAGGAGCAGGGCGCCGGCGACCAGGGCCTGATGTTCGGCTTCGCGTGCAGCGGAACGCCGCAGCTCATGCCCCGTTCCCGATCTACTACGCGCATCGCTTGATGGAGAAGCAGGCCGAGCTGCGCGAGAAGAAGATCCTCCCGTGGCTGCGCCCCGACGCGAAGAGCCAGGTCACGGTCGAGTACGACGGCCACAAGCCGGTGCGCGTGCACACCGTGCTGATCAGCACGCAGCACGCGCCCGACGTCTCCTACGAGACGATCAAGAGCGAGGTGATCGAGAAGATCATCAAGGCCGTGATCCCGGCGCAGTTCCTCGACGCGAAGACGATCTACCACGTCAATCCGACCGGGCGCTTCGTCGTCGGCGGCCCGCACGGCGACTGCGGTCTCACGGGCCGCAAGATCATCGTCGACACCTACGGCGGCATGGGCCGTCACGGTGGCGGCGCGTTCAGCGGCAAGGATCCGACCAAGGTCGATCGCTCCGCCGCCTACGCGGCGCGCTGGGTGGCGAAGAACGTCGTCGCAGCGGGCCTCGCCGAGCGTTGCGAGGTGCAGGTCAGCTACGCGATCGGAATCGCCAAGCCGCTCTCGATCCGCGTCGACACCTTCGGCACGGGCAAGATCGGCGATGAAGCGCTGACCGAGGCGGTCGAGAAGGTCTTCGACCTGCGTCCCGCCGCGATCATCAAGCAGTTCGATCTACGCCGTCCGATCTACGAGCAGACCGCCTATCACGGCCACTTCGGCCGCGACCTCTTCCCGTGGGAGAAGGCCGACAAGACCGCGGCGCTGCAGGAAGCCGTCGCCGCCGCCGCGCGCAAGTGAGCGTCCGCGCGACCGGGTCGCGCGATCACCACTGGCGCGACTCGGCCGCGCGCCCCTGAGAGCCGTCGGAGCGGGTTCACTCCCGCTCCGACGCATTTCGGGGCCGTTCTCCACAGACGCGGCGAGTGGCCCCGCGGCTCGCGCGGCGAATTTCCGGTCGCGTGCGGTACTCGACGGCCCTCGCCGGGGGTAGAACGGTGGGCCCGAGTCCCTGGGAGGGGCCCCGAACGATGCTCAGCCTGCACACCCGTCGTGCCGCGCGCGCCCTGCGCGCCGGCTTCACGTTGATCGAGATCCTGGCCGTGATCCTGATCATCGGGATCCTGATGGCCTGGCTCCTGCCGCGCATCCCCGAGGCGATCGACGCCGCCAAGGTCACCGCCTGCAAGAAGAACCTGCAGGAGATCAACTCCGGCCTGATCCAGTACAAGGCGAAGTTCAATCGCGTGCCCAACTACAGCGGCGTGAAGTTCTTCGCCTGCCTCATCGAGAAGGGCGTGTGGGAGAACACCAAGTTCACCGCCGACAAGATGCGCTGTCCGTCGGTCGACATCGGCGCTCTCGAGCTCGGCAACATCGAGAACCCCGAGACGTGGTTCAAGCCGCTCGACCAGGTGAACGGCTCCTACTCTTCGTATGCCGGTCGCGACACGAAGAACTTCCCGCTCAAGGACTACCCCGGCAGCGGCAAGGATCCGGTGATCGCCGACGACAACGAGTCGAGCACCGAGGAAGGCAACCACAGGACGACGACGGTCGTGCTCTACGCCTCGGGAGACATCGGCACCTTCGAGCTCGCCACCGAGCGCGAGAAGGGCACGATCGACGCCGAGACCAAGGTGCTCAAGGTCGGACCGGATTCGCCGATCGAGGAACTGCGCAGGCTCTCGCTCGACTGAGCCGATCCAATCGGTCGCGAAACGCACGCGTGGGCGCGCTGCAAGCGTGCTCGCGCGTGCTGTCGCTGGAAGTGGCGCCTGCGCGAAGGCATTTCTAGGCTACCGGCCCCGTTCCGGCCTCCAGCGAGCGCCGTCCGCGGGTCGATCCTGGTTCGCCGGTGAATCCCCTCGCCCTGTTGCGCGCGCTGCGACCCCATCAATGGGTCAAGAACGTCTTCGTGCTGGCCGCGCTGGTCTTCGCACGCGGCGAACGCGGGAGCTTCTTCGGCGGCGATCGTTGGGACGTCTACCGCACGCTCTTCGCGTTCGCGGCCTTCTGTCTCGGGTCGAGCGCGATCTACCTCGTCAACGACGTCATGGACGTCGCGTCGGACCGCAAGCACCCGACGAAGCGCCGCCGTCCGATCGCGGCGGGGCACGTGAGCGTGCCCGCGGCGCTCGCGACGTCGGTGCTGTGCGTCACCGGCGCGCTGCTGCTCGCGCACGAGGCGGGCGGCGCGCACGTCGCGGTGCTGTGGATCGTCGCTGCGTACATGGCGCTCAACCTCGCCTACAGCGTCAAGTTGAAGCACATCGTGCTCGTCGACGCCTTCTGCATCGCCGCGGGCTTCATCCTGCGCGTGCTTGCCGGCGGCGAGGCGGCCGACGCGGTGATCTCGCACTGGTTGATCCTGTGCACGCTCTTCCTCGCGCTGTTCCTCGCCTTGTGCAAGCGCCGCGCGGAGTCGGATCTGCTCGGCGAAGGACGCGGCGAGCACCGCTCGATCCTGCTCGAGTACAACACGCCGTTCCTCGACCAGATGGTGACCGTGCTCGCGGCCTGCACGATCGTCACCTACACGATGTACACGGTGGCCGAGGAGACGGCGAAGAAGTTCGGCTCGGGACATCGACTCGTCTGGACCGTGCCGTTCGTCGTGTTCGGCCTCGCGCGCTACATGCTGCTCGTGCACACGCAGAAGGGCGGCGGTAGCCCGACACGCGTGCTGCTCGGCGGTGATCTCCTCTTCCTGCTCAACGCGCTCGGCTGGGTCGCGGTCGTCGTCTGGGTCGTCTACTCGCACTGAGGCGCGCGCGATGAGCGAGCCCTGCGCGTCCCGCTTCCTCTACGGCACTTCGAGCTGGTCGGAGAAGAGCTGGAAGGGCGTCTTCTATCCGCGCGAGTTGAAGAGCGCCGATTGGCTCGGCTGGTACTCGACGCAGTTCCCGAGCGTCGAAGCCGACTCGACCTACTACGCGATCCCTCCGCGCGAGCGCGTGCGCGGCTGGGCGACGCGCACCGTCGACGGCTTCGTGATGTCGGCGAAGTTCCCGCGCTCGATCGTGCACGGCGGCGAGAGCGAGAAGCCCGACGGAGCGCGCGTGCTCGCGTGGGAGCACGTCGGAGCGGACACGGAGCGCTTCGTCGACACCTTGCGGATCCTGGGCGACAAGCTCGGCCCGCTCGTGCTCCAGTTCCCGTACTTCAACCAGAGCGCGTTCGCATCGCTCGCGCCGTTCCTCGAACGCCTGAACGCTTTCCTCGAGCGCCTGCCGCGCGACCTGCGCGTCGCCGTCGAGGTGCGCAACAAGCACTGGATCGGCGCGCCGCTGCTCGAGCTCCTGCGCGCGCGCCGCGCGGGCTTCGTGCTCGTGGATCTCGCCTACATGCCGCATCCCGACGAGCTCCCGCCCGCGCTCGACCTCGTCACGGCCGACTTCGTCTACGTGCGCCTGATCGGCGACCGCAAGGCGGTCGAAGCGCGTACGCAGACCTTCGACAACATCGTGCTCGACCAGAGCGCGCGCCTGGATCGCTGGGCG
>JBGATX010000269.1:0-4760 GCA_044228975.1 Planctomycetota bacterium | reverse complement strand
CGCCGCTCGCGGCGCGCGGCGCGCTCGCTTGCGCGCGCTCCCTCGGTCTCGAGCACGAGCTGCGCGCCGTGCGCGGACAGTCCGTGCGTGGCGAGGAGAGCCGCGCGAGCCAGCTCGGCCTGCTCGCCTCGGCGCGCGGCGGGGATCCGATGCGCACGCTCTCGTTCCTCGCGGGCGACACGCCTTCGCGCGACGCGCTCGCGCGCTTGCTCGCGCCGGAGGTGCTGCGCGAGGGCGCCGAGGATCCGCGCGATGCGCGCGGCAAGGGTCAGCTCGTCTGGTGGAGCGAGAACCTCGCGAACGCGCTCGACGCCAGCGGCTTCTGCGCCTTTTCGGCCTCGGCTCTGCTGCTCGACGGCGTGGCGACGCTCGACGAGCTCGGCGAGGTGCTCGCGCCGCCGGCTGCGCGCCGGATCGAGAACGGCGCGTCGCCAGGACGACAGCTGCTCGCCGCTGGCGCGTCGATCGCGCTCGTGCAGCGCGAGCTCGCGTGGGAGCTCGCGCCCGATCGAGGCCTCGTCCCCGAGCGGAGCCTCGAGATCGGCGCGACCGCGCCCGCGCTCGCGCCGAGCGAGGAATGGCTGCGCTGCGTTCGCGAGCACCCGCAGGGCTGGCCCGAGTACGCGCTCCGTCGCGGGCTCGACGCGCACGGCCGTCCGACGGCGCGCGCGTGGGCGCGCATCGGCAGCGTGGAGCTGCTCGAGCTCCTCTCCCTCGAGCGCGAACCCGACGATGGCCGGGCGCGCGCGGTCGCGGCCGCCGCCACGGGCCCGAGGGAGCCCGGGCGAGTGCTCTTGCGCGCCAGCGGAGCTCTCGCGCGCCGCCTCGGCCGCGAACGCAGCTTCGCGCACTCGCTGCCTTGCTCGTTGTCCGAGCTGCTGCGCGCGCTGGCGGCGAGCGAGCCGGACTGCGCGGCGTGGCTCGTGCTCGACGGCCGCATCGTGCCCGCGAGCTATCGCGACGGGCGCCGCGTCGATGCCGAGGACGCGGTGCGCGATGGAGATGTGCTCGATCTCGTCGTCGCCATCAGCGGCGGTTGAATGCGCGCCGATCGCGCGCGGGGCTGGTTTCGCGGCGCGTCGGACGATAGGAGTTGTCCTCGAGCGTGAACTCCCAACCGATCCTGATCCTCAAGACCGCCGCGCTGGGCGACGTGTTGCGCACGACGTCGATCCTCGAGGGTCTGCACGAGCGTCACGCGCCGTGCCGGGTCACGTGGGTCACCGCGCACGGCGCGGTCGACCTCGTGCGCACGCACCCGCTCGTCGCCGAGGTCGAGGCGGTCGACGTGCGCTCGGCGAAGAGCGTCGATGCGCTCGCGGCGCGTCTCTCGAACACACGCTGGCGGCGCGTGATCTCGCTCGACGACGAGGAGCTCTTGTGCGGCCTCGCGTCGCGCCTTCCGACCGAGCAGCTCTCCGGGGCGTACCTCGCGGCGGGCGGCGCGCGTGTGTACACCGACGACGTCGCGCCGTGGTTCGACATGGGGCTCCTCTCGCGCCTGGGCAAGGCGCATGCGGATCGCCTGAAGGTGGAGAACCGCCGCAGCCACCCGCAGATCTACGCCGACATGCTCGGCATCCGCATGGGCAAGCCGCGGCTCGTGCTCACGCCCGCCGCGACCGAGTTCGCCGCGCGTTGGCGCGCGCGGCACGGTTTGGAGTCGCGCCGGCCGCTCGTCGGATTGAACACGGGCGCCGGCGGGCGCTGGACGTCGAAGCAGCTCTCCGAGGAGCGCACGGTCGAGTTCGCCGGCGCGCTGTCGCAGGAGCTGCACGGGCGCGCGACCTTCGTCTTGCTCGGCGGCGAAGCCGAGTCCGAGCGCAACCGCCGCATCCGCGAAGGGTTGGCGCGCTGGCCGGCGCCGCTCGCGTTCGTCGACGGGGGAACGGAGAACGCGCTGCTCGAGTTCGCGGCGCTGGTCGCGGGGCTCGATCTGCTGCTCACTTCCGACAGCCTCGCGCTGCACATGGCCGTCGCGGCGAACGTGCCCGTGGTCGCGTTCTTCGCTCCCACGTCGGCCGCCGAGATCGAGCTCTACGGTCGTGGCGAGAAGATCCAGAGCACGTCGAGCGACTACGCCTCCTACCGCGCCGACGCCGACAACTCGTCGATCACCGTCCCCCGCCTGGTCGAGGCGGCGCGGCGCCAGCTGGCCGCCGAGACGAGCGGCGCTCGTCCCTGACCCAGGTCCGTCTCGCGGCGCGATTCGGACGGCGATCGAGGCGCCTGTCAGTTACCCGAAAGATCGATGTTGCGATCCACGAGCGCCGCAGGGACAGACGCAGGCGCCCAGGTGCGTGAGTCGGCCAGGAAAGCTCTTCCACGGCGCTTCCGGGCGCGCACAGCCCGGTATACTTGGCGGCCACCGGACTCGACCCTTGCGCGCAGGTCTCGCCGCGCGCTCGGACGGGTTCGCGATCTGTTTTCGGTCCGCGTCCCATGCGCCCGCCTCCTTCGTTCGGGCCCACCCCCACCCACTCCATGATCCAGCGGCACCTCAAGATCGCAGCTCCCTCGTCCGTCCACGGCCTGCGCGCGGCCACGTGCCTGGGACTCGCGATCCTCACCTCGTCCGCCCTTGGCCACGCGCAGCAGTTCGTGCGCAACACCTCGAACGTCCCGACGACCACCGGTCTGACGGAGAACGTCGACTTCGCCGACGTCGATCAGGACGGCGACTGGGACGCGGTCTTCGCCAACGGCGGAGACAACGCGCAACAGCAGGAGACGATGTGGGTCAACCAGGGATTCCTGCAGGGCGGGACCTTGGGCAACTTCCTCGACGGCACGGTTGCGCATTTCCCCGCCATGCTGGACCAGAGCCGCGACATCGAGTTCGCCGACTTCGACGGGGACAGCGACGTCGACATCTACATCTCGAACACGGCGCAGCTCATCAATCAGGGCAATCGCTGGTGGGCGAACATGGGCAACGCGCAGGGTGGCAGCGCGGGCTTCTACGCCGATCAGACCAGCACGCGCTGGGTCAACCTCGGTGTCGCGGGCCAGTCGTCCGTGCCGGCCGGCGCGCTGATCGCCGGGACCTTCATCGATTTCTCCTGCGACTGCGACTTCGCGGACATCGACAACGACGGCGACCTGGACCTCTTCCACTCGAGCTACGGCTCGGGCCTCAACGGCCTCGTGCCTTCGCGCATCTTCCTCAACGACGGCTCGGGTCACTTCGCCGAATACGATCCCAGCGGCTTCCAGGTTCCGGTGCGCGACATCGCGAACGGCAACCCCGGCATCTGGTGCCAGGGCACCCAGAGCCATGACACGCTCAACTCGACGGGCGTGAACTGCGACATCGCCGCGAGCCCGCTCGGCATCGAGCTGGGTGACATCGACGGCGACCTCGACATCGACATGCTGATGGGCTCGCGCAACGAAGTGCCGCGCATGTTCGCGAACCGCACGATGGACAACGGCGGCGTCTTCACGCAGATGCGCGACGTCACCGGCGCGACCTATCCCCCGGGCTACTCGACGGGCCAGGGACACTACGAGCAGGAGTTCGGCGACTTCGACAACGACGGCGACCTCGACATCTACGGCCTGAACTGGCTCGTCGGGATCACCTCGTTCAACGACGCGACCTACCGCAACAACGGAGCGGGCGTGTTCGCGTCGGGCGTGACGATGACCGGCTCGGGCGCCGACGACAACGAGTCGGACTTCTTCGACTACAACCTCGACGGCAACCTCGACGTCCTGGTCGCGAACTTCTCCGGTCAGGAGCGCGTCTACACCGGCAACGGCGCCGGCACGATGACGCTGGCGAGCGGAGTGCTGCCGGCGGACTCGACGCAGACGCTCGACGCCGACGCCTGCGACATGGACAGCGACGGCGACTACGACTTCGTGACCGCCAACGACGTGAACCAGCCCGAGTGGTATCTCCAGAACACGACCGCGAACAACGACGTCACGCCGGCCGCGCTGTACCGCCTCGAGCAGGCCGTCGACCGCACGCCGGGACCCGCGCCGACCGTCGTGCGCGTGCAGGTCTACGACAACGCGCCGTACTACATCACCTGGTACAACAACGTCGTCCTCGAGGTGACGGTCAACGGCGGTCCGGTGACGACCTACCCGATGAAGTCGTCGATGGGCCAGATCTTCCGCGGCGAGATCCCGGGCAACCTGGCGGGTCTGATCAGCTACCGCGCGGTGTCGAAGGACCAGTACCTCAACACCGGCGTCACGCCGAACAAGTCCTACAACTCGAACGCCGTTGCGCCGGGCATCTCGTTCTGCGCCGGTGACGGCCTGAGCTCCCCGCCGACGACGCCCTGCCCGTGCGCGAACACGGGCGCGGCCGGCAACGGCTGCGCGAGCTCGTTCAACTCGGCCGGAGCCAACATCACCGCCTCGGGCGTGGTGGCGAACGACAACATCGTGCTCACCGGAACGGGCATGCAGTCGAGCGGCATCTGCGTCTTCCTCCAGGGCGACGCGATCGATCCGAACGGATTCCAGTTCGGCGACGGCATCACGTGCACGGGCGGCAACCTCGTCCGTCTGCGCGGTGTCGCGCTGGGCGTCACGGTCGCCAACGGCGCCGAGTTCCCGGTCGCGCCCGAGACGATCACGCTCTCCGCGCGCGGCGGCGTGACGGTCGGATCGGGAGCGATCCGCTCCTACACGGTCTTCTACCGCAACGCCGCCGCAGCCTTCTGCCCGCCGTTCACGTTCAACGCGAGCAACAGCTACCAGATCACCTGGTGATCGCGCGCGCCGCAAGGCGCTCCGCG
>JBGATX010000032.1:0-39658 GCA_044228975.1 Planctomycetota bacterium | reverse complement strand
GTGTGCGCACGGCCTGCTATCCTGCGCGCGCGCGATGAACTTCCGCCGCACCCACTACGTCACGACGGATTCGACCTCGGAACGCGCGTTCGCCGCGCTCGCGGCCGGACAGGCGCGGCATGGAGACGTGCACGTCGCCGACGCGCAGACCGCCGGGCACGGACGCTTCGGACGGCCGTGGTACAGCCCGGCCGGCGAAGGCGTGTACTTGAGCGTGATCCTGCTCCCGCCTCCGCCGCCCTGGCATCCCGGCGCGGTCACGGTGGGCGTTTCGCTGGCGATGTTCGACGCGGCGCAGGAGCTCGGCCTGACGAGCGCCTGGCTCGACTGGCCCAACGACTTGATGGTCGCCGACGCCAAGCTCGCGGGCGCGCTGGTCGAGACGCGCGGTCTGGATCCCAAGCACCCGCACTACGTCGCCGGCATCGGCATCAACGTGCGCCAGCGCCAGTTTCCGAGCGAGCTCGTGAAGGAACGGCCCGTCACGAGCTTCGCCCTCGCCGGCGTCGACGTCGAAACCGAGCGCGTCGAACGCAAGCTGCTCGAGTGCCTCTCGCGCCGCATCGAGCAGATCGATTCGACGCCGGCCGAGCTCGAAGTCGACTTCGTGCACGCCACCGGTCTCGCCAATCGCGAAGTGATCGTGCGCCACGGCGAGAACGAGGAACGCGGTGTGTTCGCCGGCTTCTCGTTCAGCGCCGGACTCCTGCTGCACCTCGCGGGAGGCCGCGAACGGCGCCTGGCGCTCGAGTTCGTGCGCTCGGTCACGCGCGCTTGAGGCGCACGAAGCCGCGCGCCTGGCGCGCATGAAGTCTCGACCGCGCGCGCGCGCGAGCCTAGAATCCGCGCCGATGTCACGCCCCCGCTCCGACGGACGTGCTGCGGGCGAGTTGCGCCCGATCAGCTTCCAGCGCGGGTTCACGCGCAACGCACCGGGATCGGTGCTGGCCTCCTTCGGCCACACGCGCGTGCTCTGCACGGCGATGGCGAGCGACGGCGTGCCGCCGTTCCTGCAAGGCAAGGGACGCGGCTGGCTGACGGCCGAGTACTCGATGCTTCCCTCGTCGACGGAGCAGCGCAAGGGCCGCGACCGCGTGAACAACGTCGACGGACGCTCGGTCGAGATCCAGCGCCTGCTCGGACGATCGTTGCGCGCGGTGATGGACCTCTCGCAGCTCACCGAGCGCACGATCTGGCTCGACTGCGACGTGCTGCAGGCCGACGGCGGCACGCGCACGTGCGCGATCTCGGGCGCGTGGGTCGCGCTCAACGACCTGCTCACGTGGATGGACGGCCGCCGCATCCTGCGCGGCTGGCCGTTGCGCGCGCAGGTCGCGGGGGTGAGCGTCGGCGTGGTGAACAAGGACGCGCTGTGCGATCTCACCTACGCCGAGGACAGCAAGGCCGAGACGGACATGAACCTCGTGATGACCAACGAGGGCAAGTTCATCGAGGTGCAGGGCTCGGCCGAGGGCGCGCCGTTCGACAAGGGCGAGCTCGATTCGATGCTCGAGCTCGGCTCGGCCGCGATCCAGCGCATTTTCGAGCTGCAGAAGGCCGCGCTGGCGACGAAGTGAGCCCGCGTCAGCGCGTCCGCGGTCGCGCGGGTGTCACGCGAGTCCGATGAAGCTCCTGCTCGCCAGCGGCAACAAGAAGAAGCTCGTCGAGCTGCGCGATGTGCTCGACGACCGCGGCGATCTCGACGTGCAGCTCGTCGTGCCCGCGGAACTCGGTGGTCTGCCCGACGTCGTCGAGGATGGGCGCACGTTCGCCGAGAACGCCGCGAAGAAGGCGATCTCCGCCGCGCGCGCGAGCGGGATGTGGGCGCTGGCCGACGATTCGGGCCTGGAGGTCGACGCGCTCGGCGGCGCTCCGGGCGTGAACTCGGCGCGTTTCGCCGGCGTGCACGGCGACGACGCGGCGAACAACCGCTTGCTGCTGGAGAAGCTCGCGCACGTGCCGGAAGAGCGGCGCGGCGCGCGTTTCGTCTGCGCGCTCGCGCTCGCAAGCCCCGACGGCTCGATCGCGCTCGAAATCGCAGGCGCGGCGCGCGGCCGGATCCTCCACGCGCCGCGCGGCGCGAACGACTTCGGCTACGACCCGCTCTTCGAGTTCACCGAGCCCGGCTTCGCGCAGAGCGGTCGCGGTTTCGCTGAGCTCTCGCTCGTCGAGAAGCCATCGAGGGCGCGCGTTGCGCAGCTTCATCGAGCGACTGCCCGCGGCCATGGGTTCCGTCTGACGTCCGACGAGAGCGAAACGCGCTCGAAACGACTTCGGGGAGCGCTCGAGCATCGAGCGCTCCCCGGTTTCACCTCAACTGCCTCGCGCGCGTGGTTCGAGCGCGCCGACGCTCACTGCGCTGCGAGCGACAGCGTCCAGGAGACGAGCGTCCCCGTGTCCGCCGCCGCGAGGTCACGCACGCGCAGCCTCCACGCACCCGTGATCGACTTGCCCGTGAAGGCCGCGAGCGAAGCCGCGGGCGCGGTCAGGTCGGGATACTCCGTGTTGATGTTGTCGGTACCTGCACCCGTAAGGTTGTGCAGGAGCACCGTCGTGTTGTCGGGCGCGATCAGTGCGACCTCGAGATCACCCTGGTAGGTGTGCGTGATGTTCACGCGCACCTTGACGCCCGCGACGGTGCCCGACTGCGCGAGCGTGATCGTGCTCGTGACACCGGTCGTGTTGTTGTCGGGGATGGCCACGTTCGGGCTGGCGCTCGTCTCGCCATTGAACGTGATCGACCACGAATTGAAGGTGCCGACGTCGGCGGAGGCGAGATCCTGCACCTGCAAGCGCCACGCTCCCGCCGTGTTCTTGCCGTTGAAGGCGGTCAAGGCCTGCGCGGCCGCGGTGGCGATGGAGAAGGTCGTCGTGACGTTGTCGGCCGAGCCGCCCGTGCGATTGTGCAGGAGCACGCTCGTGCTGTCGGGCCCGGTCAAGCGCGCGACGAGGTCACCCTTGAAGGGATGCGTGATCACGGTGCTGACCGAGATCGACGTGACCGAGAGGCTGTCGGACACGTTGATCGTGCTGGTCACTCCGGTCGCGTTGTTGTCCGGGATCGCGGCGTTGGGCGCGGCCGAGAAGGTCTTGACCGGATTGCCGCCCGCGGGCGGATTGATCGTGAGCTGCACGCTCGTCGTGTGGACGAGAGCACCGCTCGTGCCCGTGATCGTGATCGTGTTCGTCGAAGCCGCGACCGCCGCCGTCGTCGACACCGTCAGCGTCGTGCTGCCGTTGGCGGCGATCGGATTGGTGGCGAAGGCGTAGCTCACGCCGCTGATCGCCGGCGTTGCGGACAGCGTCACGCTGCCCGCGAAGCCGTTGAGCGCGCTGTCGGAAACGTTGTAGATCGCCGTCCCGCCCGGGTTGATCGACTGCGAAGCCGGCGTCGCGCTGAGCGAGAAATCCGGCGTCGGAGCGGCTGTCGTCGCGTTGTAGACGAGCAGCGCGAAGTCCTGGTCGGTCGTGTCGGCGTTGCCCGGCACGCCGTCGCCCGCGATGTTCGTGCCGCGCACCGTGATCGAGAACGAGCCGGTCGTTCCGGCCGGGAAATACACCGTCTCGAGGTTGTTGCGCGTGTCCGCGGTGCCGCCCGCGAGCGAGTTCGCTCCCGAGAAGTTGTTGCCGCGGTACAGCGTGCCGTTCAGC
Organism: Planctomycetota bacterium; assembly: GCA_044228975.1. GTDB lineage: Bacteria > Planctomycetota > UBA1135 > UBA1135 > JADJNY01. The sequence continues at coordinate 36,007 of JBGATX010000032.1, read as the reverse complement.
GTCACCTCGAGGTCGAGGTTGTTGACGAACGCGTTGCCGGTCGTGGGTCCGGGGGCGTCGGTCCAGGCGAGCGTGACGCGGAAGGGAGCTCCCGCGCTGCTCACGTTGCCGGTGACCGAGTAGGTCGCGCCGGTCGCGCCGAGCACCTGTGTCTGGTCGACGCTGATGCGCGCCGTCGAATCGAAGGCAAGGCCGAAGTTCACGCGACCGAAGCCCTGGTTGTTCGACCACAACGTGTCGTTCGCGCCGACGCCGGTCATGTAGGTCGCGCTGCCGACGAGCACGGCCTTGGTCATCGCCGGGCTCGGCACGGGACGGCCGTTGTTCGTCTCGTACTGGCGCACGAGCGCGGCCGCGCCCGCGATCGCGGGCGTCGAGTGGCTCGTGCCGCTCGACCACGCGTACAGGGTCTGCGCGGCCGGGAAGAACTGGTTGCACACGCCCGTGCCGTCGTAGCCGGTGGCGCGCGACGCCGCGCCTTCGATGTGCGTGCCGGGAGCGCAGATCTCGGGCTTCTTGCGCGAATCCGAGGTCGGTCCGCGCGAGCTGAACGAGATCACATCCTTGGCGTTGTCCGCTCCGGTGTTGTCGATGCCGCAGCCGTCGGAGCCGGTCATGCGGAAGTTCTCGCTCGCGCCGACGGTGATGACGTTCTTCGCCGTGCCCGGCGGGTGCACGGTCGACGCGCCCGGACCGCTGTTGCCCGCGGCGAAGACGATCGTCATCTCCTGGTTGCCGGCCGTGCCGCTGAGCGCGTCGCGCACCACGGCGTCGTGCGCCTGCGAATCGGTGTTGTAGGTGATGCCCGACGTCGCGCCCCACGAGTTCGACGAGATGCGCGCTCCGCCGTTGTAGGCGTTGGCGAGGCGCGTCGCGGTCGTCTGGTTGAACTGGCCCGCGCCGGAGTTGGCGAAGACCTTCGAGTTGCCGACTTGAACCCAGGGCGCGATGCCCAGGCCATACTGGTAGCCGTTCGCGTCCTCGAAGGCCGTGCCGCTCGAGCTGTTGAAGCCGAAGATGATCGACGCGTTGAGGTTGCCGTGACCGGCGCGGCCGTCGGCGAGCGCGTCGCTCGTGTAGTTGTTGTTGTAGACGAGGCGGCTCGCGCCGCCCGCGAGACCGTCGACCTTGAACTCGGTGTTCACGTCGGTGTTGCTGCCGCGATCGACGCCGTCATCGGTGACGTCGACGGCGAAGGGGAACGGGTTCTGGCCGGGGAAACCCTTGGTCGCGAGCCAGGCGAAGTAGGCCGCGCTGCCCGGTTGCGTGCCCGTGCCGTCGAGGTTGCCGGCCATGATCTGGCCCTGGCGCTCGTCGAGCTTGCGCATCTCGAGCACGGGCTCGATGGCGAACACGTGCGGATCGCGCGCGAGCTCGGCGACGTTCGCGCCGTCGAGCACGAGCGTCACGTTCCAATAGTCGAGCACGCGCTCGGGCTCGCTGCGCACCTCGATCGCGCGCGTCGCGAGCGAGTTGGCGAAGCTCGCGCCCTCCGCGTCCGCGACGACCTGCACGTGCACCGCGTAGGCGGCCGAGGGCGTCAAGAACGGCGGACGGAGCTCGGGACGCAGCTTGAAGGCCGGCTGGTAGTCGAAGATCGCGAGCACGAACGACTCGTTGGCGAGCGCCGCGACCGCGGCGTTCTCGATCGGCCCTGCCTTGACGACGTACGCGTTGTTCGCGACGTAGGTGACGACGAACGCGCCCGTGGCGCGCAGTTCATCGAGCCATTCGTCCTTCACCGGCCCCGCGAACTGCACGATCTTCAAGCGCGCTTCGCCGTCGGCGGGCGGCGTGCTCGGTGCGCGCAGGTCCGCCGGAATCGACGCGAGCGAGCGGCGTGTCGCGCTCGCGTCGGCGCCGTCGAGCAGGTAACCGTTCAGGTTCGAGAGCGTGCCTTCGTCGGCGATCGACAGATCCAAGGCCTTGAGCTGCGTGTAGCCGCCGAGCGCGCGCTCGTCGACCAGCGCGAGCACGAAGGAGTGGTAGTCCTCCTGCGAAACCATCGCGCCGGTGGAGACGAGCTTGGCGTATGCGCGACTCGTCGAATCGACGAGCACGCGGTGGAACGGGCCGGCGGCGACGAAGCCCTCGGGAATGGCGAGGCTGACCGTGTCCGCGACGGGCGCGGGCGTGGCGTCGAGTTGCACCTGCGAACGGGCACTCGCGGCGAGCACGCCGAGCAGGACGAGCGACGCGGGAGTCCGGGGCGAAACGAAGCGTCTCATCGAAATCCTCCTTGTGAATCGTGAAGAGAAGCGAGGGGCGGAGCCTACGTCGCTCGCGCGAGCGCTGGAAGGCGGCGCAACACTTCGCCGAACTCCCACCCCGCGAATGGGAATCGGGAGCGCGAACTCTTCGGTGGCGCGACGTTCAGCTCGGCGCGGGGACGTGCGCGACGTGCATGCCCAGCCACAGGAGCGCGACGAGCCACACGTACGTCACGCCCATCGAGATGCGCTGCGACTTCGTCACCTCGAAGTAGCTCTTCTCGGCGTCGCTGCGCTTGCGGAACAGCGCCCACACGCGCGGCACGGACATCACCAGGACCAGGAGCACGATCGGGTTGAAGCGCGCGAACAGCATCGCGAGCATCGCCACGACGCCGACGATCATCAACCAGGGCGAGATCGCGCCGATGACGCGGCCTCCGTCGAGGAAACCGATCGGCGTCAGGTTGAAGAGGTTCAGGAAGTACCCCGAGAAGGCGAGCGCGGCGAAGAGCGGCTCGTGCGTCGTCAGGTACAGGCCGTGACACGCGAGCGCGCCCACCGCTCCAGCGATCGGCCCGCCGATTCCCACTTGCGCTTCGACCCACACGTTGCGCGGCTGATCCTTGAGCGCGATGAACGCGCCCATGAACGGGATGAACACCGGCGCGCCCGCGGCGAGGCCGAGCCTGCGCGCGACGATCAAGTGCCCGAGCTCGTGCACGAGGAGCAGCAGCACGACGCCGAGCGCGTACTTCCAGCCCCAGACCAGTGCGTACGCCCCGAGGCTGAGGATCATCGTCGCACCGGTCTTGAGCATCACCGGTCCGGCCTTGACCAACACCGCGCCGAGCTTCGCGAGCTTCAAGACCTTGGCGAACTTGAGCAGCGCGAACAGCCCGCCCGCGATCAGCGCCCACCATCGACGAACATGCCGCCAGGGCGACGAGTCGGCTGGTGCCGGCTGCGAAGGCGGTACGGACGCCGAGGGCTCTCTCGCGAGCTCCACGTGAGCGGGCAGCGGCGGCGGTGAGCTGCCGAGCGTCTCGCGTGTGTCGACCATCGTCGGAATCCGGGGCAAGCCGCGGCGTCGAGGCGCGGGCCCCACAGAATACGCGTCCGTCCCTCTCGGCGACGACCTCGAGCCCCGTGCGCGCGCATCGCGCGAGCTCGAGGCCGCGAGCCTCGACTCGAGCGCGCGTCGTTCGTGGCGGCACTCGACGGGAGCCCCGCACGTTGCCCCAGCGAAGGCGGCTGCACGCTCGAGCGACCGGTGACACGCCGGCGACGGGCACCCCCACCACTCCTCGCGACCTCGGTTACCCTCACACCGTGCCCGCCGCCCGCGGGAAAGGCGCCACGCGCCGGATTTCGCGCCCTTTTCCGCGCAACGTCCCTCGGCGCGCCGGCCACCAGAGGCCGGAGGCCTCCGCCGGACCTCGCCGACCCCCATGAAACACGCACTCGCTCGAACCGCGCTCCAGAGCTTCACTCTCGTCTCGGTCGTCGGCGCATCGTCGAAGGCAAACGTGCTCGTCGTCGACGCGGGTGGAGGTGGCGGCTACACGCAGATCTCCGCCGCGGTCGCAGCGGCAACCGACGGCGATGTGCTCCTCGTGAGGACGGGCGGCTACTCCGGGTTCTCGATCGGCAGCAAGGCCCTCGACGTGGTCGCCGACGCGAGCGCGAATGTCCAGGTGAACGGGCCGGTGTCGGTCTCGTCGATCGGCGCGAGCCGCACGGTGACGCTCACCGGCCTGACGATCCTCGGGACGAGCTCGGCGCCGGCGCTGGTGCTGGCCTCGAGCAGCGGTTCGATTCGAGTGCAGGGCTGCACCGTGCGAGGCTTCGACCAGCAGGACTGCGTCGCGTACTACATGCACGGCGGCACGGCAGCTTCGGTCACCGCCTGCTCCGACGTCTCGTTCGCGGCGTGCACGCTCAACGGCGGCGATCCCGCCGACCTCGGCGGCTACGTCACGGGCTGGAACGGCGGCGAGGGGCTCGTCGCCGACAGCTCGAGCATCGCGCTGTACGACTCCGACGTCAGCGGCGGCAACGGAGCGAGCGAGATCCCCTCATGTCCTCACTTCGGCGAGTGCTGCGCCTACGGTGGCGACGGCGGCGATGGTGTGAACGCGCGCCTCGCGCCGATCGTTTTCCTCTCGAATTGCAACCTGCGCGGCGGCAATGCCGGTGTGAACCCCAACTCCTTCGGCTACACGGGCTGCAGCGGCTCCGGGATCTATCTCGCCTACACCGGACCGGGCAGCGGGAGCAATGCGCGCTCGCTGCAGTCGACGTTCACCGAAGGCAACAACGCCGTCTTCTGCCTCGACTACCACGACGACATCGTCGTGCGACCCGGGAGCACCTTCGGCGCGCTCGCCGGCATCTCCCGACGCGCGACGGCGACGCGCGTCGCGCGCGAGCAGCAGCCGGCGCGCATCGATTTCTTCGGCCAACCGGGCGACCAGGTGCTGCTCACCGTCGCGGAGGCCGGTCGATTCGTCTACGTCGAGCCGCAGCGCGGCGTCCGTCTGCTGCGCACGCGCGCGCCGACTCCGGTGCAGATCGTCGGCACGATCGGCGCGAGCGGGACGCTCTCGAGCGCGTGGATCGTCCCCGAGCTCGGCGCGGGCGTGCAGGCGCGACGTTTCCTGCTGCAGGCACAGTTCATCGACGCGAGCGGACAGGCGACTCTCGGTCCGCCGTCGACGATGGTGCTCGTCGATTCGGCGTTCTGAACCGGAGATCTGGCGGGAGAGCCCCATGCTTCGCCGCATTCTCGCCCTCGCACTGCTCGCGCTCGCCGCGCACGGGGACGTGCGCGTGGTCGATTCCGCCGGCGGCGGCGGATACACGCGGATCTCCGCCGCGGTCGCGGCGGCCGCCGACGGCGACGTGCTGCTCGTGAAGTCGGGCGTGTACGGCGGCTTCACGGTCAGCGGGAAGGCGCTCGACGTCGTCGCCGACGTCGGTTCCGCGGCGACCATCCAGGGCAGCGTGGTCCTCTCCGGCATCGATGTGACGCGCCGGGTGACGCTCACCGGTTTCGCGCTCACGGGACCGGCGTCGCTGATTCCCTCACCCACGCTGATCGTCAGCGCCAACACCGGATCGATCCGCATCCAGGGCTGCACGATCGACGGGTACGACCAGCCGCTGTGCGTCGGTCCGAACGCGCACGGCGGCGCGGCGGTCGACGTCGCCGACTCGGCCGACGTCGCGTTCGCGGGCTGCGTGTTGCGCGGCGGCGACGGGGCCTACCGCAACGGCTACGGCGGCGACGGAGGTCGCGGGCTCGGCGGCACGTCGTCACGTGTCGCGCTCTACGATTGCAGCGTGATCGGCGGCGAAGGCGGTGGAGAGACGCCGAGCTGTCCCGGCTACGGCTACTGCTGCTCCTACGGCGGCGATGGCGGCGACGGAATCCGCTGGAGCGGAACCTCGACGACCTTCCTTTCCCAGTGCAGCGTGCGCGGCGGAACGACGGGTCCGTTGCCGGTGTCGGGGATCGGAGTGCCGTACGGCGGATGCAGCGGCTCGGGTCTCTTCGTGACGGTGTTTCCCGCATCGATCGTGACCGCGCGCTCTCTCCAGTCCACGTTCCAGCGCGGCGGGCCTTCGCCGGGATGCTTCTCCCTCGTGGCCGACATCCTGTTGAACGCGCCGAGCACGTTTCAGGTGCTTGCCGGTGCTGCGCGACGCATCAACGCGACGCGCGTCGCGCGCGAGCAGCAGCCTGCGCGCGTCGAGTTCTTCGGACAGCCGGGCGATCAGGTGCGCCTCGTGATCGGCGAAGCGACGCAGCACGTCTTCTCGGCGGCGTGGCGCGGCGTGAGCCTCGTGCGCCGGCCGCATCCCTCGCCGATGTTGCTCGCGGGGACGATTCCGGCGAGCGGCTCGCTCACGTACGCCTGGCTCGTGCCGGAGCTCGGTCCGGGCGTGCAGGCGCGACGCTTCTTCGTGCAAGCGGAGTTCGTCGATCCCTCCGGGCAGAAGACGCTGAGCACTCCGGCGACGATCGTGTTCCTCGATGCGGCCTTCTGACGCGACATCCCATGTGTCCGACGAGAACGAGCGCACGCGCTCGGGACCTTGCGGACGCGCGACTTCGTGGGTCGGTGTGTCGTCGACGGTCCCTGGTCCAGTTCTCCAACGGAGCTTCCTGCCATGCATCTCACCGCACCGGTTCGTGTCGCGATCGTCGCGCTGACTTCGATCGCCGGATCGATGGCGCACGCCGGCGTGCTCGTCGTCGATGCGGCCGGAGGCGGGAGCTTCACGCAGATCTCCGCCGCCGTCGCTGCGGCGAGCGACGGTGACGTGCTGCTCGTGAAGAGCGGTTCCTATTCGGGTTTCGCGTTGGGCACGAAGGCGCTCGACATCGTCGCCGACGTCGGAGCCGACGTGTTCGTCCAAGGACAGGTGTCCGTGAGCGGTCTCGCGGTGACGCGCGGCGTCACGCTGAACGGATTGCAGATCCGCGCGACGTCGTACACGCCGGCGCTGCGCCTCGACGCGAGCACGGGCTCGATCCGCGTGCAGGGCTGCACGCTGCACGGCTTCGATCAGCCCGATTGCACCGGCACGTTCATTCCCGGCGGTCATGCCGCCGTGCTCCTCGACTGCACGGACGTCGCGTTCGCCAACTGCACTCTCATCGGAGGCGACGGCGCGGACTTCGGCGGCTCGTACGGCTACGAAGGCGGGGCCGGGCTGCTCGGCACCACTTCACGGGTCGCGCTCTACGACTGCACGCTGCGCGGCGGAGCGGGCGGGAACGCATCGACGACGTGTTACGCGTTCCCGGGCGGGTACGCAGGAGATGGTGGAGGCGGCCTGTGGGTCCAGGCCACTCCGCTGAGCTTCTTCTCGAATGCATCTGCCACGGGCGGAACCGCGGGCGTCAACCCGCCGGGCGCAGGCTTCGACGGATGTCATGGTGCAGGGCTCAGCGTGTACCCCTACGCGAACCCGACGCCGTCCATCGCGATCGCGCTGCAATCGACGTTCGTGGCCGGCCCGGGACCCTCGGTGTGCTCCGTTCCGATCGGCGACATCGTCGTCGCGCCGGGCGCCACGTTCACGACGTTGACGGGCAACGCGCGCCGCATGGTCGCGCGACGTGTCGTGCGCGAGCAGCAACCCGCGCGCATCGATTTCTTCGGTCAGCCGGGCGACGAGGTGCGGCTCGTGATCGGCGAAGCTCCGCGCTTCCTCTACTCGAGCGCCTGGAGCGGCGTGAGCCTCGTGCGGCACCCGCATCCGACGCCCGTGCAGATCGTCGGCACGATCGGGCCGAGCGGAACGTTGAACGAGTCGTGGCTCGTGCCCGATCTCGGTCCGGGCGTGCAGTCGCGACGCTTCTTCCTCCAGGCGCAGTTCATCGATCCGAGCGGGCGCGCGACGCTGGGCACACCCGCGACGCTCGTGCTGCTCGATTCGGCCTTCTAGCGCGACGCCGTTCGCCGAGCTCTCACGCGCCGCGCGACGGGCTCAGAACGCGGAGTCGAGCAGGACGAGCGCGCGCGGCGTGCCGAGGATCATGCGGTTCTGCGCGTCGACCAAGTGCGGCTGCAGGTAGACCACGCGCGCTTCGATCGAGGAGCGATTCGAGCTCTCGAGGAACGCCTGATCGCCCGGAATGCCGCGCAGCAGTTCCGTCGCGACCGCCGTGCGCTGGAACGGCGCGGTCCAGGCTCCGCTTTCGAGCGCCTGCGCGGTGCTCCCCGATCCGCTAGACTCTCGCCCCCTCTTCGTCGAGACGACGCCTCCGAAAGCCCCGCTTGGACACCCGCTTCATCCGCAACTTCTGCATCATCGCGCACATCGACCACGGCAAGTCGACGCTCGCGGATCGCCTGATCGAGCTCACCGGCACCGTCGAGAAGCGCGAGATGCGCGCCCAGATGCTCGATTCGATGGACCTCGAGCGCGAGCGCGGCATCACGATCAAGGCCTCGGCCGTCACGATCTGGCACGTGTACAAGGGCGAGAAGTACGAGCTCAACCTGATCGACACGCCCGGCCACGTCGACTTCAACTACGAGGTGCAGAAGTCGCTGCAGGCGTGCGAGGGAGCGCTGCTGCTCGTCGACGCTTCGCAAGGCGTCGAAGCGCAGACCGTCGCCAACGCGTACCTCGCCGTCGACGCGGGTCTCGAAGTGCTGCCGGTCGTCAACAAGGTCGACCTGCCGCACGCGCGACCCGATGAGGCCTGCGAGGAGATCGAGAACTCGATCGGCATCGACGCATCGGATGCGTTGCGCGTGTCGGCGAAGAGCGGCTTGGGCGTCATGGAGCTCCTCGACCGCCTGGTCGAGCGCATTCCACCGCCCAAGGGCGATCCCGAAGCTCCGCTGCGCTGCCTGATCTTCGACGCGGTCTACAACGAGTACCGCGGCATCATCGTCTACATGCGCGTGATGGAGGGCACGCTCAAGGAGCGCGAGATCACGCACATGCTCGGCACCGACAAGGTGTACGAGGCGGTCGAGATCGGCCGCTTCACGCCCGAGATGAAGCGCACCGGCGCGCTCGGTCCCGGCGAGGTCGGCTACTTCATCTCGAACATCAAGAACCTCGGCGACGTGCGCATCGGCGACACGCTGACGCGCCACAAGGGCCCGAAGGTCGAGATGCTGCCCGGCTACCGCCCGCCGGTGCACATGGTGTACGCGGACTTCTATCCGACGAACACCGGCGACTTCGAGAGCTTGCGCGAGGCGCTCGAGACGCTCTCGCTCTCCGATTCGTCGTTCTCGTTCGAAGCGGTGACGTCGGAAGCGCTCGGCTTCGGCTTCCGCTGCGGCTTCCTCGGCCTGCTGCACATGGAGATCGTGCAGGAGCGCCTCGAGCGCGAGCACGACATCGACATGATCCAGACCGCGCCGACGGTCACGTACAAGATCCGCCTGGAGAACGGCGAGGAGCGCGAGATCCACTCGCCCGGCCAGCTCCCCAGCTCCGACAAGTACGCGCAGATCCTCGAGCCCTACGCGCGCGTCAACATCCTCACGCCGACCGAGTACATCGGCAACGTGATGAAGATCGCCTCCGACCACCGCGGCACGTACGTGCGCCAGGAGCACCTTTCGCCGACGCGCGTGCAGCTGGTCTACGACATCCCGCTCGCCGAGCTGATCTACGACTTCTTCGACAAGCTCAAGTCGTCGACGCGCGGCTACGGCACGCTCAACTACGAGATCACGGGCTTCAAGGAGAGCGATCTCGTCAAGCTGCGCATCCTGGTGAACACCAAGGAAGTCGACGCGCTCACCTGCATCGTGCACAAGGAGAACGCCGAGTTCCGCGGCCGCATGGCGATCAAGAAGATGCGCAAGGAGATCCCGCGCCACCTCTTCGAGATCGCGCTGCAAGCCGCGATCGACGGCCGCATCATCGCGCGCGAGACGATCTCCGCCCTGCGCAAGGACGTGACCGCCAAGTGCTACGGCGGCGACGTGACGCGCAAGCGCAAGCTCCTCGAGAAGCAGAAGGAGGGCAAGCGCCGCATGCGCCAGATCGGCAACGTCGACATCCCGCAGAAGGCCTTCCTCGCGGTGCTCGGCGGCGACGACGACGAGGCGGAGAAGAAGTAGGTCGCGCGCTATCGTGAGCGCGTGGTCTTCTGCGACATCGAGCTCGCCGCGCGCATCGAGCGCGCTGAAGGCGAGATGCTGGGTGGTGCGGCCGCCGTCATCGCTCGGCGCATCGAGGGTGTCATCGCGCGGCCCGTCTGCGGCGGATTCGCGGTGTTCACCGAGCCCGGCTCGCCGTTGAACAAGGTCGTCGGCCTGGGGATGAGCGCGGAGTTCGACGAGGCGAGCTTCCTCGAGCTCGAGCGCGAGCTCCTCGCGCGCGGAGCGGCCGTGCAGGTCGAGCTTCCCACGCTCGCCGAGCCGAGCATCTCTCCCTGGTTGACTGCGCACGGCTATCCGCTCGTCGCGGTCGAGAACGTGCTCGGCTGCCCGCTGCCGCTCGCGCGCGCGGAGCGAGCCCCGAGCGACATCGCGGTCGAGCCCGCCGGTCCCTCCGAACTCGCGCGCTGGATCGACGTCGTGGTCGACGGCTTCGCGGCGCCGGACACGCAAGGCGTCGCGTCCTCCGAGCACTTCGAGCGCGCCGTGCTCGTGCGCGTCATCCGCGACTTCAACTCCGGGGCGCGCATGCGCGTGTACCTCGCGCGGCGTTCCGGCGAGCTCGCCGGCGGTGCGTCGCTGCATCTGGGCGAGCGCATCGCGCACCTGTGCGGCGCCGCGACGCTCCCCGCGCACCGCCGACGCGGCGTGCAGACGGCGCTCCTCGCACGGCGGCTCGACGACGCCGCGCGCGCGGGCTGCACGCTCGCCGTGATGACGACGCAGTGATGACGCAACCGGGCTCGAAGTCGCAGCAGAACGCGCAGCGGCGCGGCTTCGAGCTCCTCTACTCGCGCAACGTGCTGCGCAAGGAGCCGTCGTGATGAAGCTCGTGCCCGCCTCGCTCGCCTGTCTCGCCGCGTGCCGCGCTGTCGATTTCCGCCGCGACGACGATCGCCCGCGCGTCGAAGCCGTGCTGCGCGCGTACGAGAGCGCGTACAACGCGCACGATGCGGCCGCGCTCGCCCGCGTGCACGCGACCGACGGCGGCTACTACGTCGCCGACGGCGAGCCGATCGTCGGTCGCGAAGCGCTAGAGCGCTTCTGGTCGAGGTCGAGCGGCTCCGGCCTCGCGCTCACGCTCGAGCGCTTCGAGAGCAGCGGCGATGTAGGCTGGGCCGTCGGTCGCTGGTCGACGTCGAAGGGCACGGAGTCCACGGGCATCGGCCGTTTCGTGCTCGCGCTGCGTCGCAACGCCGCGGGCGCGTTCGAGATCGTCGTCGACCTGAACAACGAACGGCGTTGAGCACGGCGCGCGCGGAATCGCTCCGCGCCGCGAGCCGCGGATCTCCGTGCGCGCCGCACGTTTCACTCGATCGCAGCTATCATCCATGCGGTCGGTCACGATCGCGCTCTCACGCCCCGTGCGTGCTTCGGGCGCGCGCGCTCGAGGATCTCGCTGCGAGGGAAAACCATGCACACGTCGCTCGTTCGTTTCGCATTCGGCGCGCTCGCCACGCTCGCCGCTTCGTCCGCCTCGTTCGCGCAGGACTTCAACGTCGATGTCGGTGGCTCGGCGCCGGCCAACACGGTTCCATCGCCGACGTTCGGCGGCGCTGCGAATCGACCGGGAGTGTGGTCGGCGATGCCCGGCGTGGCGGCGCCGACGCTCCTCACGGCCGTCGACGGAACGACGAGCAGCGTCACCGCTTCCTACGTCAACGCCGGCGGCCTCTACACCGCGACGACCAACCTCGTCGGAGCCTCCCCCGACGACACCCGGCTCATGTCGGATTTCATCGACACGGACGCGTGGCTCTCGATCATCACGATCCAAGGTCTCGTCGCCGGCAACTACGACGTCTACACCTACGCGATGGCGGCCGACGATCCGGGGTTCCGCACCGACGTCAACGTGCTCAACTCTCCCGACCCGACGCAGACCGTCGGCGGACTCTGGCCCAACGCGTACGTCCAGGGCGTGACGCATGCCAGGCACAACGTCAGCATCCCCACCGGCGGATCGATCATCATCACGGCCGAGGTGACCCCGGTCCCCTTCGGCCAATTCGGCACCGTCAGCGGATTCCAGATCGTCAAGCGCGAACCCAACGGCTCCGCATTCTGCTTCGGAGACGGGCTCGACATCGCGCACACGGCGAACTGCCCGTGCGCCAACGTCGGCGCTCCCGGGAACGGCTGCGCGAACAGCGCGAATGCCGCGGGAGCGAATCTCGCGGGCTCGGGCGACGTCGCGAACGACGACGTGAGCTTGAACGCGAGCGGCATGCCGGCGACGACGACGTGCATCTTCCTGCAGGGCGACGGGCTCACGGACACGGTGTTCGGCGATGGCGTGCTCTGTGTGGGTGGAACGCTGGTGCGTTTGAGGGTGCGATCGAGCTCGCTCGGCGCGGCGAGCTTCCCCGACGCGACCGACAGCGTGACGCTCTCCCAACGCGGCGGCGTGACGCCCGGCAGCGGAGTGACGCGCGTCTACCAGACCTACTACCGCAACGCGGCCGCCGCGTTCTGCCCGCCGGAGACGTTCAACGTGACGAACGGCTGGCGCGTCGCGTGGTGATCTCGAGCAGCTGCACGGCAGAGAACGACACGCTCCACGCCTGATAGCTCGCCTCCGAGTTCGCGCAACCGCGAGCGGGAGCCGACGGAACCTGCGGCGACTCGAGAGTGGATCCACTCGCGTGGTTCCACTCGGAGCTTTCTGCACGGCGGGTCCCCGGTCCTCGACCTGGCGTAGAATCGGCTCGCTCGTCGCCCGTCGTCGAAACGCGCCACGCCATCGAGGTTCCCCATGCTGTTCACCGCGTCGCTGCTCCTCCTTCCGTCGTTCCAGAACCCCGCCGTGTTCGCTGCGCGCGACGCGGTGGACACGGAAGGCGGTTCACAGCCGATCGTCGAGGTCTGGAGCGCGCCACGTCGACTTCCGAACGCTGGCGGGAGCTCGCTCACGACCTTCTCTAGCACGATCACGTGCAACGCGGCGCCCGACGCCGACGGGCCGAGCGAGATCGCGTTCACGCCCGACGGCTCGGCGGTCGTCATCGCGCATCGCGAGACGGACAACCTGACGTTCCTCGACGTGAACACGCGCGCGGTGACGCACACGGTCGACGTGGGCGACTTCCCGGTGCAGGTCGCGGTGTCGCCGAACGGCCAATACGTGGTCGCGCCGTGCGTGCTCGCGAACGCGGTCGCGGTCGTCGACGTCGCGACGCACACGCTCGTGGCTACGATCCCGACCACGGGAGCGCAGCCCTACCGGGTCGCGATCACGAGCGACAGCCACTGGGCCGTCGTCGGCGTGATCAACGACGCGGTGAGCTCGTCGTTCTCGATCATCGACCTGACGACGCTTTCTGAAACGGCGGTCATTCCCTCGAGCCCGCAAGGCGTCATCGGCGGCTTCTTCACGCCCGAGTCGGGCATCTCGGGGCCGATCTTCACGAAGTTCGCGCTCTCGAGCGACAACCGCACGATCGTGCTGCCGGATCGCGCCAACGCGCGAGTGAATGTCTACGACCGGGCCGGAATCCTCGCTCCGGCGACGGTGGTCACGGCGGCGAACCCCGCCGGCGTCGACGTGAGCAACGACGGCGCGTTCGCGGTCGTGAGCCACGAGTTCAATGTCCTCAGGATCAGCAAGATCGACCTCGCGACGCGCACGCTCTCGGCGAGCTTCACCACGAGCGTCGACATGTTCGACCAGCTCGTCCGCGTGACGCCCGACCGCGCGTTCGCCGTCGCCGCCGTCCAGAACGCGGTGATCTTCGTCAACCTGACGACCGGCGTGCAGTCGACGCCGCTCTCGACGGGGAGCGTGGGCGACATCGAGTTCACCTTCGACGGCGCGTTCGCGTTCATCTCGAACTTCAACAGCTCGGTGATCGACCTCGCCACGCGCACGATCGTGAAGGTGCTCCCGCTCGCGCCGACGGTCGAGGCCGCGCTGAGCCCGGTCGCGCGCCGCGCCGTGGGGCTGAACAGCCGCTTCCGCGAGGACGTGCACTTCTACAACGTGAACGGAGCCGCGGGCTTCGTCGAGGGTTTCACGTCGAGCGGAGCCGCGCCGGAGGGCGACGCCTCGCGCTCGATCGCGATCTCGCCCGACGGACGGCTCGCCGTCGTCGGCAACAACGTCTCGCGCAACGCGACGATCGTCGATCTCGTCGCGGGCACGCCGCGCTCGTGGGTCGACACGGGAGATCGGCCGCTCGGCGTCGCGATCACGCCCGACGGCACGCACGCGGTCGTGTGCAACGCGGACCAGGACACGGTTTCGATCATCGACCTCGCGACCGACACGCGCGTCGCGAACCTCTCCGTGCCGCAACGGCCGGTCGAGGTGCGCATCTCGCCCGATTCGCAGACCGCGTACGTGACGACGGTCGCGGGCACCGATCGCCTGTACTTCCTGCATCTGGCGGGCGCGGCGAGCAGCGTCATCAGCTCCTTCCCCGCCGGCCAGATGGGCTCGGCGAACGGCTACGCGTACACGGGCGTCAGCGGCATGGAGCTCTCCGACGACGGCTCGCTGCTCGCCGTGTGCATCAGCTTCGACGACCAGCTGCTGCTCGTCGACACCGCGACGCGCACGGAGATCACGCGCGTCGCCGTCGGCGACTTCCCCTACCGCGTCGCGTTCAAGCCCGACAACACGCGCGCCTACGTGATCAACTCGTTCGGCGACAGCGTCAGCATCGTGAACCTCGCCGGCGCGGGCTCGAGCACGATCGCGACCGTCTCCGGCATCGATTTCCCGAGCACCGTCGACGTCGACGCGGCGGGGAGCTTCGTCTACGTGGCCGATTCCGCGTTCACCGCGCCCGCGGTGCGCGTGATCGACACGGCGACGAACACCGTCGTGCGCACGATCGCGATGACGGGCCGCAGCGTGCGCTCGGCCTACCTCTCGGACTTCGAGAACGTGCTGTACCTCGCCGCGGGCACGAACACGGGCGGAGAGCTCGTGCGCGTCAACGCGGCGGGAGCTTCGTCCGCGCTGCTCGACGTGACGCCGCTCTCCGCGTCACCCGCGGAGATGGGCTTCAGCGAAGCGCTGCGCAGCGCCGTCGCCGCGCAGCCGATCCCCGACGGAGTCGATGTGCGCCGTTTCGACCTGACGAGCACGTACTGCGTCGCCGGAGCGAACTCGATCAACCCGCTCGGCGCGCAGATCGGTTACTCGGGACCGACGAGCGTCTCGATCAACGCGTTCACGCTCACCGTGAGCGGAGCGACGGCGGGACCGGGCTTCTTCTACTACGGCACGACGACCGACTTCGTGCCGCTCGGAGACGGCTTCCTGTGCTTGAACGGCAGCGTGTTCCGCCTCGGGCCCGCGGTTCCTGCCATCGGCGGCACGAACTCGCGCTACGTCAACTTCACGACGTTTCCCGCGGGCATCGGGCCTGGGCAGATCACGCCGGGCTCCACGTGGTACTTCCAATACCGCTACCGCAACATCAACGGGCCGCTGATGACGGGCTTCAACCAGTCGAACGGCCTGCAGGCGACGTTCACGCCCTGACGCACGTTTGCATCCGCGCGCTGCTCGTTCCACACAGAGCGAGCGGCGCGCCGTCGTTCTCTCAGCCCACGACGATCGGGATCGAGTTCGTGCGGCGGATCAGCCCGCTCGTCGGGCTGACGCACTCCGCCTGACACGTGAACACGGTGCCCCTCGGGATCGACGCGGGCAACTGGATGGAGAACGTGATCTCCGACGGAAACGTCTGCGGTACCGTGCCGAGGGCGATCACGCGTCCGCGCGGAGCGAGCGAGGGCAGATCGGCCGCGGAGTCAGGCTGCACGATCGCTTGTCGCACGAGCCACCACGTCGCGAGCGAGCCGGGCGGCCCGCGCATCGGGGCTCGAGGGATGACGTGCGGGAGATTCGTGCGACTCGGGCCCTGAACTGTCGAACGTCGTCGAGGGCGCGAGAGCCACTGCCGTTCAGCGCGCCGCGCAACAACGCTTCAGCTTCTTGCCGCTGCCGCACGGGCACGGCGCGTTGCGCGCGCTTGGCGGCGGCAGCACGAGATCGCGCAGCTTCGCGAACGTGAGCTCGTGCGTGCGCTGGCGGTAGACGTGCGTGAGCAGGTCGTAGAGCTCGCGGTGCTTCTCGCGCAGCGCCTCGGGGCGCTCGAAGAACTCCTCGCTCGCGACGGCGAAGAACTCGGCGGGGTTCGTCAACGCGTAACGATCGAGGATCGAGCGCCCCGCCTCGATGCGCAGCATCTCCTTGCGCACGAGCTCGATCCACGCGAGTCCCTCCGCGCGCGGCAACAACGCCGCGGGCGTCCCGTCGATCGATCCGTCGGCCCAGTCGATCAGGTGCGCGAACTCGTGGATGCCCGTGTGCCGCCCGTCGCGCGCGCGTGCGAACGCGAGCTCGAGGTACGGGCGCGTGAGGATCATCGTTCCACGCAGCTCGCGATCGCCCACGACGCCCACGGCGTCTCTGGTGCCGCGCATCGGACTGCGGAAGTCCGGCGAGAACGCGCTCGCGTAGAGCAAGACCTCGTGCACGTTGCTCCAACGCCAACCGGGGAGCCGGAACACCGGGATCACGGCGCTCGCGGCGACGAGCGCGCGGATCTCGTCGTCGACGGGCACGCCGACGCCGACGATGCGCGTCTCGAGCAGGAAGAGCTCGACCTCCTCGCGGAAGCGGCGCGCGTCGTCGGCATTCAAGCCGCCGTAATAGGCGACCCGGCGTTCGAGGGCCGCTCGCAGCGCCGGCGAAGACTCATCGGTGCGCACGCGCACGCGCCGCCACGCGTGTCGAGCGAACCGCACCGCGACGACCAGAGCGAGGGCCGCGATGACACCGAAGATCGGCGCGAGATCCGGCGCGAGGAAACACGTCGCGCCGAGACCGCCGACGACGAGACCGCCGGCGACGACCGTCTTCAAGAGCGCGCCGCGCTCCGCGCGGATGCGGCCGCGCCGGGCGCCGCTCTCGTCGGACGGTTCCTCGCGGGCCGTGCTCACGGCGCGAAACGCGCGCTCCGCTCGCTCGAATGAGTTGGAGCGCTCTCCTTCATGCTCCGAACTGCCGCAGGTGGTGGTCGAGGTGCTTCCACTGGAGCGTGTCCCACTCCTCGGTCGTCAGCACGCCGAAGAACGGATGCGGCTTCTGCGTCAGCCCTTGCGGCCCGCCGTCGTGGAAGCGCTTCACGAGCGCGACCAGCGCCTCGCGTTCCTTCTGGAATTCGCGCTGGTCGGCGACGCGGAACTCCGGCGCCGTGGGCAAACCGCGCTTGAAGGGCTCGGGCTTGAGGAGTTGCCGCTTCGCCATCCCGCCGAAGAGGATCCCGATCAGCCCGCGCTTGAGCTCGAGCTCGCCCACGGCGACGCGCAGCGGCTGCTGGCAATGCGCGAGCATGCGCGCCACGTCGAGCTTGCCCCATTGGGCCCGGCTCTGCGGCGTGAGCCGTTCGATGCGCGCGAGGATCTCGTCGCAGTTGCGGCGATCGAAGAGAGATTCGGCAGGCATGGCGAGAAGTCCATGCCCGGTCCTGGCGCGAGTCAAGCCCGCGCGCCGAGCGACGGAGCGGGCGCACGCTCCCATCGCGCTCGCTGCCCTGCTAACCTCCGCGCCCCGTGCCGAGCCCGGACAAGAAGAAGGAGCCCGTCCAACCCAGCCGTTGGCGCGACCACATCGAAGCCGCCGTGATGGCGGTCGTCGTCGCGGTGATGCTCAAGTACTTCATCGTCGAGGCCTACCAGATCCCGTCGGGATCGATGCAGCCGACGTTGATGGGCAGTCCTGAGACGGGCGTCTTCGACCGCATCCTGGTCGACAAGCTCTCCTTCCACTTCCGCGAGCCCGAGCGCTGGGAGGTGTGCGTCTTCAAGTACCCGCTCGATCGCTCGAAGAGCTTCATCAAGCGCATGGTCGGCATGCCCGGTGAAGACCTGCGCGTGCAGTTCGGCGACTTGTGGACGCGCAAGGACTCGTCGCAGCCCTGGCAGGTGCTGCGCCGTCCGCGTCCCGTGCAGCAGGCCGTGTGGAAGCGCCTCGACTCGGAGAACTCGCGCTACTCCGGCTGGAAACCCGATGCGGGAGCACGCGCCTGGGCCTTCCAAGGTCGCGAAGCGTTCCAGGCGCGCGGACAGGGCTCGGTGCGCATGCCCGCGCAAGGCGATTCGATCCTCGACAACTACGTCGACGGTTATCCCAAGGCGATGTTGCCGGCCTTGAACGCCTCGCGACGGATCCTGCCGATGCTCGCCGGCCCCGGCAGCGTCGCCTCGTCGCCGCAGGAGCGCCCGATGCTCAACGACGTCGGCGATCTGCGCGTCGAAGGCGCGATCGAGGCCCACGCGAGCCTGCGCAGTTTCACGATCGAGCTGCGCGAAGGCGAGCGCGTGTACACCTTCACGCTGCCCGGTCCGGCGGCGAGCGAGAGCCAGACGGCGTGGAACGTGCTCGTCCCGGCCGGCTCGAAGGCCTATCCCGAGCAACCCGATGCGCGTGTCGTCACCGCCGACACGCGTCCGGCGAGCGCACAGAAGCTCCCTGCCGGCAAGTCGATCGATTTCGCCGTGCAGAACATGGACGATCTGCTGCAGCTCGAGATCGGCGGCGAGATCGTGACGCAGGTCGAGATCCCCGCCTGCGCCGATCAGCGCTCGTCGATCACGCTGCGCTTCGACGGCGACGCCGACCTGCACGACCTCGACGTCTACCGCGACATCTACTACCTGCTCGGGCACGTCTCGGAGTTCCACATCCCCGAGGGGAACTACGTGATGATGGGTGACAACACCCAGGACTCGAGCGACAGCCGCGACTGGCGCTTCGCTCATTATCGGTGGGAGGGACCGGGATCGAACGGCCAGTGGGTGCGCGGCAACTCGCGCGACGTCGGAAACCCGCCGGACGGCACGCAGAACCCCAACGAGGTCGTCGAGCCTCCGGGCACGCGCCTCTTCTTCCGCGACGAGTGGGGCGAGCTCCACACGTTCACGAGCCGCGATTCCATGCGCGGAAGCGTCGATCCGGCGCCCTACGTCCCGCGCAATCTGATCACGGGCCGGGCCGTGCTCGTCTTCTGGCCGATTCCGCCCTTCGGCTCCGTCTGGCGCATGAAGTGGATCCGCTGACCGCGTGATCCCGACACCGCGGAGCTGTTCGCTCGCTCCGCCCGCCAAACGATCCGCGCACGACCACCCCCGTCGTACGCCCGAGCCAAATCCAGGGCCCGCGTTCGCGTCGGCGTGAAGAAGGTGAGCGCACGCGCCAACCCGCGACCGACGACGCCATCGATCGCGCCCGTCTCTTCCCCTCGCGCCCCCCGGCCGCCGCGCCCATCCCCCGCGCCCCACCCGCCGCGGCCCCATCCCGTCGCTCCGTCACCACCTCCCCAAACTCCGGTTATCCACACGCGAACGCTCGCGGAAGCTCGGTCCCGCAACTGGCCTGCCCCCTCGCCGGCGAGAACGCCTCCGACCTCCGCGTCCAGACTCAATCCCAACCTCGATTCCAACCACCACCCAACCCCCTATCTCCCACAAGCTTGCGTCGCCAACTCCGCACCCTCCCGCGGCACTCGAATCGCGCCTCGCGTCCGTCATTTCGCAATGCGACCGCGCAAAACCGCTGCTCGCTCCGCGCACGCGCGCTTCCCAACAAGTTGCTCACACCCCGAACGGGCAGCACCACCCCCCTCCAAACCCCCCAGCGGCGACCCGGTCGACCCTCTTCCACCAGCGAAACGCATCCGTGCGGTACGCGGAATCCTCCTCACCGAATCGAGCGCATGCGCGCATGACGCCGCCCGGCAACCGGCGTCTCCAGCGCGAGATCTCGGTGAGTGGTCGCGCTCGAATCGGTGAGAAAGATGCCGTGTACCGTACTCACTTGACTGCGCCCAGCGCGCGCGACGGCGTCACGGTGGCGAACCAGACGTAAGCGTGGACCTCCTCGAGCGGCGTCGCACGGCGCAAGCTCGGGAGATCACCGAGCCACGCCCCGTCGAGACTGCGGCGCGCGCGTTCCGTCGACATCCAACGTCGTGCCGCGCCGTCGGCCTTCAACGCGCGCAGATCGATCACGCCGGCGTCCTTGCCCGTCGACGCGAACGCATCCTCGAGCGAGCCCGCCGCGGGACTTCCGAGCGTCACCACGCTTGCCGTCGGTCGCGGGCCGGCATCGCTCACCGCGTCGGGCACGCGCGCGCTGCCGCGACCGAGCAGCACGCCGAGCGACACGAACTGCGCGCCGAAGCCGTCCTGCAACCACCAACCGAGCGAGCCGAACTCCGCCGCCCCGCCGACGCCCGCGAACGCATTGCGCGCGACGACCAGCGCCTTCGAGCCTTCGCCGTCGCGCTCGAGAGCCAGACGCACGTTCGTCGCCATGTGCCGCTCGCGATCGCGCGTCGTCCAGCCTTCGCTGCGCAGCCGCAGGATCTCCTCGCACTGGCGAATCGTCGTCAGGTGCGCACGCGCGCGCTGGTACTCCGCCTCGCTGGAGCGCTTGACGTAGTCCTCCTTGACGTCGGGGAACATCTCGAAGAGGTCGGTGATCGAGAACTTGAGCGCGATGCGCGAGTCCTCGTCGAGCGCTTCGTAGCGCGGCAACCCGAGATCGTTCACCTGGCGGAAGGGCGCGACCCAATACACGAAGCGCACGCCCATGATCGGATCGACCTTGGGGAAGTAGTCCTGCAGCACCGCGGCCGCCGCCGCCGGATGCGTCGGATCGAGACCGACGAGGCCGATCTTGTCCGCATGCGCGTCGCCGGCGTTCCAGTCGCGCATCCAGCGGACGAGCTCGAAGAGCTCCTCGGTGTTCCATTCGCCCCACGAGATGCCCTGTACGAGAGCCCGCGCTTCGCCCGCGCCGCCGCGCACGAACTCGTCGAGCTTCCACACGTCGCCGAACGGCGCGTCGATCGCGAGCACGCGAAAGCCGCGCTGCTCGACGAGGCGGCGGAAGAGCGCGGCGACGAGCGCCTGCTCCTCGTGCGTTCCGCGCAGGGAATCGCCGAGCGCGACCACGCGCGCGTCGCCGATGACGCGCGTCAACGCGTCGACGCCGAGATCGCCGTCCTTGGCGGGCGCGAGCTTCGTGCGCAGCTCCTCGACGGCTTCCGCGGGAGCGGGCCCTAGCGGCTCGACGATCGGCGCGAGCGCGAGCGAGTGCTCGTCGGGTCCGTGGCGATCGACCCACTCCGAACGCGCCGCGGCTTCGTGCGCCAGCGCGCGCCACGTGCCGCGCGGCACCCGCGCGCGAAAACGGCCTTCGGCGTCGACTTGCGGCACGAGCGTCGCGCCGTCCTCGCGCCGTTGCAGCACGACGAACGCCTGCGTCGCGGGCTTGCCGTCTGCACGCTGCACGCGGCCCTTGAACTCGAGCGGCAACGTGTCGGCCACCGCGACGAGCTCCGCGCGCTGCGTGCGAGCGGGAAAGACGGCGAGGCGTTCGGAGACGACCGCGTCGAGCTCGCCGCGCGGCAAGGCGCTGACGCAATAGACGCCGCTCTCCAGCTCGAAGCGAAAGCGTCCCTGCGCATCCGTGCGCGTCGAAGCGAAGCTCGCGCACAGTTCCGGTTCGACGCCCAACGGCACGGCGTTCACGCGCACGTCGGCGAGCGCCTGGCCCGCGGCATCGCGCAACGCGCCCTCGAGCGCGCCGCTGGTCACCGGCGGCTTCGCGGGCGCGGGAGCCTGCGTGCACGCGGCCTCGGCGCGCGCGCCGGCGAGCAGGGCCAGAGCGAGGGACGAAGCCAGCGTGCAAGTACGAGTGCGTGTCATGCGAAAGGGGTCCGAGCGAGACGAGGCCGGCGAGGAGCGCATTTCAACATGCGCGCGCGCGCGAGCAAGTTCGACGCGGCCGTTGCGCACGCGCCCTATCCGCCGCGGCGCGCGGTCCGCTACGCTGGGCGCGCCTCACCCGTTCGGGGAAGGCCTAGTCCCCCCCGGTTTCCTTCGAACCATTCGGAGAGCACACGCGATGGCCCAGGGCCCTGCCGATCCCGCGTCCCCACAATCGACGTTCGACGAAGGGCCGACGCTGCTCGGCCATCCGCGCGGGCTCTTCGTGCTGTTCTTCGCGGAGCTCTGGGAGCGCTTCTGCTTCTACGGCATGCGCGCGTTGCTCGCGTTCTACGTCGTGGCGCAGTTCAACAAGCCGCAGGCGGAGGCGTCGGTCGGATACGGAGCGTTCACCGCGCTCATCTACGCCTCCGGCATCTTCGGCGGCTACGTGGCCGACCGCATCCTGGGCTACCGGCGCTCGATCGTGCTCGGCGGGATCATCATGGCCGTGGGCGAGTTCATGCTCATGGTGCCGAACGAAACGGCATTCCTCTTCGGCCTGGCGACGATCGTCGTCGGCAACGGGCTCTTCAAGCCGAACATCTCGACGGTCGTCGGCAAGCTCTACAAGCAGGGTGATCCGCGACGAGACAGCGGATTCACCATCTTCTACATGGGCATCAACGTCGGTGCGTTCCTCGCGCCGATCTTCTGCGCGCGCATCTCGCGCTGGATGTCGAGCAGCGACACGCCGGACTACCGCTACGGCTTCATGCTCGCCGGAATCGGCATGTTGCTCGGGCTGGTCGTGTTCGGCCTCGGAACGCCGCTGCTGCGCGGCAAGGCGGAGCCGCCCGAGCACCGCCGCGGCTTCGGCAACGTGCTCGTCGTCGCGCTGGGGTGCCTGGTCGCGATCTATCCGATGTACGCGTTGCTCAGCCACAACGAGGTCGCCGGCTACGCGCTGCTCGGCCTGGCGAGCGTCGTCTCGCTCTACCTGCTGTTCATCGGCTTCACGGGCGGAAACGTCGTGCGCGACCGCATCATCGCGCTCTTGCTGCTGCTGGCGTGCAACGTCGTGTTCTGGGCGAGCTTCGAGCAGGCGGGGAACGCGCTTAATTTCTTCGCGCGAGATCACATCCATCAGCTCGCGATCGGAGGCTGGTCGATGGTCCCGGAGGACTTCCAGGCCGTGAACGCGATCGGCATCGTCGTCTTCGGGCCGGTCTTCGCCGCGCTCTGGGTTTGGCTCGCGCGCCGCAATGCGAACCCGTCGATCCCGACGAAGTTCGGCCTGGGACTCGTGCAGGTCGGGTTGGGTTTCGCGCTGCTCCTGTGGGGCATGCAGCACGCTGACGGCGCAGGCAAGATCCCGTGGTTCTGGCTCACCGGGCTCTACCTGATCCACACGACCGGAGAGCTGTGCGTGTCGCCAGTCGGCCTCTCGATGGTCACCAAGCTCGCGCCCGAGCGCATGACCGGCATGGTCATGGGCGCGTGGTTCCTCTCGATCGCGTGCGCGAACTTCGCCGCGGGACTCTTCTCGCGCATCGCCGGCACCACGGAGATCGGAGAGAACGCGCCCAAGGGCGTGGCCGCGCTGCACGGTTACGTCGAGGCCTTCACGCCGATCGTGTGGATGGCCGTCTCGGTCGGAGTGGGACTGCTGGTCGTCTCCAAGCTGGTGAACAAGCTGATGCACGGAGTGAAGTGACATGAACCTCTCCCAGCTCTTCGCCGATCATGTCCGCACGCGCCAATCGAGAGCCGAGGCGGCGCTCGCCGCGACGGGCTTCGACGCGCTCGTGATCCAGGCCGGCAAGCCCTTCACCTACTTCGCCGACGACCAGGATGCTCCCTTCCATCCGACGCCGCACTTCGCGCACTGGGTGCCGCTCGAAGGGCCGCAACACCTGCTCGTCGTGCGCGCAGGAGCGAAACCCGCGTTGATCGCGGTCAAGCCCGAGGACTACTGGTACGAGCAGACGCCGCTCGGCCGTCCGTTCTGGCTCGACTCGTTCGAAGTGCACGAGGTCGCCGACGTCGCCGCGGCGTGGAAGCTCGCGCACGTGAAAGGCCGCACCGCGTACGTCGGCGACGACGCGCACGAAGCGCAGGCTCACGGCATCGTGCCGGGTTGCGTGAACCCGACGGCGCTCGTCGCGCACCTCGACTGGGATCGTGCGGCGAAGACGCCGTACGAGGTCGCGTGTCTGGAGGAGGCGGAAGCGTTGGGAGCCAAGGGCCATCGCGCCGCGCGCTCGGCCTTCGTCGAAGGCGCGAGCGAGCTCGAGATCCACCAGGCGTACGTCGCCGCCGTCGGCTGCACCGACAAGGACCTGCCCTACGAGACGATCGTCTGCCACGACGAGAAGGGCGCGACGCTGCACTACACCGGCAAGCGCACGAAGAAGAACGGCAAAGTGCTCCTGATCGACGCGGGCGCGAAGGTGCGCGGCTACGGCTCCGACATCACGCGCACGTGGACGACCGACAAGGCCGATGCGACGTTCCGCGAGCTCGTCAGCGGCCTCGATCGCGTGCAGCAGGAGCTGTGCGCGCGCGTCAAGCCCGGCCTGCCGTACCTCGACCTGCACCACGAGGCGCACGTGAGGATCGCCGACCTGCTGCACGCGAACGGCGTGATCAAGAAGCAGGGCGAGGAGGCCGTGAAGCTCGGCCTCACGCATCCGTTCTTCCCGCACGGCCTCGGACACTTCCTCGGCATCCAGGTGCACGATGTCGGCGGCCGCCAGAAGTCACCCGACGGCGGCTCCGTTCCTCCGCCGCCGCAGTACCCGTACTTGCGCACGACGCGCACGATCGACGTCGACCAGGTCTTCACGATCGAGCCCGGCATCTACTTCATCGAGATGCTGCTGCGCCCGTTGCGCAGCGCGAAGACGAAGGACGAGCTCAACTGGCCCGTGATCGAGCGCTTGATGCCCTGCGGCGGCATCCGCATCGAGGACAACGTGCTCGTGACCAGTGACGGTCACCGCAACTTGACTCGCCCGGGGATCTGAAGGCGCGTCGCGCCGGTCGCTCATGCGCATCTTCCTCTCCTACGCCGCGGAGCAGCGCGCGCAGGCCGAGGAGTTCCACGGACGCCTGACGAACGACGGTCACGACGTCTTCTGGGACCACGAGGACCTCGAAGCGGGAGCGGCGTACGACGCCGCGATCCGCGCGGGAATCGAGAGCTGCGACGCGTTCGTGTTCCTGATCAGCCCCGAGTCGGTCGCGGACGAGAGCTACGCGCGCGCCGAGCTCGCGATGATCGCCGGGCGCTGGCCCGTCCCCGCCGGTCGCGTGTTTCCGGTGATGGTGGGCGCGATGCCGCTCGCGTCCGTGCCGACGTACTTGCGCTCGATCACGATCCCGCAGGACGGTGACCCGATCGCGTCGACGCTCGCGGCGATCGACTCGCTGGCCCGAAGGCTGCGGCGAAAGCGGTGGATCATCGCCGTTGCCGCGACGGCGGTGCTGCTCGCCGTCGGCGCGCTCGTCTGGCAACTGCGAGTGCAGCCCGAAGTCGTCGACGATCTGCGCTTCATCGCGCACGTCGAGCGCATCCGCGAGGGCCTGCTCACCGGCGGCGATGCGTACGAGCTCCACGTCGAGCTGCGCAACGAGAGCGCGGCGCCAGTCGTGATCGAGGAGCTCGCGGGCGACTTCGACGACGAGCGCTTCCAATTCGTCGCCGGCGACTCGAGCGTGCCCGACCGGCTGACAATTGGCGTCGGAGAAACATGGAGCGGCTTGCTGCCCTTCCGGTTCGGCTTCCCGCTCGAGCACCGGTTCCTCCGTGACAACGAGGTCGGCGCGACGCGGTGGCGACTGCGCTGGACGCGTCTGGGATTGCCGCAGCTCAGCGCTTGGCGCGCGTGGGAGCCGCGCGGCGGATTGGCGCCAGCGCCCGCGCGCGAGATCGATGCGCCGTTCGCCGCACGCGTGCGTCGGCTCGTGTGCGCCGGCCCGGCGTTCGCGGCGGCGCTCGCCGAGCCACCGGAGCTCGTCGTGTGGGATGCGCAGGGTGGAGCGCGCGCCCCGATCCCGCTCGACGAGCTGCCGAGCTGCATCGCGTCGGACGGGAAGTACGTGCTCGTCGGGTTCACCGAGACCTCGGTCGTGCTCGCGATCGACATCGAGACAAGCAGCGTGACGTGGAGCGAGCACCTGCCGACGACACGCATCGATGGCGGCGAGGCAGACCTCGCGACGCGCCCGATCTCGCTCGCGGTCGACCGCGAGCACGTATGGGTGGCGACCGACGGTGATGGCGCAGGGCCGGCGGTGCTCGTGCGCGACTTGCCCGTGCCCCGCGGCGGCGCTGGCTGGTGGCGATTGCACCCGGGCATCAAGTCCGGCGTGGTGCCGACGGCGGCATATTCGCTGAAGGCCGTCGACAACGTCGTGTGGGGAGTGCCCAAGAACGTGGTGCCTTCGCACATCGTCCGCTTCACGCCCGACTCCGCAGCCGAGGTCGATGGCCACGACGAGCTGCTCTCGTTCGCGAGCGATGTTCGCGACGTCGCGCCCGGCTTCGACGAGGACACACTGCTCCTGTGCGCGCCGAGCAATGCACTCGTCGTCGCGCGCTTCCTCGGCGGAGCCCTGCGCATGGTGCGACAACTTGCGAACCCCGTCACCGATCGCACCGACCTCGGGCGGACGTGGCAGGAGGAGCGCCTCGTGCGTCGTGGCTCGGAGGCTCTCGCGTTCCACTGGACGCGCAGCGTGCTGTCCGACTCGCCGCTCGCGCTCCAGCTCGTGCGCTTCGGCGACCGCGCGTCCGGCGGTGAGCTCGTGTTCGAGGTCCCCGGCTGCGCGCTCGTCGATGTCGCCGCGAACGGCGGTCACGTGTGGTTCGCGGCAGTCGACGAGAACGCGCAGACGCACCTCCTCGCGCTGCGTTGACACGCGAGAACGCGCGTCTCGACCTCCAATACAAGATACGGTACACGGCATCTTTCTCACCGATTCGCCCGCGCCTGCTCGCGCACCGCGCCCTCACGCGAATCGATGAGAAAGGTGCCGTGTGGCGTACGCCGACGCTGCGTGTGCGGTTGCGCGCGAATCGGTGAGAAAGATGCCGTGTACCGTACCTACGGCGCCCAGACGATCGCGAGGCCGTTGGTGCGGTTCGAGGTCGCGCTCGTGCAGAACACCGCGGCGTTGCGATAGAAGGTCTGGTAGTAGCGCGTGCCGCCGGCCGGCGGGATCGCTCCGCGCACGCTGATCAGCGGATCACCTGGCTCGGGGAACACGCTCGTGTTCTGCGGGACGGATTTCGTTCCCAGGCGGATCACCGATCCGGTCACGCAGCCCAGACCGTCGTCGATCGCGACCGCGGCCATCGTCGCGTCACTCTGCAGGAAGATGGAGGTCGCGCCCGTGAGCGACGTCGCGGTGAGCAGCAACGTGTCGTTCGCGACGCTCGCGACGCCGCTGCCGGCCAGTCCGCCGCCTTCGTTCCACACCGAGTTCGCGCAACCGCGGCCGGCGAATCCCGTGTTGCCGCACGGACACGCGCTCCCCGAGCCATCGCCGCGGCAGAAGGAGGTCGAGAGGCTCGAGCAGGCCACCTTCGAGACGCGGAACGCGTCGATCCCCGCTTCGACCATGCCCTGAGGGTTCGAATCGTTGATGGTGAAGCGCATGCGCATGGTCGCCGTGCGCGGCACACCGGCCGCGGAGAGATCCGCCGCGCTGATCACGTTCGAGCGCCACAGCGACGAGTCCGTCGTGTGGTTCGCGATCTGCGTCCACGGGCCGCCCGCTCCCGCGCTCGAAACCTCGACGAACAGGTGGTCGACACCTCCCGCGTTCTGGAGGCGCAGCCAGTACGAGTACTGGATCGACTGGTTGCTGCCGACGAGGTCGAACGACGGCGACATCAACGTCACCGAGCCGTTGTCGACGTCGCTGTTGCCGGTCGTGTTGCCCGTCACGTAGCACGAACCGCTGCCGTCGGCATCCGCCGGCGGATCGTAGGCCGAGCCCGGATCGTTGACCGGCACGCCGCGCTGCCAGAAGCCGGCCGTCGCACCGTTCACGCTCGCCGTCCAGCCGAGATCCGTCTGGAAGTTGTCGTCGAGCGGGAGCTGCGATGCGCCGACGAACGCGCTGTACACCGCGGGTGCGAGCTCGGGATCGCGCGAGGGCGTGCACGTCCCGACGGCTTCGTAGTAGAGCTCGGGCGTCGCATCGCAAGAGACCGGCGGCAACGTCGCCGCGTAGGTTCCGGGGCCCGTGTTGTTCATCGTCAGCACGGTGAACGGCCCGCCGTAGTAGCGGTAGTAGACGCGCACGACGCCGCTCGGGTCACCGAGCAACTGCGCCGTGACCGCGGTGGGCACGTCCGGCGTGAAGATCTGCGGATGTGTGCCGATGACGCGCACGTAGAACGGCAGGCAGTTCGTCTGCACGAGCATCTGCGGGATGTTGCCGGTGTGGAAGACCGGGATCACGTTCGACGTGCCGCCCGAGCACAGGTGGCAGTAGCTCATGATCGTGCCCTGGTTCGTGCACACCTGCGCGGTCTGGCACGAGCCCCAGTACTGCGACGGCGGGCACTGATCGAGCGGCGGGCAGAACTCGTGCGTGTGCGGCGCGCCGAAGTTGTGGCCGATCTCGTGCGCGCAGACGATGAAGTCCCAGTTCGCCGGTCCTTGCACGATCGGCATCGGCGTCGTGCCGGTCATGTTGCCGGCGACGGAGAGCGCCGTGCCGCACAGCGCCGCGAGATAGCCGACGCCGCCGCCGAGCCCCGCGCCGCTGACGAGCTGGCCGACCTGGCCGCCGTTGGGAATGCCGCTCGCCCACGCGAGCGCGAGCTCGTCGAGCGCCGCGCCGGACGACGTCGCCGTCCAAGGATCGTTCGACGTCGTGTAGAACGCGACGTACGGGAACGTCATCACCGTGTTGACCTGCGTCTCGTACTGGTCGCTGATCAGCGAGAAGAGCCCCGCCACGTACGCGGTCTCGGCCGCGAGGTTGTTGAAGCGCTGGAAGAGCGGGAAATCCGTCGTGAGCGAGACCTTGGCTTCGCGCAGCGAGCACACGCCGAGGCTCTGCGTCCCCGACGGCGCCGGCTGCATGCGAGCTGCGGGAGTCGTCGGGCTGACCTGCTCCTGTTGGCAGCTGAAGTCCATCCTCGCGCCGGTGCGCAGGATCGCGGCTTCGTCCGCGATCAGCACGTCGCCGTTGGACCAGTCGTCGTTCGCGCCGGGTCGCGCGAGCACGTGCACGAGCTCCCCGCCAACGCGGATCCAGCCGCGCACGCCGACGTGCGAGAAGCTGAGCGACACGCTCGACTGCGGATCGCCGTGCACGCTGCCCTTCCAGACCGTGAGGCCGAGCCCGTCGAGCAGCCCGGGACGCTCGACGTCGTCGACGTAGAAGCGGAACTCGCGCCGCGCGACGTCGACGCGCGTGAGGTCGAGCTCCAACGTGCCGCCATCGGCGAGCGGCAGGCCGGTCAAGTGCACCGATGCATACGCAGCGAGCGCGTGGATGCCGGCGTGATCGAGCGTGCAACGCGCGGCGGAGATCCCGGCCGGCGCGGACGCGAGCTGCAGCGGCACGGGCATGCTCGGCGTCTGCGCGATCGCCGCGACGGAGAGAAGGACCGGAGAGAGGAGCAGGACGGCGCTCTTCACGAGCATGAAAACCTCGCAGGGACGAGTGACAACCGGGGGACGTACACCTCCAGAGTAGCTCGCGACCCCGGTTCGCGCCGTCACTCGAA
Source organism: Planctomycetota bacterium (assembly GCA_044228975.1). GTDB lineage: Bacteria > Planctomycetota > UBA1135 > UBA1135 > JADJNY01. The sequence goes on along the minus strand of JBGATX010000032.1, from coordinate 6,665 downwards.
GAGGCAGTGTGGTGACGCGCGCGGAGCTCTTCAGGTTCCGATCTTCGAGCGGACTTCGCGCCGGGAGCGGCGCTCGCCGCGCTTCCAGACCCGCGGGAGCCGTTTCGTGCGGCGGACACGGCCCGGTGGCGTTCGCGAGCACGCCCCGAGATCCGCGCACGCCGGGCGAGCTCACGCCGGCAGCACCGCAGCCGGTCGGCGCAGCGCGCGCGCTAGCATCTCGCGCTCGATCGCCCGCCTCACGCCCACTCGCCAGCAAGGAATTCCGCCGTGCAGCGCCGCAACTTCTCGACGAACACTCCCTGGGAACCCAAGGTCGGCTACTCGCGCGCCGTGCGCGTCGGAGCGCACGTCCACGTCTCGGGCACGACCGCGACGGGTCCCGACGGCCAGCTCGTCGCCGGCGACGCCTACGCGCAGACGGTGCAGACGCTCGAGAACATCGAGCGCGCGCTGAACCTCGCCGGAGCCGGACTCGGCCACGTCGTGCGCACGCGCATCTACGTCGTCGACATCGCCGATTGGGAGAAGGTGGGGCGCGCGCACGGCGAGGTGTTCAAGAACATCCGCCCCGCGACGAGCCTCGTCGCCGTGAGCGCGCTCGTCGATCCCGACATGCTGGTCGAGATCGAAGCGGATGCGGTGATCCACGAGGTCGAGAGCTGAGCGACGCGGCGCAGTCGCGCCCAGCCGCGGCCGAGCTCCCGATTTCGATGCATCTCGGTGCGCCGACGACGGCGTGCGAGCGCTGGCAACTTGGACGGCGGACATCGCACGTCGAGTGCATGGACCTTCGGGGCGCTCGTCCGCTGGCCCTGCACTCGCGCTCGGTTCACGCCGTCTGGATCAGGAGCTCCGACTCGCGTTCGATGCGCGGCACGACGCGCGCGCGCGGCGGAGTGCGTGCTTCGAAGTGCACGAGCCAGAAGAACGCCCAAGGTCCGAAGGCAGCCGTGACGAGCGCGGCGAGCACGACCAGCACGGGCGCGTGACCCAGGCGGCGCTGTCGTCGCACGACGAGCGCCGTCCACAGCACCGCGAGCGCCATCGAAAGCGCGAACAGTGCCGGACGCGCGCGCCGCGCGAGCAGCGGCTCGAACGTCCAGCTCCGATCTTCGCCCTCCGGGCGCGCGCTGTCGCCGCCGAAGAACGAGCGCGCCGCCACGAGCGGCGGGCGGAGCAGCACCAGGACGTTCATCACGGCGGCCAATGCGCGCTGACGCGGCGTCGAGGGTTCGAGCACGGTCTCGAAGACCTTCACGCCGGGCTCCCCGCGCGAGCGGCGGAAGACGCTGACGGCGAGCGACAACGGATCGGGATCGGTGACGGACGTTTCGTAGAGCAGCGGCGCGCTCCGATCTTCGACGAGTTGCTCGCCGTCGAACTTCACGCTCGTGCCGCGCACGGAGACTCGACCGTCCCCCGCCGCCGCGAGCTCCAAGGCGGCGATCGCGGACGCCGTGTCGAGCGCTCCGGGAATCGCGATGCGACTGCACGTGACGCGGTCCGCGGAAGATTCGATGCGCCACACCGTGCCGTCGGAGCGATCGCCGATGCACGCGTTGCCCTTGGCGGAACCGACGTGCAGCGGGAGCCCGAACGGTTTGCCGTCGTCTCGCGCGACCACGCGCTCGAACGGCGGCGCCGCTGCGAGCTCGTCGATCTGGTCGCGCCCGAAGTAGGGAGCGATCCGCAGGCCGAAGAGCCGCACGACTCCCTTGTCGTGATCGAGGAAGAGACAGCGTGCCCACGATCCTGCGGAATCCGGACTCCGGAAGCCCGCGAACGCCACGCCGAGCAAGAGCCAGCGGCGCTGCGGATCCTTGAAGCTCTCGTCCAGCTCGCGCGGCGTGCTCGCGCTCGCGCCTCCGACGTCGGCCGGTCGTTCGGGGTCGAACAGCGTCGTCCAGCGTTGAGCCGGCAGGGCAGACCCGGGGAATATGCCGTCGAGCGGTCGCGACGCGTCCGCTCCGCCGCGCTCGTCGACGTTGAACCAGCGGCCGTCGACCTCGCGCGCGAGAACGACGCGCTCTTGCGCGTGCGCCGCGGCGCCGCTCGCTTCGCTGACCTCAGCCATCACGCGTGGATGCTGCGCGGCGATGGAGCGGCCCAGCATGCGCTGCGTGCTCGCCACGAGCCCCGCGGCGACGATCAGCCACAGCCAGGGCGCGAGCACCGTTGCGGCGATCCAATCCCGCCGCGAAAGCGGCACATCCGCATCGAGAGTGTGCGTGAACGCGCGCACGGCCAGCGCGCCGAAGAGCACGGCGATCAGTCCGTGCAGCGCGATCCACAGCGCGACGAGCGCGCCGAAGGACCCGCTCCATTCGAACGCGAGCGCGCCGATGGAAAGCAGCGCGCTCGGCGCGGCGGTGCACAACAGGAAGGCATCGCGTGGGCCCCGGCGCAGCTGGACGACCCAGGCCATGACGGCGTACGCGGCCCAGGCATTGCACGCGGCGACGGCGTATTCGGCGATGCGCTCCCACTGGATGACGCGCGCGTTCGGTCCGCAGGCGTGCACGAGCGCGAAGACCAGCATCGGCGCGAAGCCGATCGACCACGCGCAGGCGCTCCCTGCGATCGCCTTGGCGAGGAACGCGCCGCGATGACCCGTGCCGCGGTGCAGCAACAGGCGTTGCGTCCCCAGCCAGCGTTCGCCGTTGAACTGCAACCACGCGAGCAACATGCCGGCCCCGCCGGCCACGAGCGTCACGCCCAGGAACGGGTCCTTGCGCGGCGCGAGCAAGACGTCCTTGAACTCCGCCGTCACGAGCCAGATCGCGCTCACGGCCACGATCAACGGCACGCTGAGCACCAGGGCGACGCGCGTTTCCTTCCACATCAGGGTCTTCATCGTCGGGCTCCTCGCGGCGCGCTCACGCTGCTCCGCTCTCGCGCGGCGCGCTCTGCGCGTTCTCGGCCGTCAAGTCCAGGAACAGATCCTCGAGCGTGGGAACCAGGGGCTCGCCCACGCTCGCGCACACGCGCCGCAGTGCGCGCTCGCGCTCGCCTTCGCAGTCGAGCAGCGTCAGCTCCCAGCCGTCTCGCACCGCGCGAGCGCGCAGCACGCCGCCGACGTCGGCGCGCGCGCGCTGCTCGTCGAACGCGCCGGGCACGAAACGCTTCTGCACGCGACGCTTCAAGTCGTCGAGTGTCGCATCGACGATCAAACGCCCGCGGTGCAGGATCCCGACGCGATCGGCGAGGCGCTCGACGTCGGAGAGGATGTGCGAGGAGAACAGCACGGCGCGTCCCTCGCGTCCGAGCAGGTCGACCATCGCTTCGAGGAACTCGCGCCGCATCACGGGATCGAGGCCCATCGCCGGATCGTCGAGCAGCAGCACCTCGGGATCGCCGGCCATCGCGAACACGAGGCCGAGCTGCGCGCGCTGGCCGCGCGAGAGCTTCGTGATGCCGCGCGCGAGCGGGATGTTCAGCCGCTCGAGCGCGGCGCGCGCGTACTTGCGGTCGAAGTTCGCGCGCGTGCCGGCCTCGAAGTCGATCGCCGTCCTGACGCTCATCCAGCGATAGGCCGGCGAGCCCTCGTGCACGACGCCGATGCGCAAGCGCGTCTCGTCGCGCAGCTCGAGGCTGTTTTCGCCGAGGATTTCGCTGCGCCCCGCCATCGGCCGCAGGAGGCCGAGCACGATCGAGAGCGCCGTCGTCTTGCCCGCGCCGTTGCGCCCGAGCAACGCGTAGATCTCTCCCGCGCGCACGCGCAAGCTCAGGCCGCGCAGCACGCTCGCTCCCGCGAAGCTGCGCTCGATGCCTTCGAAGCGGATCACATCGCTCATGGTTCAGGTCCTCTTCTCGCGCGAGGTCGCGCGCAGCCGCCGCTCCAATGCCTGGCGCACATCGCCTTCCTCGAAACCGAGGTGGTGCGCCTCGATCACGACGCGCTGGACGAGCTCGTCGAGCTTGCGCCGCCGCTCGTCGGCCTTGAGCGCGCTCGTCGCGCCCGTGACGAAACAACCCGCGCCCTGGCGCCGCACGATCACGCCCTGGTGCTCGAGCGCGTCGTAGGCGCGCGCCACCGTGTTGGGGTTGATCGCGAGCTCCTTGGCGAGCTCGCGCACCGACGGCAGCCGGTCGCCCTCGGCCAGCTCGCCGCGCGCGACGCGCGACTTCACCTGGAAGGCGATCTGTTCGAAGATCGGGTCGGAGCTCAGCGGATCGATGCGCAGCAGCATGGCGGGACAGCCCGGCGCGGCGGCCGAACTGTACTAGACACGCTAGTACAGTCGATACAGCCTGTCAAGCCCCCGCCGCGGGACTCAGTCCCAGCGCCACCAGCCCACGCCGATGTGCACGCGCGGCGATTCGGCGTACGTGCGCCACTCGTCGAGCTGGAACGTCGCGCCCGCCGTGACCGGCGTGCCGTCGAAGTCGACCGTGAAACGCAGGTTGAGCCCGTGCAGGTCGACCTTCGAGAGCCCGTCCTTGGGCGGCGCGAAGGTGAGCTCGTAGGTCTCGGCCTGGCCGTGCGCGATCGGAGCCGTCGCCGGCGTCACGCTCCCCTTGCCGAAGGCGACGAGATCGGCGCTGACCAGCGAGAGCTCGCCCTCGAGCAGCTTCGCGTCGCGCGTGCCGAGGTTCTCCAGTCGCAGCTTCACGCGCACCTCGTCGGTGCTGCGCATGATGCCCACGACGCTCACCAGCGCGCGCACGCTCGCCTGCGGGACCCGATCGGAGAGGATCTGCGTCTCGAGCGGCGACGGTTCGTAGCGGTAGGAGCGCCAGGGCGAGCTCGAGCAGCTCGCGAGCAGGCCGGCGAGCAGGCCAGCGGTCAAGAACGGAGCGGTGATCGATTTCATCTGCGGATCCTTCTCGTGCGCGGGTCGCGATCGGGCGCCGATTGTAGGCGTTCGCGGCTTGCGCGTTCGTTGCGAGAGCGCGCGCTTCGAAGCTGCGACTGGAAGTCGCGGGCTGGCGCTCCTTACGCTCGGGGAGTGAGTCAAGGAGACAGCCTGCATCGGTTCCGCATCCGTCTGGACTCGGAAGACGGCCGCGAGCTCGACCTGCGTCTGGCCCGGCACGCTTCGGAAACGCCCGAGTACCTGATCGCGCGCGTCGTCGCGCGCCTGCTGTTCGACGATCCGGCGCTCGCCGTGGCGCCGGGCGTGTGTCGCGGCGACGAACCCGCGCTCTCGCTCACGACCGAGGGTGGCCGCATCGCGTTGTGGGTCGAGATCGGCACGCCCAAGGCCGACAAGGTGGAGCGCGCGATGCGCCGCGCCGATCGCGTGGTCGTCGTCGTGCACCGCGGCGCGGAGACGTTCGTGCGTCAGCTGCGAGCGGCGAAACCGAAAGGCAAGGGACGCTTGGAGGTGCTGGCGTTCGCGCCGGATGAGCTCGATGCGCTCGTCGAGAGCCTGGAGCGCGACAATCGCTGGTTGTGGAAGCGCGATGGCGACGTGATCCGGGTCGAAGTCGGCGGGAAGGCGCTCGACTTGAACCTCGAGCGCCTGATCTGAGCTCGCGGCCACGCGCGCGGTCGGGAATTCCGCGCCGAATCAGCCGGCTTTCGTGCGGGACTTGGCCTGCGCGGACTCCTATCCTGCGGACCTCATGTCCGTCTTCGCCGCGCGTCTGCTGCTCGCCTTCCTTCCTCTGGGAGCGCTCGCTCCATCCGCAAGCGAGCTCGACGCGGCGCAGGCTCCCGCGGGCGAGCGCACGCCGGCCGCAGCGCCGGCTGCGCCCGTTTCCAGCGAGCTCACGACGCTCTTCGCGCGCGCGCAGAAGGATCCGGCGAGCCTCGTTCCGCTGCTCATCACCGGCAGCGCCGAGATCGCGCGCTTGCCCAAACGCGATGGGCTGCTGCTGGCCGACACGCTCGAACCGTTCGCACGGCGCGTGTTCTTCGGTTCGGAGCGCATGGCGGGCATGGAGCGGCTCGGCCTCGTTCTGCGCCGAATCGAAAAAGGCGACGTGCTCGAGCGCATCGCCGCGCGCCACCGCATCGGCGCGGGCCTGATCGGCTACCTGAACGAGGAGCTCGACGAGAAGAAGCTGCGCATCGGGCAGGAGATCAAGGTGCTCGACCTCTCGCAGCGCGACCTCGAGCTCGTCGTCGAGCGCGACGCCTATCGATTGCTCGCGTGGAAGAAGCTCGAGAATGGCGCCAAGGTGCTCGTGATGTGCGTCCCGGTCGGATTGGGCGCCGCGGAGACGCAGACGCCGCTGGGCACGACGACGATCGAGAAGCGCGTGCTCCATCCGGACTGGACGCATCCCGTGACGAAGAATGTGTACGCCGACGGCGATCCCGACAACGTGCTCGGCGGTTATTGGATCGCGCTCGGCGCCGCGCCACTGGGACGCGCGGGGATCGGCATGCACGGCTTCACGGGAGCGGTGCCGGCGAATTGGATCGAGCAGCGTTCGTCGAACGGTTGCGTGCGCATGCTGCAGAACGACATCGACCGCGTGTTCCACCTCGCCGTCGAAGGCACGCCGGTCACGATTCGCGAGTGAGGCGACGAGCGACGCCGTGGAACGCTTCGCACTCGTCTGCCTGGGTGGAGCGCTCGGTTCCGGCGCGCGTTTTCTCCTCTCGACGTGGGTGAACACGTCGCTCGGGAGCGCGTTCGCGTGGGGCACGTTGAGCGTCAACCTGCTCGGCTCATTCGCGCTCGGGTTCCTCGTGCGCTACGGCGCGGCGT
>JBGATX010000268.1:0-4893 GCA_044228975.1 Planctomycetota bacterium | reverse complement strand
CAGGCCTTCCGGGACCTCGTCGGCCTGCGGATGGTTGCGCACGAGCAGCTCGTAGTGTCCGACGGCCGCGCGCAGGTTGCCGTGCTCTTCCTGGATCGAGCCGAGCGCGAGCTCCGCCTGCGCGCCCTGTGGATGCTCGGGATGAGCGCGCAACGCGCGCACGTAGGTCACCATCGCCTGCTCGTGCAGCTCGTCCGCGCTCGCGCCGCCGCCCAGGTCGGTCATCAGGTCGATCGTGGTCGAATTGAGCAGCGCGCGCGCACCGGCGCAGCCGGCGAGCGTGAAGACGACCTGCGTCAACGGGCGGTTGTCGAGCGTCGCGGTGACGCGTTCGAGCCGATCGAGGCGTTCCAGCCCGACGAGCTCCTTGTGCGTGCGCGCCGCGATGTCGCGCAGGATCTCGGAGAGCTCCGCGTCCTTGGCGTGCAACGTGGCGTAGAGATCGCCCTCGACCTCGCGGATCTCGAGGTCGTACGCGCCTTGCGCGTGCGCGGGACGCGCCCCGCTGACCGTGGCGACCGCGGCGACGAACGCGAGCGGGATCACGAAGCGGCGCATCGCTCAGTGGTCCTTTCCGCGCTTCGCCGGCGCGCTGTTCTCGCTGGACTTCGTCCCGCCGCCGGTTCCGTTCGACGGCGTCGCGAGGTTGTCGTGCTTCGCCGCGGCTTGCGCTTCGTAGCTCTGCGCGATCAGGAAACGCGCGCGCGCCTCGACGTCGTCGCGCAGCGAGGCGTCGATGCGATCGGCGAGCGCGAGCAGCCGGTAGAGGCGCTTGCGCGCGGCGACGAACTCGCCGTCCTTCACTTCCTGCGCGGCGAGCGAGAGCGTCGTCTGCTCGAAAGCCTCGAGCGGATGCGCGGGCTGCGTCGCGGGGGTGGTGTCGTGCGCGGGAACCGGACTCGTCGCGGTCGCGTGCTCGGGCGGCGTCGTGGTCGCCGCGCTCTCGCCGCCGGTGCGCACCGGCGCGGGCGGCGTCGAGTTCGTCGGGTTGCCGTGCGAGGCGAGCATGAGCTCGTCGCGCAAGCCGTCGATGCCGTCGCGGAAGTTGTTGCTCGTCAGCCAGAAGAACCCGAACGTCAGCAGGTTCAACGCGAGCATCCCGACGAGCAGCATCGAGGGCGAGCCGTTGTTCAGCAGCACGCGCTGGATCCCGCCCGCGGGCTTGCGGGGAAGACGCGAGCGCGGCTCGTCAATGGGTTCGTCGAGCACGGTCTCGAGGTCGTCGATCAGATCGGCGGCCTGCGAGACGTCGCGCGCTCTCGCTTTCGCCTTCGCGGCGTTCTCCGCGGCCTGCGCGGGAGTCGCGACGGGCGCGGCTGCGGATTGCGCGTGCGGAGCGCTCGCCGTGGACGCCGGTGAGGGAGGGCTTCGCGGGAGCGGGCGCGGCGCTCGTGAGCGTGCTTGTGGCGTGCGGCGCAGCGCTCGCCGGCGCCGCGTGGGGAATCGGCGCGGCCGGCCCGGTCGAAGCGCTCGCGCGCGGCGCGGCAGCGCTCGCGTCGGCGACCGTGCGACGCTCGACGGTGCGCGTGCCTTCGAGCGTCATCTCGATCACGGGGAAGTCGAAGAGGTCTTCGTCCTCCGCGGCCGAACTCGCTTGCGCCGGCTTCGTCGTGAGGTCTTCGAGCGCCATGCTCAGCCTCCCGCCGGCGCCTTCAGCGCCTCGTTCGAAGCCAGGAACCGTCCGACCACGACCGCGAGCGAGGGCGAGAAGCGGAACAAGCTCGCCGTCTCGTCCTTGCGCAGCGCGTGGATCACGCGCCGCGCGAGATCGGGCGTGAAGAAGTCGCACTCGGTGAGATCGATCGCGCCGTCCTCGTCGAAGTCGACGCGGTAGGCGGCGAAGCGCACGGACACGCGCGTGCCCGAGCTGGGCCGGCTCTCGACGTGCAGGTCCTCGGAGAGCGCGCGCACGCGGGCGAGGCCGCTGACGCTGGCGCTCGTGCAGCTCTCGAGCACGCGCTCGGACTCGAATCCGGCGCCTTCGTCGCTGACGAGCAGCACGAGATCGCGCTCGTCGACCTGGGCGCGCACGCGGATGCGGCCGCGCGAGGTGATGTAGGCGTGACGTCGCGCGTTGTCGACGAGCTCCGCGGTCGCGCTCGCGACGCGAGCGCGCGTCGCGGGCGTGATGCCGCAGCGCAGCGTGTACGCGCAGACGTCGCGCGCCGCCTGCTCGACCGCGGCCGGCGTGGCGAGGTAGCTGCGATCGAGTCCGGGCGCGACGGGAATGCGCTCCGCATAGGATTCGACGGCGCGCACGAGCTCATCGAGGCGGAAGGGCTTCGTGAGCAGCTCCGCCGCGCCCAGGCGCAGCGCCTGCTGGCAATCCTCGAGCGACGGATCGCCGGCGAGGAAGACGGTGTGCGGGTGCGTGCCGCGCTCGTGCAGCGTCTCGAGCAGCTGCAGACCGGTCTGATCGATGAGCTCGAGCTCGCTGATGAGCACGTCGGGCGACTTGTGCTCCAACGCTTCTTGCGCGCTGCGCGCCGTGCGCACGTCGTGACCACGGCGCGAGAGCACCGCGGACAAGGCGGACACGATCGGTTCGTCGGCGTCGACGACCAGGATGCGCAGCGAGCGGGCCATCAGGCGGCCTCTTCGCCGGCCTGGGCCAGCGCGAACGAGATCTCGATCGCGGGGGAATTGCTCGCGTTGGAGCTCTCCGTGAACTTGCCGCCGTTGCGCTCGATGTCGCGGCGCGCGATGGCGCGCACGAGCCCGGCGAGAGCCTCGACGTCGTTCGTCGTGCGCGCGCTCGTCGACGTTCCCGGCCGCAGCACGACGATCGAGGCCGTGCCGGCCGTACCGGCCCTGCCGGAATGACCCGAAGCGCGCAGGAGAACCGGCTCCGAGCTCAGATCCAGCGTCGATTCGACCAGGCGCATCAGCGTGCGCGACACGAGCGGCCCGTCGACCACGATGCGCGCGTTGCCGCCCTCGATGGCGACGAGCGTGCGCGCGCGGTGCTCGCTCACCAGCGGCTGCACTGCGCCGTTGACGATCTCCGTCAGCGTGCAGGCGAGCGGACGGAGCGGCACCGGATGCTCGGCGTCGAGCACGGTCTGCAGGTTGTGCTGGATGCGCGCGACCTGCGCGATCGCGGACGTGAGTTGCGCTTCGCGCGGATCGCGCGGCTCGAAGCGATAGGAGAGGGCCTCGAGCGAGGCGCGCAACACCGCGAGCGGAGTGCGCAGGCCTCCGACGAGGCCGACTTGCAGCTCGCGCAGCTCGCGCGCGCCCGCCGCGTGCGCGTCGGCGCGCGGTGTGAGCTCGAAGGGCGAGCTGTTCGTGTTGGGAGAGGTGGACGGCATGGGTTGTCGGGCCCCGCCGTGTGGTCGGTGGGAAGCCCTTTCCATGCTTGTGTCGGCAGGAGTCGTCCGCGGCTTGATACCCCGGAACGTGGTTCCGCCCGTTTTTTCCGCCGAAGTCGTTGCGTGGGGAAGGGGAGCGGTTCCGCGGCGCGTGTCAGGGGCGCCTGCGCCTCCTTCTTATAGGGAGACGAAGTGCGGAGCGGTTCTCAGCGCCCGGAGGCGAGACGCGCGCGGGCCTTGGTGATGACGCCCGCGTCGAACCAAGCGGGCATGCGCGACAACTCTTCCAGGCGCCCGCGCACGAGCGGGGCGTCGAGAGGAGCGTGCTCGATCGCGAGCTCGATGGTCTCAGTTTGGCAATCCCAGAGACACTCGCGCGCGTAGGTCGCGATGAAGCGCTCGCGGTCGAGGAGAGCGAGCGTCTTCACCGCCTCGCTTCGACAGCGAGCGCATTGGAGTTCGACGAAGCTCTGTTCCACTCCCGGCAACCAGCCGCGACCGGGAAAGCGTTGCAGGACTTCGAGTGCGTCGCTGACGTGCACGTGGCCTTCGCCGTCCAGAGCTCGGTGCAGCACGTCGAGCACGTCGTCGATGTCCCGCTCCTCGGCGTGCGCGGCGAAGATGTCGAGTGCGGCACGGGAGTAAGGCGGTGTCGTGCGGCGGATCCACTTGCGCGCGAGCGGGAGCACGCGCTCGGCGGGCAGCTTCGCGAGAGCGCGCGTGAACGGTCGCAGGCCGACACGGAACTCCCAGAGTCTCGCCGCGCCGTGGAGGATCGCTTCTTCGGCCTCCGGGCCACCGAGCAGCATCAGCGCGCGAACCGCGCAGGCGCTGCGGTGCCGGCGGAGCGGGTGGATTGACTCGCGCAGGAGCTCGACATGCTCGTGGCGTGCGTGCGTGGCGAGTTCGCGCGCGCCGTCGAGCCTTCCGTGGCCTAGCACGAAGAGCGCTTCCTCGAACGGCAGCGAGAGCAGGCGCTTCGAGCGGGCCTTGAGCTTCGCGTCGTGTTCCGCGCTCCGTTGCTTTTGCTCGTCCCAGGCGCTGGCGACGAGCGGATTCGCCGCCGTCCACGCCGCGAGCAGGTCCCGACGCATCTCGAGGGAGCTCATCGCGCTCACGAGCTCGGCGCCTTCGAAACGTTGGCAGAGAACAGCGTCGAGTCCCTCACAGGTGGTGACGCCACCGATCGCGAAGAGAGTGCGGACAGCTTCGCTCCACGACTTGCCCCAATTCACGTACTCGCGCAGGAACGCGAGCATGGCCAGATCACCGAAGCTGGCGAGTGCGGAGACGACGTCGAAGGCCAGGCGGGAACGGGACTCGTCGATAGCGTCCCACTGGCGCACGTGCGCGAGGATCGGCGCGGTGTCGAAGCGGATGCGTAACACCAACTCCGCGTAGCGCTCGCGTGTCTCCGTCTGCTGGTCGTAGCGCGGGTCGCGCGTGATGCAGTCGAGGAGCAGCGGGTTGAGCTGCTCGCGCGGCATCTCGAGCGCGCGCAGGAAGGCGATGCCGCGGCCGCGTTGGAGTTGGCCGTGGAGGGTGTAGCTCGGGGCGAGGGAGTTTGGCCAGGTGGGGGTGG
>JBGATX010000031.1:0-40382 GCA_044228975.1 Planctomycetota bacterium | reverse complement strand
TTCGTGGCCGGCATCCTGCCGCCGATCGCCGTCGCGCTCGCGCTCCTGTGGCGCCCGCCGCCGCTCGGCGCGCGCGGGCTGGCGGTGTTCGGCGTCGCGGTGCTCGCCGTGTTGCCCTGGCGCCTGCTGAGCGAGCGCTTCCGCCACGCGTACTACGAACACGCACGCCACGCGCACGCGTTCGAGGCGCACCCGCTCTCGGCGGAGAGCCACGAGATCTGGGACCTGCTCGACACGCCCGAGGCGAAGCACATCGCGGTCACCGCGGGCTTCGAATACCCCGGGCACAACTGGACGGTCTACCCGCTCTTCGGCTCGCGCCTGCAGAACCGCGTCGAGTACGTGCCGATCACCGCCGATGGCTCGATCATCGACTACCAGAACCGCGCCAGGGAGTTGGCGGAGGGCGACGAACGCGCATGGCTCGCGCGACTGATCGAGCGCGAGATCGACATCGTCGTGACCTTGCGCCCGCGCAACACCGCCGAGGACGGCTGGATCGGATCCCATCCGGAGTTCTTCGAGGTCCTCGGCCGGGCGCGCCGCAGCTTCGCCTGGCGCTTCGAACGCGAAGCCGCGCGCGCGTGGCTCGCCGCGCAGTGAACCGTCGCACGAGAAAACACGCGCCGGAGCGATCTCCGGCGCGTGAACGAGCTCACGTGAGTCCTCCGGGTCAGGAGGCAAGCCTGCGCAACTTCTCCTCGCGAGCGAGGAGCGTCCCGGCGATCGTGGCGCGGATGCGCCGGCGAGCGCGGAACATGATCATCTTCATGTTCGAGAGTCCGACGCCGAGGCGCTCGCCAGCGTCGGAGTACGAGAGCCCTTGGATCTCGACCAGATCGAGGGCCAGTCGGTCGCGCGGGGCGAGCTGCTGCCAGGCTTGGAGGTACTGCGACAGCAGGATCATCCACGCCACGGCGACGGAACGCTGCTCCTCGGCGTCGATGGCGTGATCGGAAGGGTCGGCGCGCGGGTCGGCGGCATCGGGCAGCTCTCCGGGGAGGTATTCGAGCGCCACCTGGCGGCCGCGCGAACGGGAGCGGCGCAGGACGTTGCCGGCGATCGCGCGCGACCAGACGCGGAAGCTGCGCGCGTGCTCGTCGCGGAAGCTTGGCGCGTAGCGGTAGATGTTGACGAAGGTGTCCTGCATCAGGTTCTCGACGTCGACCAGGCGCACGCGGCCGGCGCCCAGGCGCAGGATCCACTGGGCCAGCGCCGGACAGGCGAGCTCGTAGAGCGACTGGAACGCCTGCTCGGAGCCCTCGTCGCGGAAGAGCGCCATCAGCGCGGTCTCGGCGCGCGCGACGCTCAGCTCCGAGTCTTCGCCGGTGCGCGGCGCGATGTCGGCGCTGCGTTCACGGAGGCGGCGCAGCACCGCTGGGTTCTTGGGGAGGACGCAGACCGGTACCGCGGGGCTCTGGGACATGCCGCGCGCATTGGCGAGCGACGTGCCAGGGTCGGGAAAGGCGCAGCGAACGAGCTGGAAAGGGATTCTCAAGGTCTTACCGCATCACGACCTACGAAAGAGAATGCCCGCCAGAATGGCCCCCTTCGCCGAACGCCAGCCGGCGCCACGTTCCGGCCAGGTAACGCTTTCCAGTCGGTCGGGTTCCGCCGCGGGACATGCCCGAGCGGGCGTGTGGATTACCATGCGGCGCCGTCCCGGGCGTCCCGACACTGGCTCGGGCACCCGCCCCACCGTCGGAGCCTGCGCGAGTTGTTCCTGCTGACCGAAAGCGTTCCCGAGCTCTCCGAACTCGACCCGGAGGCGCGCGCGCGACTCTTCGCGCTGCTCTGGGCCCTGGGCTGCCTGCTGGCGGCCGCGTTCTTCGCGATGCTGCGCGTCGCGCTCCTGCGCTCGCACGCCGGGCGGGTCCTCTCGCGAGCGGAGGCCGAGAAGGAGCGCGGACGGCTCGAGCCTCTGCTCCAGCGTGCCGAGCGGCTCGCGAACAGCGCCGCGATCGTCGAGTCGGCCCTCGAAGTCGTCTTCCTCATCCTGCTCTACCGGGTGCTCGCGTCGGCCGAGCCCGCCGGCGGCGGACTGGACTTGCTCGCACTGCTCTGGACGGTGCTGATCGCCGTCCCAGCGCGCCTGGTCATCGGCGAGGCCCTGCCGACCGCGGTCGCGCTGCGCGGCGGGGACGCGCTCCTCCTGCGCACGCTGCCGGCCTTCTACGTCCTGCAGCTGCCGCTGGAGTGGTCCGCGCACGGTCTCGAGGTCGTGCGCCGCGCCTGCATGCGCGTGCTCGGCCTGCACCGCGATCCCGCCGCCGGGCGGCAGATCGTCGAGGAGCTGCGCGCGGTCGTCGCCGACGCCGAGATCACCGGACAGCTCGACGAGACGGAGAAGGAGATCATCGGCAACGTCATGGAAGTGCGAGACGTCAGCGTGGCCGCGATCATGACGCCGCGCACGGGCATCGCGGGCGTCGAGATCTCCGAAGGGCTCGGGGCCGCCGCGCGCCTGACGGCGGAGACCGGTCACAGCCGCCTGCCGGTGTACGAAGGCAGCCTCGACACGATCCTCGGCCTGGTGACGGCGCGCGACGTGGTCCAGATCGCGGCCGAGCGGGGGCTCGAGAAGGCCGTGCTGCGCTCGATCCTGCGCCCGGCGTACTTCGTGCCCGAGACCAAGCGCGTCTCCGACCTGCTCTCGGAGTTCAAGCGCGAGAAGATCAAGGTCGCGATCGTGCTCGACGAGTACGGCGGCACCGCGGGACTCGTGACGCTGGGCGACATCGTGCAGGAGATCGTCGGCGACATCCGCGACGAGTTCGGCGACGGCGAGCGGCCGCGACTGCGGCGGCTCTCCGACGGCACGTACGAGGTCGACGCGGCGACGCACGTGAGCGAGGTCAACGCCGAGGTCGAGATCGAGATCCCCTCGGGCGACTACGAGACGCTCGCGGGTTACGTGCTCTCCGAGCTCGGCCACTTCCCCCAGCGCGGCGAGAAGTTCGTGCGCTCCGGCGTCGAGTTCACGGTGAGCGACGCCACGGATCGGCGCGTCTACAAAGTGCGCATCCGCAGGCTGCCGCAGGACGTGGCGGCCTGAGCACTCGCGGACGCGCGCAAGCTCGCTCGGCGGCGGCACGCGCCCGCATTGCGGTGCGGACAAGCCCCTGGTCGCCGCGCTGCGTACACTCGCGGGCGTGACGATCCACCTGGACCGCGCGCTCGTGCTCAAGCGCATCCCCTTCGGGGAGTCGTCGCTCGTCGTGCACGCGCTCACGCCGAATTTCGGGCGCGTCAACCTGCTCGCGAAGGGCGCGTATCGGCCGACGTCGCGCTACTTCGCGGTGCTCGACCTCTTCGACACGCTCGAGCTCGAGTGGGGATGCGTCGCCCGCGCGCGAGCTCGCCACGCTGCGGCGCGGCGACCTGGACCGACGCCGCGGCGGCATCCTGACCGGCCTCGCGCACTACCGCTGCGCGCTCGCGATCCTCGAGCTGCTCGAGCTCGTCGCGCGGCCCGGCGCGTCCGAGCTCGGGCTCTTCGAGGCCTCGGAGCGCGCGCTCGACGCCCTGGCGGACCACGCGCTGCCGCCCGAACAGGCGCTGGTGACCTGGGAGCTCGAGCTGCTCGAGCACCTCGGCCTCTCGCCGTCGTTGGAGCGCTGCGCGGCCTGCGGAGGCCCCGCGGGAGCCGTCGCACTGCTCCCGGCGCAGTCCGCCGCGGCCGACGAGAGCGCCGCGCGTCCCCACGCGCCGCCGGTGGCGCGCGCCAACCCGTTTCGCGCTCGCGCGGCCTTCTCCGCGGGCGCCGGCGGTCGCCTGTGCGCACGCTGCGCACGCGAGGCGCGCGCGAGCGGCCGGCGCGTCGGAACGCTGCCGATCGCCGTGCTCGACGACGCGCGCGCTCTCTGGCACGATGCCGCGCGCGCGCCGGATCTGCCGCGCAGCGCGGTGCTCGCGGCCGCGCGCCTGGAACGCGTGCGCGATTTCGTCGAGCGCTTCCTCGACTACCACCTCGAGACGCAGCCCAAGAGCCACCGCGCCTTCTTGTCCGTGCCCAACCGCAACGCACCCACGACGCCCAAGCCGAACGAGCGACGACGCTGATGCCCCGATCCTGGCGCACTCCCTGGAGCTGCGTGCTCGCACTCACCGTGCTGCTCTGCTGCGGCTGCAAGTCGTCGCACCCGCGCATGAACCCGCGCGACGTGCCCGCGGCGTTGACGCAGGCGCGCGCCGAGCTCGAGCAGGGCCGCACGGAGAGCGCGCTCGAGCGCATGCGCGCCGCGGCGAACACGCCCGGTCTGCCGACGGCGACGCGCGACGAGGTGCAGCGCACGCTCGAGACGGCGGCCGAGAAGCGCATCGACGAGCTTTCGACCGACACCTCCGACCCCGACGACCTCGCGGACCTCGTCGATCTCGACCTGCCGCGCCAGCTCGCCGTGACGGCCGGCCTGCGCGCCGCGCGGACCATGTTCGAGCGCCACGACGCGCTCGATGCCTACCGGCTCGTGCGCAAGCTCGACACGAAGTTCCCCGAGCACTTCGCGCGCGCCGCGGCCGGCGACCTGCTGATCGAGATCGGCTTGTGGCTCGTGGTCCACGGCCGCGGCTGGCTCGGCATCGGGCACTCGACCGACGACGCGCAGGAGGTGCTCGAGTACGTCATCCTCCACCATCCTTCCGCGGCGCGTTCCGACGAGGCCTACGACGCGCTGGCGCGCATGTACGCCGACGATCTCGATTGGGATCTCGCGATCGAGCGACTCGAGTTCCTCGTGCTCTACCACCCCGGCTCGAAGCTGCGCGTCGGCGCGCAGGCGCGCATCCCCAAGCTGCGCCTCTCGTCGTTGCGCAGTCCCGAGTACGACCGCGGGGAGCTCCTGCGCGCGCAGGCGGAGCTCCAGACTTGGCTCGGCGGCTGGGCCGGCCACGAGCTCGAGGGCGAGGTGCGCCTCGACCTCGCCGATTGCCAGCGGCGCCTGATCGACAGCGACCTGCTCATCGCGGCGTTCTACCGCACGGTGAAGAACGATCACGGGGCGCGCTACCACGCCGCGCGCGCGATCGACGAGGCGCGCCAGGCGGGCGACACGGAACGTGAAGCCTCGGCGCAGGAGTTCGTGCGCGAGCTCGGCCCACCAGCGCCGGTGGAAGCCAAACCCGGGGCCACGCCATGAGGGTCCCGTCGCGAGCCGCGCTCGCCGTCGGCGCCGTCGCGGCGCTCTTCGGCGCTTCGTGCGGCTACAGCGCCGGACTGCGGTTGCGACCGGAGAACGTGCCCTCGCTCGGCGTCGAGCACTTCGGCAACGAGACGCTGGAGCGCGACGTCGAGCGCGAGTTCGATGACGAATTCACGCGCGCGCTGCGCAGCTACGTCGACGTGCCGCTCGAGCGCATCGCCTCGGCCGAGTACCTCGTGCGCGGCACCGTCCGGCAGTACCACCGGCGTTCGGGCATCCGCAGTACGGACAACGTCCTGCTCGAGACGGGCCTCTATCTCGAGGTCGAGGCCAACTTGTACGCACGCAACTCCACCACGCCCCTGCGCTCGCCGGGCGCGCGCGCCAGCACGTGGGTCGGATTCGTGATCGAGCCCACCGGCCGCAACGAACGCCAGGCGCGCGAGCGCGCGATGCGTCACGTCGCGGAGGAGCTCGTCCTGGACCTGTTCGCCGGCGTGAACTAGGGATGGGCACGACCGACCCGATCGCCCGGCCGCAGCTCTCGAGCCCGCCCTTCGAACCCCGTCCACCTTCCGCTTCGCCAACGTCACGGCGACCGCTCTCTCCGCCCGCCGCGCGACGACCGCCCACCGTCTCCGGGGCCCGAAATCGGGCCGGTCGTTTCGGGAAACGCGCGCGGCTCCCTATCCTCTAACGCTGGAGCCCCTCCCGCCGTGCAGACGGCGCGCTCCCGCGCCGATACTCACCCCACATGGCCGACCCCAAGACGCCCTCCGGCGACAAGAACAAGAAGGCGCGCTCCTTCGGTTCCTACGCTCTGTTTCTGTTCGTGCTGATCGCGATCTTCCTCCTCATCGGGGGGCAGAAGCTGCGCAGCGTCCAGGACCTCTCGCAGGATCAGTTCGAGTACTACCTCTACACCGGTCAGATCGCGCGCATGGACTTCCAGGGCGCGAACCAGATCGATGGGGAGCTCAAGGGCGAGCGCGCCTTCTCCGTGCGCGTCGCCTCGTTCCAGGACGGACGCGACGAGCGCTACAAGCAGGTCGTCGCCCAGGGTCCGTACGATCCGGTGGTCGACAAGGAGTTCCGCGCGGCGGTCGCCGACGGCTGGTACACGCCGCTCGCCGCCCGACTGCTCACCGTGCGTCTCGCCGATCCCGTCGGCGCGCACAGCGGTTCGCGGCCCGACGACAGCGCCCAGGAAGACAAGCTCTTCGTGCAGGTCGCGACCAAGCCGATCTCGAAGTGGGAGGAGAAGCATCCCGGCGAGAAGGCTCCTTTCGGCCTCGACAAGACGTCGCACACGCGCTGGTTCGAGTTGCACGACGTCGAGGACCTCGCCGCGACCAAGGCGCTCGTCGCCGGCGCGGGCGCAGGCGTCGAGACGCTGACGCTGAACAACGTCAACGGGACCTTCTACAAGGACGCGAGCTCGCTCTGGCAGAGCCTGCTCATGTTCTGGGGACCGCTGGTGCTCATGTTCGTGTTCTTCCTGATCTTCATGCGCCAGATGCGCAACCAGGGAGCGGCGGGCGGCGTGATGAGCTTCGGACGCTCGCGTGCGCAGCTGTACAGCAAGGAGAACCACACCAACGTCACCTTCGACGACGTCGCGGGCGCCGACGAAGCGAAGGACGAGGTGCGCGAGATCGTCGAGTTCCTCAAGAACCCCGGCCGCTTCACGCGCGTCGGCGGGCGCATCCCGCGCGGCGTGCTGCTCGTCGGGCCTCCGGGCTGCGGCAAGACGCTGCTCGCCAAGGCGATCGCCGGCGAGGCGGACGTGCCGTTCTTCTCGATCAGCGGTTCGGACTTCGTCGAGATGTTCGTGGGGGTCGGCGCGTCGCGCGTGCGCGATCTCTTCAAGCAGGCGCGCGAGAACTCGCCCTGCATCATCTTCCTCGACGAGATCGACGCCGTCGGACGGCGCCGCGGATCGGGGCTCGGCGGCGGGCACGACGAACGCGAGCAGACGCTCAACGCCATCCTGGTCGAGATGGACGGCTTCGGCACGGACGAGGGCATCATCGTCGTCGCCGCCACGAACCGTCCGGATGTCCTGGACCCCGCGCTCCTGCGCCCCGGCCGTTTCGACCGCGAGGTCGTGATCGACCTGCCCGACGTCAAGGGCCGCGAGGACATCCTGCGCGTGCACCTGAAGAAGGTGAAGGTCGCCGGCGACGTCGAGGTGAGCACGCTCGCGCGTTCGACGCCCGGCTACTCCGGCGCCGACCTCGCCGCGATCATCAACGAAGCGGCGATCATGGCCGCGCTGGCGAAGAAGGACGAGGTCTCGATGGAGCACCTCGAGGAAGCGCGCGACAAGGTGCGCTACGGCCGCCAGAAGAAGTCGCGCAAGATCGAGGAAGAGGATCGCAAGATCACCGCCTACCACGAGGCCGGCCACGCGGTGGTCGCGTCCGTGCTCGCCGACGTCGACGATCCGCACAAGGTCACGATCGTGCCGCGCGGACGCTCGCTCGGCTCGACGATGGTCCTGCCCGACAAGGAGAGCTACCACATGCAGAAGAAGCGCATGGTGGGCCAGCTCGCCTGGGCGTTCGGCGGCCGCTTCGCGGAAGCGGTCTTCTGCGGCGACATCTCCGCCGGCGCGTCCGACGACATCCGCCGCGCGACGGAGATGGCGCGCGCGATGGTCACCGAGCTCGGCATGTCCGAGAAGATCGGCCCGATCAACTACGCCGAGCGCCAAGGCTCCGATTTCCTCGGCACCGAGCTGATGAGCGGCAAGTGGCACTCGGAAGAGACCGCGCGCACGATCGACCAGGAGGTCGAGAAGCTGCTCAAGGACGCCTACAACACCGCCGAACGCATCGTGCGCGAGAACGCCAGCGGCATCGAGGCGGTGATGAGGCCCTCTTGCGCTTCGAGACGATCAGCGGCGACGAGATCAAGCGTCTGCTCGCCGGTGCGTCCTCGACAACCTGCGTCCGGACGCCGCCCGCTCCGCCGGCGCAGAAGCCGTCGACGACGAGCCCGATCGACACGCGCGGCACGTCGCACGCTCCGCGCGGCGGTGAGTTGCCGGGCAAGCCTGGACTGTCGCCCGCCTGAGAGCGCTCGAGCGCACGAACTCGCACGCCGCCCGCCCCTTCACGAACGGGGCGGGCGGCGTGCTTTCGTAGACTGCGCGGCGGGACGGACTGGTCGAAGGACCCGGTGTTCGGCGACTTGGCGCTGCGCCTCGCTGTGCTGACGCTCGTGCGAGAGCCCTTCACGGACTTCGACATCGAGGACGGTTTCCCGATCAGCGTGCTGGTGTGGGGCGCGGCGCTCACGCCGGAGGAGCGTGAGGCACTGCGCGAGTTTCTCGATCGACACGGAGACCTCGTCACAGCGAAGCTCGAAGCGCTGAGGGCGCTGCGCGAAGAGCATCCGTGGGTCGATGCGTTGATCGCTCCGATTGTGCACGCACACACGATCCCCGACGTGCCCCGGATCATGGGCGTCGTCAATGTGACTCCCGACAGCTTCTCCGACGGGGGCAGCTTCCTGGACGCGTCGCGAGCGATCGAACACGGACTGAGACTCGCGAACGACGGCGCCGACTTCCTCGACATCGGCGGCGAATCGACGCGCCCTGGGTCGACGCCGATCCATGCCGACGAGGAGCTTCGCCGCGTGCTCCCCGTCGTGCGCGGACTGCGCGAGCTCACCGCGCTTCCGATCAGCATCGATACGACCAAGTCCGAAGTGGCCGAAGCCGCGCTGGCGGCCGGCGCCACGATCGTGAACGACATCAGTGCCGGCGTGTTCGACCCGCGCATCCTCACCGTGACGGCGCGCGCGGGCGCGGGCTATGTCGCCATGCACATGCAAGGCAAGCCGAACGACATGCAGCGCGCTCCGCGCTACAAGCACATCGTCGCCGAGGTGCGAGAGTTCTTGCGTGCCCGCTGCCGCGCCGCGCTGGACGCCGGTGTCGACCGCTCGAGGCTCTGGATCGATCCGGGCATCGGCTTCGGCAAGACGCTGGAGCACAACCTGGACCTCGTGCGCGGGTTGAACGAGCTGCGCTCGCTCGGCCTGCCCGTCGTCCTCGGCGTCTCGCGCAAGTCGTTCATTGCCACGATCGAAGAACGAGCGGGCGCAAGGCGCTCGGATGCGACGCAGCGCCTCGGCGGTTCTCTGGCCGCACTCACCGTCGGCGTGCAGCATGGAGCCGAGATCCTGCGCGTGCACGATGTGCGCGAAGCGCGGCAGGCAGCTTTCGTCGCGCGCGAGCTCGCCTACGTCCGACGACGGTGCTGATCCGCGTCATCGGTCTCCTGATGAGCCTTGGCGTCGCGCATCCCAGAGCGCACAATCCGCTGCGCGACGTGCAACGCACGGCGCGCGAAGGAACGAACGAGTTGAAGCAGGAGCGCATCTTCGGCACCGACGGCATCCGCGGACGCGCGGGGGAAGGCTGGCTCTCCGTCAACGCCGTCACCGCGCTCGGCTGCGCGCTCGGCGACGTGCTCGTGCCCGCGAACGAGCAGCACGGCGGCGCGCGCGTGCAGGCGAAGCATCGCGTGCTCATCGGCCACGACGGCCGTCGCTCCGGTCCCGAGCTCGAAGCGGCGCTCGCGCGCGGCCTCTCGACGCACGGGTTCCTCGTCTCGAGCTGCGGGCTGATCACGACGCCGGGTCTCGCGCTGCTGACGCGCCTGGGTCGCTTCCAGATCGGCGCGATGATCTCCGCGTCACACAATCCGGCCGAGGACAACGGCATCAAGGTCTTCTCCGGCGAAGGCGACAAGCTCTCCGACGAGCTCGAGCTCGCGATCGAAGCGCGCTTGATCGCGACGCCGTCGGTGAGCTTGCCCGGCTCGACGCCTCCGCCGCTCGATCCGCAGCTCGAGAACGACTACCTCACCTACCTGGTCGACAAGTCCGCGCGCGGACTGCCACTCGACGGCATGCGCCTCGTCGTCGATTGCGCCAACGGCGGCGGGTCGCGCGTCGCGCCGCGCGTCTTCGGGCGCCTGGGAGCGCAGGTCGTCGCCATCGCGGCCGAGCCCGACGGCGACAACATCAACCGCGACTGCGGCGCGACGAAACCCGGGCGCATCGCGCAGGAGGTGCGCTCGCAGGGAGCTCAAATCGGCATCGCGCTCGACGGCGACGGCGATCGTTGCATGCTCGTCGACGAGCGCGGCGACATCCTGAACGGCGACGGCATCCTGACCGTGTGCGCGCGGCACATGGCGAGCAAGAAGGAGCTCCCCGATCCGCGCATCGTCGCGACCGTGATGTCGAACAAGGGGCTCGCGCGCGCGCTGCGCGACGTCGGCGTCTCGATCGTCACCGTCGACGTCGGCGACCGGCGCGTGGTCGAGGCGCTGCGGCGCGAGAAGCTCAAGCTCGGCGGCGAGCAGTCGGGCCACATCGTCTTCGGCGCCGACCACCACTACATCGGCGACGGCATCTACACGGCGTTGCGCGTGCTGCGCGTCATGAAGGAGACGAAGAAGCCGCTGAGCGAGCTCGCGTCCGCCTTCCGCGCGTTCCCGCAAGTGCTGCTCAACGTGCCCGTCGCGCGCCAGCCGTCGTTGAGCTCGCTCCCCGGGGTCGTCGCGGCGCGCGCGCGCGTCGAATCGGATCTGGGCGACGACGGGCGCGTGCTCCTGCGCTACTCGGGCACCGAGCCGCTGGCACGCGTGATGGTCGAAGGCCCCGATCTCGAGCGCATCCGCAAGCAGGCGCAAGAGCTCGCGAGCGCGATCGTCGCCGAGATCGGGAGCTGAGAGGCCGCCTCCCGACGGCCCGCGTGCCGATCGAATGTCGCGGCCAGGAGTGAGCGCTGGCTCTCGACGACTCCCCGGCCTAACTTCCCCGCCGTGATCGCTGTCGCTCTCGAAACCTCGGCACGCGCGGCCTCCGTCGCGGTGCGCGTCGGGGACGTCTCGCGCGGCGCCCGCCTCGGAACGGAGCGCGCGCACGCGAGCGACCTCTTCCCGAGCCTCGCCGAGCTGCTGCGCGAGCTCGGCGGCGATCCGCGCGCCATCGAAGCCGTCTTCGTCGGCACCGGACCGGGCAGCTACACCGGACTGCGCGTCGGCATCGCCACCGCGCTCGGCCTGGCGCGCGGCAGCGGCGCGAGCTGCGTCGGCGTGCCGTCGGGCGAGACGCTGGTCTTCGGCCAGCTCGCGCCGGGCGAGGAAGGCGTCGTGCTGCTCGACGCGCGCTCCGAGGAGCTCTACCTCGCGCACTACCGGCGCCTCGCGGACGAGGTCGAGGTGCTGAACGCGCCACGCGTCGTTCGAGCGGCGGAACTGGCGGCGCTCCTTCCTCCGCGCGTGCCGATCTTCGGCGATGCAACCGTGGCCGATGCGGCCGGCTTGAGCGCAGCCGATCGCGCACGACTCGTGAGCACGGCCGTGCCCGACGCGCTCGATCTCCTGCGCCTCGGCGCGCGAAGGCTGGAGACGCGCGGCGCGACGCCGCTCGACGCGTTGGAGCCGCTCTACCTGCGACCGTTCGCGGCGAAACCGCGCAAGCGCTAGGCGCCGCGAAACCGCGCACGCGCGAGGCGCAACCGGACCGCGCGAGCGCCGAGCTCCGCACACTCGCCGCGTTCGGCGTACGCGCGCGGGAGTTCGAGCTCGCGACGCGCGTCGCGAGTGACGTTCTGCTGCATGGATCCGCCGCGAGCGCCCCGCTATCTTGCGCCCGTGATCGCCTACCGAGCCTGGGCCGACATCGACCTCGATGCGTTGGC
Organism: Planctomycetota bacterium; assembly: GCA_044228975.1. GTDB lineage: Bacteria > Planctomycetota > UBA1135 > UBA1135 > JADJNY01. The sequence goes on along the minus strand of JBGATX010000031.1, from coordinate 28,514 downwards.
CCACAACCTGGCCGTGATCCGCCGCAAGGCCGGCGCCGGCACGCGCATCATGCTCGTGGTCAAGGCCGACGCCTACGGTCACGGCGCCGTCGCGATCGCCAACCACGCCGTGCGCTGCGGCATCGCGGCGCTCGGCGTGAGCACGTCGGCCGAAGCCCTGGAGCTGCGCCAGGCGGGCGTGCGCCTGCCGATCCTCGTGCTCGGCACGATCATCGACGACGAGGCGGCGGACGCGATCCGCGGGGACGTGCACATCGCGCTGCACTCGAGCGACCGGCGCGCGATGCTGCAGGAGCTCGCGCGCTCGCTCGGCCGGCGCGCCAAGGTGCACTTGAAGATCGACACGGGCATGCGGCGCCTGGGCGTCCTGCCCAGCCGCGCGCTCGACCTCCTGCGCGAGATCCGCTCCTCGAGCCATCTCGAGCTCGCCGGTGTGATGACGCACGTCAGCGCCAGCGAAGGCGCGCACGCCTCGAGCACCGCCGAGCAAGCGCGCCTGTTCGAATCGGTGCTGCGCGAAGCCCGAGCGCAGAACCTGCTCGCGGGCTGGATCCACGTGGCGAACTCGGCCTGCATCTTCACCGACCTGCGCCCGCGCTACGACACGGTGCGCCCGGGCATCAGCGCGTACGGCGTGCTGCCCTCGGATCTGCCGGGAGCGGGCGACCTGCGGCCGATCCTCTCGATGCGCACGCAGATCGTCTTCCTGAAGGACGTGCCGGCCGAGGCGGCCGTCGGCTACGGCTCGACCTGGAGCGCGACGCGCGCGACGCGCATCGCGACGCTGCCGGTGGGCTACAACGACGGCGTCCCGTGGCGACTCTCGAACCGCGGCTGCGTTCTCGTGCGCGGCCAGCGCGCGCCGATCGTCGGGCGCGTGTCGATGGACTACATCATGGTCGACGTCGGCCACATCCCCGGCGTGCACGTCGGCGACGTCGCGACGCTGATCGGCACCGACGGCTCGGAGACGATCTCGGTCGAGGAGATCGCGCAGCACGCCGGGACGATCTCCTACGAGATCACGTGCTCGGTCGGCAAGCGCGTGCAGCGCCGCTACGTCGGCGGTGAAGCGCTGATCGTGCCCGCGCAAGCCGCGCCGGTACCCAAGGCGCCGAGCTGGAGCCTCGGAGTTCCGCCGTCGGTGGCGAGCGATCGCCGCCCGCGTCCCACCGACCCCGACGAGCGCGACGCGCGCGAGCGCGGGCCCGCACCAAACGAGGACGAGGGCTCCAGCGCGACACTGCGCCGCGCGAGCGCGCTCGACGCGCCGCTCGAACGCCGCACGAGCTCCTTCCAGGCGCGCTCGCGCGTCAGCGACTCGCCCGCGAGCACGCCGGAGCCGCGCGCGGGCGCCGACGCGTCGCCGACGCAGGCTCGTCCCGCGCGCGACGAGCAGCGCGCACCGGGAGAGTGAGCGCATGCGAGCGCTCGCGCGCCTGACGCTGCGTCTGTGCCTGGGCCTGGCGCTCGCGCTGGGTTGGATCGCCTTCGCGGGCGTGGTGATCCTGTGGCTCGCCGAGGAGACCGGTTTGTTGCGGCGCGCGGTGGTCTCCGCGCTGCGCCGCGACGCCGGCACGCTCGCCGCCGACCTCGAAGTCCAGAACGTGCGCCTGCGCTGGTTCGAGCCCGCGCTCGAGCTCGAAGGCGTGCAGATCGGCCACGCCGGCGAGCTCGCCTTCCTGCGCCACGTCGACGTGCACTTCCGCTTCGCGCGCGAGCGCGGCTTCGAGCCGGCGGGCATCGAGGCCTGGGACGGACACGTGCGCATCACGCCGGCGCTGCTCAACGCCTTCGAGGGCTTCTCGCGCCAGCTCGGGCCGCCGGCGCAGGGCGAGGCGCGTCCCGCGGCCACGCCGTCCGTGCGCATCGACGACGTGAGCGTCGAATGGGAGACGCGCCGTTTCGGCCGCATCCCGCTCGGCCGCGTCGCGCTCGAGCTCGTCGACGAGCCGGGCACCGGAGTGGTGCTCAACGGTCGCGTCGTGCCCGGCGCGGTGGCGGGCGCCAGCACCGCCGCGCGCGGCGAGATCACGCTGCGCGGCCGGCCGTCCGGTTCGGGGAGCTTCGATGTCGAGGCCTGGGCGCGCGCCGTGCCGCTCGGACCCGAGATGTTGCCGCAGAGCGGCGCGGTCGCGGGCCTCGCGCGGCACAAGGCGCGCGGCACGCTCGATCTCTCCGCGCAGGCGCACTTCGCGTTCGACGGCAGCGCGTTGCCGACCACTGCGCGCGCGCATCGCCGGCGGCTCGGGCGAGCTCCTCGGCGGTGACGTCGTGCCGACGAGCTCGATCTCGAGGTCGACGCGCGCTACGCGCCCGCGCGCAGCGAGGAGATCTGGGCTCCGCGCCAGGACCGCGCGCGCGCACGCGGCCGCCTGAACGAGGCGCGCAGCGAAGCGTGGTTCGTGCTCGGCCCCGAAGCGGGCCAGGGGCGCCTGGCGAAGTTGTGGTGCAGCGCGCCGGAGCTCGCGCTGAAGACCGTGCTCGGCGAGATGCACACGTTGTCGGCGGAAGTCGTGCAACGCTGGAGAGCCTTCGAGCCGCGCGGCATCGCGCGCGTGCACGCCGCGCTCGAGGTTCCGATCGACTGGAACCTCGACGAGGAGCTCGGCTCGCGCGCGCGCTTCGCGCTCGACGCGCGCCTCGACGGACGCGGCGGCATGACCTACCACGGCTGGCCGAACCACGCCGACGGTCACTCCGATCAGGGCTTCCCGCTGCCGATCGACAAGGTGCGCGGCGAAGTCGGCTACGCGCTCGATCCGCGAGCGCCGCGGCCGTTCCGCATCGCGCTCTTCGATCTCGAGGGGGAACATCCCGGCGGGCCGATTCACGCGCACGGGTCCGTCGAAGCGCACCCGAGCGATCTGCCGCCGACCGCTCCCGGCCACGGCTACAGCGATCTCGACCTGACGCTCAGCACGCCCAAGCTCGCCGTCGACGAGTACCTCGATCGCGCGCTCCTGGGACTCTCGGGAACCTTGCCGCCCGCCTCGACCTGGAAGCCCTATGAGCCGAGGCACGGCGAGCTCGCCATCGATCTGCACCTCGTGCGCGAACCGCACATGCACTGGCTCTCGACCGATCTCGCCGTGGGCATGCGCGGGCTCGATCTCGTGTGGAAGGAACGCGAGCCGGCGATTCCCGCGTCGATGTCGAACGGCACGTTGCGCTACCGCTCCGATGGGGTGCGCCAGGCGGGGCTCTCGTTCGTCGGACAGGGGCGCCTGGAGACGGCGCAGAGCCTGAGCATCGTGCTGCGCGCGCAGTTCGATCCGACGGCGACCGACGACGCACGCGCACGCGACCTCGACGAGCTCGCCTGGATCGCGGCCGACGTGAAGCGCATCTCGCTCAAGGGCGAGGACGTGCAGCGGCTCGCGCGGCGCTACCCCGAGATCGGCGCGAGCCTCGCGCCCATCACGCGCCAGGGATTCGTCGACGCGCGCTACACGCGCGCGCGCACCGGACTGCACGAGCGGTTCGCGTCCTACTTCGAGGTCGCGCCCAACGCCGAGACTCCGGTCGCGCTGCAGTTCGAGAAGTTCCCGATGCTCACGAGCGACGTGCGCGGCGGCGTGCGCGGCGCCGTGTTCGACGAAGAGGGTGGCGGCTCGCGCACGCGCCTTGCGATCGCGCCGCTCGTCGGCCGCTGGGAGAAGGAAGCGCAGGTCGCGATCCGCGCCGCGTTCCCCGGCCGGGTGGTGAGCGTGCACGGCGTGGGCATCGATCCCAGCTCGGCCAAGCTGCGCGGCAGCCTGCGCGCGCTGCTCGACCAGTCGGGAGGATCGGGCGGCGGCGCGGGCGCGGACATCTCCACCGCCAGCCTCTCGGGGCGCGTCGACCTGCGCGGCGACATCACGTTGTCGGAGTCCTCGGGCGCCGCCGACCACTCGCGCTTCCGCTTCCACCTGCGCAACAACACGTTCGAGAGCGGCAAGAGCTTCCGCCTCGACGAGCTGCACGGCGTGCTGACGCTCGTCGACGAGGAGGCCGGCGGCAAGCGCGTCGAGCTGCTGCGCGGCGGGCGCATCGACGCGGCGCTCGCGGGCACGCCCGTCGTGCTCTCGAACACGACGTTGCGGGCGGCGACGGAGAACGACAGCGATCCAGGCGGGAGCGGCGGCCTGCAGTTCGACACGGACATCGCCGCCAGCGGCGTGCCGCTCGACAAGGCGCACCTCGCGCCGTTCTTCGACGCGAACACGCTCGACGCGCTGCTCGGCGAGCTCAAGTGGAGCGGCACGCTCGACGTGCCGCAGGGACACGTGACGCTCAAGGCGCCGAGCATCGGCGAAGGCGCGCTCGTCTTCCGCGGCGACGTCGTGCCGCACGACATGAGCATCGTGCTCGGCATGCCGCTCTTCGTCGAGAAGGCGAACGCACGCATCGAGGAGCTGATCTACGAAGGCGGGCGCGTGCGCGCCTTCGCGTCGGTGGGCGATTTCTCCGGCACGGTCGCCGGCCGCCGGCTCGACGACGCCAGCCTGCTCGTGACCTACGTCGAGCCGCGCCTCTCGATCGAGGACTTGAAGGGCAAGTTCGCGCGCGGCGACGTGCGGCCCCTGGGCGTCGAGTCCGATCGCGGCGGGACTCTGTTCTCGATCGACCTCTCCGAGCCGTACCCGTTCCAGCTCGCGCTCGATCTGCGCGACGTGCGCCTGGAGGACCTGCTGCAGGGGCTCTTCGTCTCGAACGTGGCGAGCAAGGGGCGCCTGGATTGCAACCTGCTCCTGCGCGGCGACACGAAGAACCTGCTCGCGATCGAGGGCGCGGGATCGGTGCGCGTGCGCGACTCCTACCTCTGGTCGATCCCGGTGTTCCGCGGACTGCTCTCGCGCTTCGGGCTGGGCAACGCGGTCGTCTTCGACCAGCTGGCGACGAACATCACGATCCACGACGGGAGGATCGAGATGCGGGATCTCAACGTGCGCAGCGACGTGCTGCAGCTCGCCGGACAGGGCAGCCTCGACTTCGACGGCACGCTCGACTACGAGCTCGACGCGCGCCTGACGGAGATCAAGACGCTCGACTGGATCCTGCGCGCGCTCTCGTTCATCACCGACAACATCGTCTCGGTCACGATCAGCGGCGACCTCGACCGGCCCGAGATCAACGCGCACTGGTTCAACCTCTTCGGCGGCGACGATCGCTTCCGCGCGCTGCCGCTGCCGGGTTATGCTCCGTTGCCACCGCGCTTCTAGCGCCGGGCACCCGATGCAGATCTATGCCGTGATCATGGCCGGCGGCTTCGGCACGCGCTTCTGGCCGGCGAGCCGCAAGGCGCTGCCCAAGCAGTTCCTGCCGATCGGCGGCAAGCGCGCGCTCATCGCCGAGACCGCCAGGCGACTCGAGGGTCTCGTCGGCCACGAGAACATCCTCGTGGTCACCGGACGCGAGCACGTGTCGCTCGTGCGCAAGTTCCTGCCGAGGCTCCCGCCCGAGAACGTGCTCGCCGAGCCCGTCGGTCGCAACACGGCGCCGTGCGTCGCGTGGGCCGCGGTCGAGCTCGAGCGGCGCGTGAGGGACTCGGTGCAGATCGTGCTGCCCTCCGATCACGTGATCGCTCCGCCGCGCGAGTTCCGCAAGGTGCTGCAGGCCGCCTGCGACGAAGCGATCGAGACGCGCGCCCTGTGCACGCTCGGCGTCCAGCCGGCGCACGCGGCGACGGGTTACGGCTACATCGAAGGCGGCGAGAAGCTCAACGAGCGCGGAGGCACCGATGTCCTGCGCGTGGCGCGGTTCGTCGAGAAGCCCGATCGAGCGCGCGCCGAGCAGTTCCTCGCCAGCGGGCGCTTCTTCTGGAACGCGGGCATCTTCGTCTGGCGCACGGATTCGATCCTGGCGGCGCTCGACGAGCACGCCGCCGACATCGTCGGCCCGCTGCGCGCGATGAAGCACGCCGCGGAGCTCGAGAGCGTCTACACGAAGCTGCGCTCGGCGCCGATCGACGTCGCGGTCATGGAGAAGGCGGCGCAGGTGCGCGTGCTCCCGATCCGCTTCCGCTGGAGCGACGTCGGCTCGTGGGCCGCGCTGCCGGAAGTGCTCGAGGCCGACGCGCACGGGAACATCGCCTCGGGCGGCGCGCTCATGCTCGCGCACGACGCCAAGGGCAACGTCGTGCACGGCAAGCGCGGCGAGACGATCGCGATCGTGGGCGTGAACGACCTCGTCGTCGTGCGCGCGGGCAAGGCGCTGCTCGTCATGCCGCGCGATCGCGCGCAGGACGTGAAGCACATCGTCGCGCGCCTCGAGAAAGAGGACCCCGGTTCGCTGTGAGCGCCGTACGCGGAGCGGTGCTCGCCTTCGACCACGGCACGAAGCGTTGCGGCTTCGCCGTCGCGGACGCGCTGCGCATCACGTCGCAGGCGCTCGAACCCTGGCGCGGCCCGGGGCCGGAGACGGAGCTCTTCGCCTTCGTCGAGAAGCTCCTCGGCGAGCGCGACGTGCGCACCTTCCTCGTCGGTCTGCCGCTGAACATGGACGGCACGAGCGGCGGCCGCGCGCAGGACGTGCTCGCCTTCGTCGAGCGCTTGAAGCAGCGTTTTCCGCGCGTCGAGACGATCACGTGGGACGAACGCCTGACGACGAAGGCCGCCGAGGAGCTCCTGCGCGAGAGCGGCCACCGCGGAGCCGACGCGCGCGCGCGGCGCGACTCCTGGAGCGCGCTCGTGCTCCTGCGCGACTGGATCGAGAGCGGCGAGCCGCGCGCGGCGCGTTGACGTCGCGCGCGGCCGGCGCTCGAGAGTCAAGGGAACGACACGTTCGAGAAGTCGACGTGGTCGACACCTCCACGTGCCTGGGTGACGTAGAGCGTCTTGAGCGACGTGTCGTCAGGATCGACGCAGAGCGAAGTCGTCTGCCAGCGCATGCGGAAGGGGCTGCTCGCGTGCGCTTCGAACACGTAAGGCAGCGGAGGCGGCGGCACGGTGATCGGCAGGCGTTTCAGCTTGTACAGGCCGATGCCGTCGTTGAGCAGCGCGACGTAGACGTAGCGGGCGTGCGACGTCTGCGCCGCGACCGGACCAGGGACGATCTTCATCGGTCCCTGCGTGATGCCGTACGCGCCCGCCGCGAGCGGCTCCTTCGCGATCAGCACCGGCGCCAGCGGATCGCTGATGTCGAACGCGGCGAGGCCGCCGATCGACCAAGAAGCGAAGAGCCGGTTGCCGTCGATCGAGATCGAGCTCGCGTGGTACGAGTTGTCGATGCTCGTGAACACCGGCACCGTGCCCTGCTTCTGGATCACCCAGCCCGAACCCGCCGCGTCCACAGTCAGTACGAGCAGCCCGCATTCGGGGCGCGGCGCCATGCAGTCGTACACGTTCGAGGGGAAGTAGAGCGCGTAGATCACCTGGCGCGGCGTCGATCCCGGCACGTCGACGACGGCGATCGCCTCGAGCGCGCGGTCGATGTCCGGTTGATTCGTGATGGGATCCGGCGTCGACGTGCGGTACACGGCGCGGTGGCAGAAGCGCGTCGTCGACGGCGGATAGTACGTCTCGGGATCCGGAACGACGCCGGTGCAGCAACCGCCCGGGCAGCTCGCCGGCAACGCCGTCGCGCAATCGCGCGGGGCGCTCGACGTGCCGACGTCCCAGATGCGCACGGCGTAGGGCGTCGGACCGTTGCACGCGCACAAGGTCGGTCCGGCGGTGTCGCGATCCTCGCTGACGGAATACAACCAGCGATTCCCGTTCAATCCGGTCGATGCGGCGATGCGATATCCGAAGCCGCCCTTGTGGACGGGCTCACCCGCCTGGGTCACGACCTTCGCGCCGCTCGACGTCGCGAACTTGTAGGCCTGGATGCCACCAGGATTGCTCGGGCGCCCGCCGCTGGTCGAGGCGTAGATGCGCGCATTGCCGTCGGGAAACGCGGCGAGGGAGAGGCCTCCCTTGTATTCGCACCGAGGCGTCGCCGCGGACAGGCTACCCGAGGCCTGCACGTCGAACAGCGTGAGCGAGAGCTCCGCGGCGACGAGCACCGACTTGTCTCCCGTCGCGCTCGAGCCGGTGACGAGCACGTCGTCGTGTGCGTGCAAGGGCAACGAACCGGGAGGCGACTTGTCCCAGGCGCTGTCGATGTTCGCGTCGAGAACCCACGGAGAGCTCGACGAAGCACGCGAGGCGTGCAGCACGAGCAGTCCCTCCGTGTCCGCCGCGACGTCCACGTACAGATGGTTCGCCGTCGCGCTGCGATGCCGCACCGACAACGCGATCGGCGACACGCCCGCGAAACTCGACTCCGGGACGGGCTGACTTGCGAGGTCCAGCATCGGATCACCGTTCGAGTCGAGGCGGTAGACGAACACGCCGTCCGTGGAGCCGGCGAAGCCCAGCGGCAGCGCAGGACAGCTGCCTTCGTTGCACGCGGAATCGTCGGTGTCCCCGAGGTACTGCTTCTCGCCGCTCTTGGGGCCACCGAGCCCCACGACGAGCACCGACGAATCCAGCGGGTCGAGCGCGATCGCGGTCGCGTACCCGCGGTGAGAGGCGACGAACGGCAACGGGAGCGGCCAGCAGTTCGGAGTCGTGTCGACCTGCAGGCCCGCCGTCGGACTCACGTCGAACGCGAGAACTCCGCCGCAGTACGCGGCCACGTATGCGCGCTTCGACGCACCGTCGATCGCGATGTCGCGCACGAGGCTGCGCGCGGACGTCGCGCTCTGCGTCCACACGATCGGATTCGAGGTCGACGGCGTGAGCGAGCCCGACGTGAACACGTAGTCGAAGCGCCGCAGGCTCGACGGCGTCGTGCTCGCGCAGTCCTCGAGACCGACGAGCACGGTGAAGCCATGACTCCCGGGGGGAGCGCTCGCGGCGATCGCGGTGCTCGCCGCGACAGCGTGCACGGGAGCCCCGAGCGTCTCGGTCGCGAGCACGCTCGCCGTGCCAGCCGAGCGATCGTGGAGGACGATCACGAGGTTGCCCGTGCCGTCGAGTTCCTGCGTGCCGACGGCGACGATCGTCTGCGACGTCGCTCCGAGCGCGACCTGGGAAACGCTCCACGCGCCCGTGGTGCCGGAGACGACGAGCGGAAGCGTCCCCGTGCGCGGGTAGATCTCCAGACCGGCGCTGTTCGCGGCGACGTACTCGTGCGTCGGTGAGAGCGCGATGTCCATCGTCATGCCTCGCGTGTCGAACGACCCCGACGAGGCGGGCGCGAGCGTGCCGGGAAGTGACGAGGACGTGTGCGTGAGGCGGATCACTCCTCCGCCGGAGCCGTCGGAGATCGTCCCCAAGGTCGAGCTCGGCTGCTCCGAGGCCACGGCGCGACTGGCGACGAAGGGATAGGAATCGAGGATCGTCGGTGACTGTGCGGCCGCAGCGCTGGCGAGCACCAGCGAGCTCCAGAGTGCTTGCAGTCCGACGGCTGGTCTCGTGAACGACGGCGAATTGCGTGACATCTCGAGGCTCCGGCGACGGCGGGCGCACGGCGGCGGAGCGCGAGGAACACGGCGCCCTGCGCGCCGCATCCGTGTCCGACCGCGCGGCTCCAACGTTCCGTCGCGTTTACCGGTCACGTCGCGAGGCGCGCCGGTAGTTTGGAAATTCCGCGTAGCCGCCGCGGTCCAGCTCCAAAGAAGCGGCGCATCAACCGTTCGAGATCACGCGCGCGAGCCACGCGGTCACGCGCTCATTCGCGGCGGTGGCGCAGCGATCGTGCAACACGTCGTGGAGCCCGCCTTCGACGACGACGAGCTCGAGTTTCGGTCCTCGCAGCGCGCGAATCGCGGCGACGGGCGCGATCGGATCGTCGCTGCCGTGCACGACCAGCACCGGGATGGAGAGTTGGCCGATGCGCGCGACGTACTTCGTCGCCGCCTCGCGCGCCTCGCCGGCCGCGCGCAGCGTGATCACGTCGTGAACGAGCGAGTCCGCCGCGCGCGCCGCTTGCGCCGCGGGGTCGCGCGTCAACGCGCTCGCGCTCCAGCCAATGCGCCCCTCGGTCGTCGGCCCCTGCTTCTTGAAGAGCTTCATCAAGCCGCCCGATTCCTTGGGCAGCTCGAAGCGCGGCTCGAGCAGCGGCGAGAGCAGGACCAGCGCGGCGACATCGCCGGGACGCTCGCACGCGAAGGCCAAGGCCCAGATCGCGCCGAGGCCCTGTCCGATCACGACCTTCGCCGCTTCGGGTTGCCGATACGCGAGGTGGTCCTGCACGTCGCCGAGATCGCGCAGGATCTCCTTGATGCCGTTCGAGTGGCCGCGCGCTCCTTCGGAACGTCCGTGACCGCGCATGTCGGGCAGCGCGACGGCCCAACCGGCCTGCGCGAGCGCGCGCCCGAACTCGAGCAGGCGACCGCCGTGCTCGCCGGCGTCGTGCAGCACCGTCACGGCGCCGCGCGGCTCGCCCGCAGCCGCGAGCTCCTGCACGTGCAGCAACACCAATCCGGCGAGCGAGTGCGACAACCCGGCGGCGGAGTCGCCCTCCGGCGTCGACTCGCGCAGCTCGAGGTACGTCACGGTCGCGTCGCCGGCGCTCATGGCGCGCGAAGGTAGGAGGCGCGCCGCGCAGCGGCAAGCCGCGCGAGAAGATCGGCTCGAAGTGCGCGCGAAAGCGACTCGCGCGCGTCGCTCGCGCCACTTCTCGCCTAGAATCTCGCGCGACGTGAGAAGCCCGGGCGGCCGCTCCGAGGTCGCGCGCTGCGCGAAGCTCGGGGAGGAAAGTCCGGACTCCACGGGTCAGGGTGGTTGCTAACGGCAACCGGTCGCGAGACCAGGGAAAGTGCCACAGAAAACAAACCGCCGACGTCGACCGCGAGGTCGACGGGCAAGGGTGAAACGGTGCGGCAAGAGCGCACCGCGGCGCTGGTGACAGCGTTGGCAGGGCAAACCCCACCCGGAGAAAGTTCAAATAGGGAAGGTCATGTGGCGACGACCCGCGTCCAGTGCCTTCCGGGTAGAGCGTTCGAGGCCGAGCGCGAGTTCGGTCCCAGAGAAATGGCCGTCACCCGCTTCACGGCGGGATCCAGGATCCGGCTTACAGGGCTTCTCACGTCACTTTCACTCGCTCTCGCAAGGCGCGTGATGAGCCGCAACTGCTCGCGGACGCGCGTACGTCACGAGCGACTCCGCGCGGCGCGAGGCGCCATGCACGCGCACCGCGGCAGCTTTCGCCCGAACGTGCTACAAGACTGGGCGGGTTTCACGCGCTGCGAAGCTCGCGACACAACCGGTTGGGGCGGCTGCTCTCATGACCATCATGATCTTGACGGTTTTTCAAAAGCCGCTTAGCTTCTTGCCCCTCCCCCCGTCCCGGAACCCCGCCCGGTTCACCCCCCGCAGTCATCGAGGAGCTCGGGCCAGCTCCTCACCTGTTCGCAACCGTTCCATGGAGTTCGTTTTCGTCGTGCCGCGGACGGCGCTGTTCCCGGAGTTCCATCCGCACGGCTTCGTTCCGTTCTCGTCGCCTTCGGCCGCAAGCGAGGGCTCGTCCGCGAGCGTGCCGCTCTCGGATTTCGAGGACGTGATCGCACGCGAAGGCTTCTTCGTCGAGCGGGCGTACGCGGAGAAGACGCCCACGCTGAAGCAGATCATTCCCTACTCGGTCGTGCGCTGCGAGACCGCCAGCGGTCCGCTCGTCTTGTGCACGCGCCGCCTCGCGAAGGGCGGCGAGTCACGACTGCACGACAAGCACTCGATCGGGATCGGTGGCCACATCAACCCGCAGGACCTGCCCGCTGACTCGACCTCGCGCGCCGCGCGCAATCCGCTCGATGCGGGCACGCGCCGCGAGATCGACGAAGAGCTCGTCGTAAGAGGTCAGTACGAGGTGCGACGTCTCGGCCTGATCAACGACGACTCGAACCCTGTAGGAGCGGTACATGTCGGCGTGGTTCAAGCCATCACGGTCTCCGGCGGAGTCGAAATCCGCGAGCGCGATCTCCTGGAGGGAGAGCTCGTCACGTACGAGGAGCTCCATCGACGCGTCGCGCGAGGAGTGAACTTCGAAACCTGGTCCAAGCTGCTCATCCCTCATCTGGATGGGCTCCTACCCCAAGCCCTCGCCGTCCGTTCATGACGCGAGGCACACGCAGTCGATAGCAATTCCATGAGCACCACCAGCAAGAAGAACCGCGAGATGGGTCCTGGCCGCATCTATGACATGCTGCTCAGCGCCCGTACCGCAGACAAAGTCACGTTGCACTTCAAGGACGGCCGAGTCGTCAACGGAGCTCTGATCTTCAACCCGTACAAGGGCACCGGACGCGTCATCAACATCGATCAGGAAGTCAGCGTCGACTTCGCCGTCGACGACATCCGCGATCTGAAGATGTGAGCGCCGCACGCTCGAACGTCCGACCGCGCCCCGCGCACCGCAAGGTCCGCGGGGCGCGGTGCTTTTTCGGTGCGTGTGTCGCGACGAACGTCAACTGCGCGGTCGATCGCGGCGCAGCGCGCGAGCACGCACCGCGACGAGCGTGTCACTTGCGCTCGGACTCCTTCACGGGCGCGTCCGGTTGCGTGCCGAGATCGGCGAAGGCCGTGTCGAGCGCGCCGAGATCGCGCTTGCGAACGGCGAGCTCGGCCGCGATCTGACGCACGAGCAGCTCCGCGCGCGGCAGTTTCGCGCGACGCGCTTCCTCGACAGCCGAGCGAGCGAGGCTGACGGCATCCGGCTTCGCGAGCGCGCGCCACTTCGAGCGCTCCGGGCTCTTGGCGAGGCGCGCCAGACGCTGCAGCGCGTCCAACGCCTGCGGGTCGCCCGCCGGAGTGCTCGCGCGCTTCACGAGATTCTCCTGGTGCCATTTCAAGAGCACCTCGGGCCGCTCGCCGGTGTCGATGAGCGCATCGAGCACGCAGCGCGCGACGCGCGAGCTCTCCGGCAGCCGCGCGCCCTCGCCGACCCAGTGGCGCTCCGCGGCAGCCTTGCGCAGCTTCACCGTCGGCACGGCATCGTCGCGGCGCGGGAAACGCTGCTCCCAATCGAGGAAGAGGAAGTCGACGATCTCCGACAGATCCTTGGCGCGCTCGCTGTCCTTCCCGAGCTTCTCGATCACGATCGGGCCGTCGTGCTCCATGTAGGTGTACTTGACGAAGTAGTGCTCGTCCTCGCGCTCCCAGATCACGTCGCCGAGCAGGAGCTCCTCGGCGTTTGCCGTGTTGCCCGCACGCAGCTCGCCGAGGATGCGCGCCCGCCGCGCCATGGGATCCTCCGGGCCGTAGATCCAATCGAAACCGTGATCGATGTGTTCGCGCTGGCCGTGCGAGCGCGCGAGCTTCCACGACGCCGCCGCGGCCGCGTAGTGCCCCGTGCGCGCGAGACAGTCGGCGCGCCAGGACTGCACCTGCTGGAGCTGGTCGTCGTCGTCGATCGTCATCGAGCCGTACACCGCGTCGGCCTCGGCGTGTCGCCCGCGTCGATGGAGCGACAACGCCCACTCGAGCTGCACGTCGGGTTCCTTCGGCGCGAGCGCGTAGGCGCGCTCGTGCTGCGTGAACGCGAAGGCCGGATCCATGTCGTACCAGAGGTTGCCGAGCACGAAGCAGTGCGCGGCGGTGCGCTCCTTCTCCGGCACGGCGTCGAGGAAGAGCTTCTGCGCGGCCGCGAGATCGGCGTCGATCAGCGCCTTCTCCGTGCGCTCCTGTACGGCGTTGTAGGCGTTGGACGCACGCTCGAGGTCGGACTTGAAGTCGGAGAGGGCGAGGAGCGTCGTGACGAGGAGCGTGAGCATGTCGGGCATGGGCTTCGAGAGTTCGAGCAACTGCGCGGGTTCGGCACGGATTGTCGGTGCGCGCGCACGCCCTTCAAGCTCGGCGCGGCCAGCCGAAGCCGACTTCGAGCCGCGCCAGTCCCCAAGCAGCCCGCGCGTGGTGCAGCGTGACTTGGAATCCGGATTTCGTCCGGCGCTCGCGCCGTGCCGGCACGGCGAGAGCTCGATCGCGGGACGGCGAGTTCGCTTGCGCGAGTTCGCGACCGAGGGCCAACTGCAACGCTTCCTTGCACCTCCGCCGCGCGCTGACGAGCATGAGCGCGCCCGCGCGTCCCCTTCGTCTCGAGCTGCGCATGATTTCGTCCCTCTTCGCCGTCGCCCTCGCGCTCTCGCCGAGCGCGGGCGCGGGCGCTCCCGACGCCTCGTACTACGGCGCGGTGTTGTTCGCGCGCGACGACACCGCGTGGACGCCGGTGTGCGGGCTCGCGCAGCGCCAGGACATCCTGCTCCCGCTGCTGTCGCGCTCGGAAGCCGTGCCGCGCATCGCGCGCGGCGAACGCAGCGCGCGCGTGCGCATCGCCGCGCCGAGCGGCAGCGCGCTCGCGATCGACCAGCTGCGCTTCATCTGGGTGCCCCACAAGACCGCGGAGCGTCTCGTGACGTGCGCGGGATCGCGCGACCTCTGGCTGCTCAGCGAGATGCAAGCACCGCGATCGATCGTGTCGCGCGGCCCGAGAGAACCGGCTGCGCGAGACGTCGACGCCGAGGAACGGTTGCCGTGGTACCTCCGCCAGGACGGCGTGACGGGAGCCGACACGCCGATCGATGTTCAGGCCCCGGACGCCAAGGATCTTCGACTGGTGTTGCAAGCGACCGAGGGTCGCGGCGGCGGGCCGCCGGTCGTGCTTACCGACGAAAAGGGCAATGAAACGAGACCCTCGCTGTTCCTCAACGGCCGACCGTGGGAGGTCGACCTGCCCGCGCGGCCAACCCCCTCCGATGGGTGGGTCCATCTCGACAGCGGGCGCATCGACCAGGTCGCGTGGGCGCACGTCGCTCCGATCGAAGCACGCAGCCAGGTCGAGATCGCGCCGCTGCGAGTGCGGACCGGCAGCGTCTCGAGCTGGCATCGCGCTCCCGCTCGCGTGCGACAGATGCAGTGGCCGGTGATCGAGGTTCGCGAGGATGCGCTCGCCGACGTCGAGATCGGAGACGTGCGAGCGCGGCTCGCGGACGTCGACCGCAGCTCGTGGACGCTCGCTGCGAGCACCGTCGCCGAGGTCGAGATCCCGCCGCCGTCCGCGGCGCGCGACGGTACGACGTGGACGCTCGTGATCCGCTGCACGAACGATGCGATCGACCTGATCGAGCCTCAACCGCGAGCCTCGACGCGAGACGCGCTCTTCCGCGACGTCGCGCGCGAAGCGGGCATCGACATGGTGCACATGGAAGGACCCGATCTCGAGCTCGACATCCGCCCGACGATGGGACCGGGTGCGGCGTGGGGTGACATCGATGGCGATGGCTGGGTCGATCTCTTCCTGCCGCAAGGCGGCGGACGCGAAGGGTCGCGCGTGCCGGCGGCGAAGATGTATCGCAACAAGCGCGACGGCACCTTCGAGGACGTGACGAAGAGCGCGCACCTCGAACTGCAAGGCGCGGGCATGGGCGCGCTCTTCTTCGATGCGGACGGCGACGGCGATCTCGATCTCTTCGTGGCGAACTACGGCGCGAACCGGATGTTGCTGAACGATGGAGCGGGTCGCTTCCGCGACGTGACGGCGCTCGTCGGCGTGCCGCAGGACACGCGCTGGCACGCGGCGGTGTGCGCGGCGGACTACGACAAGGACGGCGATCTCGACCTCTACGTCACGAGCTACCTCGAGTACGACCCGAGCAAGATGCCGCCGGCCGACGAGCTCGGCCGTTATCAACGAGAAGACCCGCTCGAGATGCTGCCCTTCGCGTTTCCGCCCGAGCACAAGACGCTCTTGCGCAACGATCGGATCAAGTCGCTGCCGACCGAGGCCTCCGCGCCGGTCGATTCGGCGCAGAACGGAGCTGCGAGAGCGCCTGAGGTCCCCCGTTTCCACTTCACCGACGTCACCGACGAGCTCAAGGTCGGCGATCCCAACGGCCGCGGCATGCAGGCGATCTGGTGGGACTTCGACCGCGACGGCGACCAGGATCTCTACGTCGCGAACGACGTCTCCCCCAACACGTTCTTCCGCAACGAAGGCGACGGCCACTTCAAGGACATCTCGCTCTCGACCGGTCTCGACGATCCGCGCGGATGCATGGGACTCGCCGTCGGCGACATCGACGGCGACGGCGACGAGGATCTCTTCATCACGAACTGGCAGCTCGAGTCGAATGCGCTCTACGTCAACAACCTGAACCACACGAGCTCCAAGAGCCGCGTGTCGACGTTCCGTGACCAATCCGTGCAAGCGGGCCTCGCACAACTCTCGATCGGCACGACCGGCTGGGGCTGCGAGCTCGCGGACTTCGACGACGACGGCGATCTCGATCTCTTCTACGCCAACGGCTACACCTCGCCCGACTACGAATCGACGGGCATCTGCGTCGGACAGCCGTGCCATTACTTCGAAGGCGACGGCACGGGCAAGTTCACGCCCGCGTTCGACAAGGCGGGAGCCGATGTCGCGCTGCCGCTCGCGGCGCGCTGCGCGCTGGCGTGCGACGACGACCAGGACGGGGATCTCGATCTCGTCGTGACGGCGAACAACGGACGCGTGCGCTTGTTGCGCAACGAGAGTCCGAAAGGCAGGAGCTGGCTCGGCGTGCGCTTGCGCGGCCGCGACGGCAACACGTTCGCGATCGGCGCGGAGGTGCGCGTCAAGGTCGGCGAACGCCTGTTGCTGCGCTCGCTGCGCGCCGGCACGAGCTATCTCGGCGGCAACGCGCCCGAGCTGCACTTCGGCCTCGGTGATGCCAAGTCGATCGACGAGCTCGTCGTGCGCTGGCCCGACGGTCGCGAGACGAAGCATGCCGTCAACGCGTTGAACGCATTCGTCACTCTGAAGGAAGGCGACTGAGCGCGCCGCGGATGCCGCTCTCGCTCGCTCGTCCGGCTCGCAAGCGCATCGAGCGCTTCCTCGACGAGCAACGAGCTCTGCCGTTCAGCTACACCGCCGTCGGAGCCACGCTCGCGACGCCTCCGCCGGGGTTCGCGCTCGATCACCACCGCGCGCGTCTCGGCAGCGGCCGCGCGTGTTTCGAGCGTGCGTGCGCTGCGTTGCGCGCCTGGCGCATGTTCGACCTCGGCTGGGTCGACGTCGGCGATCGCGAGGCGCCGATCGAGCCGGGGACCTGCGTCGCCGTGCTCGCGCGGTTCGCCGGCGTCTGGTCGATGAACGCCTGCCGCATCGTGCAGGTCCTCGAGCCGCGCGGCGGCGTGGAACGCTTCGGATTCAGCTACGGCACGCTGCCGGGCCACGTCGAGCGCGGCGAGGAGCGCTTCACGATCGAGCTCGACGCGCGCACGGGCGACGTCACCTACGACATCCTGGCCTTCTCGCGGCCTCATCCGCTCTGGGCCCGCGCCGCCACGCCCTTCATCCGCCGCTTGCAGCGCCGCTTCGCGCGCGATTCCATCTCCGCCATGCGCCGTCACACCGCCGGCGACGAGGAGCCACGACCGGGATGAACGAAGCCCATTGGAACGACTTGATCGCACGCTTCCGCGCCCGGATCGAGAGCGCGACGCGCGAGCTCGAGCGCGTGCCCGCCGCCGAGGCCGCGCAGCGCCGCGTGCCGACCCAGTGGTCGCGCAAGGAGATCGTCGGGCATCTCGTCGACTCCGCTTCGAACAACCATCAGCGCTTCGTGCGCGCACGCTTCCAGGACGAGCTCGTCTTCCCGGGCTACGAGCAGGACGACTGGGTCGACGAGGAGCGCTGGCAGGAGCGTGACTGGCGCGAGATCGTCACGCTGTGGAGCGCGTTCAATCGCCACCTCGCGCACGTGATGCAGACGACGAGCGCCGAGGTGCGCGATCGACCGCGCACGCGCCACAATCTCGATCAGATCGCGTTCAAGGACTGGCCGCTCGAGCTGCCGGCCACGCTGGGGTGGTTCATGGCGGACTACGTCGACCATCTCGAGCACCATCTGCGGCAGGCGGGCTGCACGATCGATCCTTGGCCGTCGCGCGGCTGAGAGCGCGCAACCTCGGTCGGATCCGAACGCGTGAACGCGGCGGCGAGCCGCGTGAGCGGCGGACGCGTTCTCGAGCCTGCGGGGCACGGAGCGCGAGCGGCGCGCGGGCCCGCGACGAGATGACGTCTCCGGCTGCGGGTTGCAGCGCGCGATCGATCCTCGTCACTCCCCCGGCGGGTATTCCCCCATCTCCGGTTCGAGATCGACGTGCACCGCATCGGCCACGCGGTTGATGTAGTTGAAGTAGCTCACGACCTGGATCGCGTCGTGGATGCGTTCGTCGTCGAGCCCGGCGGCGCGCAAGGTCTCGACGTCGCTCGCGCGCATCTCCGCGGGAGCGCGCGTGAGCTTCTCGGCGTAGGAGCACAGCGCGCGGTCGGTCGGCGAGAGCTCCGCCGTGCGCCAATCGCGCGCAATGCGACCCAGCCAGTCGTCGCGCTCCTTCTCCAGCATGTCGCGGACCTCGGCACGGAGATCCCAGGTGTGGGCGAGCGTTCAGTAGAAGCAGCGGTTCGCGCGG
This sequence comes from Planctomycetota bacterium, assembly GCA_044228975.1. Classification (GTDB taxonomy): domain Bacteria; phylum Planctomycetota; class UBA1135; order UBA1135; genus JADJNY01. Next base: position 10,155 of record JBGATX010000031.1, on the reverse strand, counting down.
CTCGTGACGACGGCGAGCATCTCGCGCTGGCGGCGCGTGAGCCCGTCGCGACGGAACATGATCGCGAGATACATGCCCATCGACGCTTCGAGCACCGCCGGAGCGAGGCTCATCGCCTGCAGGATCTGGAATACCCTGCCCGCACGCTTCACCGCGGCCGCGTAGGTCCGCGCCAGCTCCCCCGTCGCTTCGTCGGGCCCGACTTTCCGGATCCACATCGCACCCATCCTACCGTCACGTCCGACCCTGAACTCCGCGCAGCGTTGGGTCGCGTGTCGAGCGGCGCCGCGTGCAGCGCGCGCTGCGACCCGGCGAACCAACGCTGCGCGAGGTTCGGCTCCGGACGGGAGGTGAAGTGCAACGGGGATGATGCGCGGATGGCCGTCGGGCGCGGGAAGCGTGTCGCTGCTCGGTGCGTGTCGTCGGCCCGTTGCGTGACGTTGGCGCGTCGCGTGGCGCTGGCCCGTTGCGCGTCGAGCGAGTGAGCCTCTGCGTGGCGCGGGCTCGGCGAGTGTCGTGAGGCAGACGCTCGCGGACACGCTCGGACATCCTGCACGTCCCTGGCGGCGTTGGCGCTCCTCCGAGTCTTCCAGCGAATGCGAGTCGTCGGATCGGCTTCGCCCGAGCGCTGCGCGTCGACGAAGTGGATCCGACGACGCAGTTCCGCACGACGAACTTTCGGAGGAGCTCCCACGCAGCGGATGCGGTCGACCGCGCATCCATGTGGCTGGCTCTTGGGACGCGCGCTTACCCGAACGCCGGTCGTTCGCGAGTCGAGCGGGCGGGGAGGCCGCCGGCGATGCGTCCGATGAAGAGGAAGGTGCCTTCGATTCGGCCGCCGGGGCGCGGCGGCGGCAGGTCGTCTTGTTGGAGTTGCCAGCGGCTGACGAAGAGGTGCAGCGGGCGCTCGGGGGCTTCCACCTCGAGGACCTCGACGGGGACCTCGGTGAACGGATTCACGAGATGCAGGACGTTGCGGATGCGGAGCGAGACCTCGGCGCAACCGCCCGGGTCTTCGGGAGAGCCCAGCGGGACGACGCTCGCACTGCCGGTCTCCCGCTCGAGCAGCGCGAGGTCGTAGACGCCTTCGTCCGGACCGACGTAGTCGACGTCGAGGGCGAAGCCGGCGGTGTTCACGGCGAGGACGTGACCGCGTGGCATGCGCGGCGGCAGGCGGCGCGCGTCGGTGACGTACATGCTCAGGCGATAGGCGCCGCGGCTGCGCGTCGGTTCGCTTCCGGGAGTCGGCGGAGCGGCCCAGCCGATGAGCAGCGCGTCGAACGGCGAGTCGGGCAGCGAGCGGATCTCGTCGACGGCGACGCGCAGGCGGTGCTCGACGCGGTAGTAGGGCAGCACGTTCCAGCGCGCGCTCGACTCGTCGAAGTCGGCGCGCAGCTCCAATCCGGCGCCGAGCGGCAGACGCAGATGGCGCTCGGGATCGCCTCGCCACACCGCGGCTTCCCCGCGCTCGCGCACGAGCTTCACGACCTGTTCGAGCGGAAAGTCGGGCGGGAAGCCGACGCACTCGAGCAGGAAGTCCACGCGCCGCGATTGTAGCGCGTTGCGGCGTCGAACTGGCCGATCGAGCGGGGCTCGCCCGCACTTTCGACGCGCCTTTTCGACTCGCTCGTGTGCTTCACGCCATCCGTGCTCCGCGTGCGCGGGGCGTGTGGCATGCGCTGGACGAACGCGCTCCGCACGACCGGCGCGGCCTGGGAACGGACGCGCTCGCGCTGCACAATGGGTGCATGCAAGCGCGCCGACTCCAGTCCAGGCTTCGTCAGCCCAACCCGGAGTGGCGTGCGCGTTCGGCGCTCGCAATCGCGCTGCTCGGCGCGGGCGCCTGCGCGGCCGCACCGCACGGCAGCGCGTCCGCGCGCTCCTTGCCTCGCGCTCGGGCGCACGCGCCGCGCACGCACCAGATCGATGTCGAGCACTACGATCTCGAGCTCGCGCTCGACCCCGCGTCGCGCCGCATCGAAGCGACGTGCCGCGTGCGCCTGTGGCCCGCGAGCGGTGTCGCTCGGATCGATCGCGTCGCGCTCGATCTCGACGGCCTCGACGTGCGCCGCGTGCGCGATCGCGCCGGAAGCGAGCTCACATTCACGCGCCAGGGCGAAGAGCTCGCGATCACGCTCGCGCAACCGCTCGCGCGCGGGCGTTTCGAAGAGCTCTCGATCGACTACGGCGGCACGCCGCGCCGCGGTCTGTGGTTCACGGACGTCGAGCACGGCGTCGCCACGCAGGTCTACACTCAGGGCGAGTGCGAGGACGCGCGCGGCTGGTTCCCGTGCATCGACGATCCCGCGGAGCGCGCGACCTCGAGTCTGAGCGTCACGATGCCCGCCGGCTGGACGTCGCTCGCCGCCGGTGCGCGCGTCGAGCACGCCGAGCCCGTCGACGCGGCGGGACACGTGCGCGAACGCTGGCGCACGGACTTCCCGCACCCCGCGTACCTGACGACGCTCGTCGCGGGCGAGTTCGCGACGCACGAGGAGCTCTGGCGCGGCAAGCCGCTCGTCTACCTCGCCGATCCGAAGCTCGAGAGCTCGATGGCGGCGTCCTTCGCGCGCACGAAGGACATCCTCGAGTTCTTCTCGCGGACGACCGCGCTGCGCTACCCGTATCCGAAGTACGGCCAGGCGTGCGTCGCGAGCTTCCCCTTCGGCGGCATGGAGAACATCTCCGCCACGACGCTGACGGACGCGACCCTTGGTGACGAACGCTCGCGGAACGACGGCAACTCCGACGGCCTCGTGGCGCACGAAGCGGCGCACCAGTGGTTCGGCGACTGGCTCACCTGCGCCGACTGGTCGCACATCTGGCTGAACGAGGGCTTCGCGACGTACTTCGGCGCGTTGTGGGTCGAGCACGACGAAGGCGTCGACGAGTACCGCGCGCAGATGCGCCGCATCCAGGACGCCGCGCTCGCGGGCGACTCGGGCGCGAAGCAGCGTCCGGTGGTGTGGAACGTCTATCGCCAGCCGATGGACCTCTTCTTCACCGGCCACGTGTACCAGGGCGGCGCGGCGCGGCTGCACCTCCTGCGCTCGATGCTCGGCGACGAGGCCTTCCTGCGCGGCATCGCGCTCTACGTCGGGCGCAACCGCGCGCGCGCGGTCGTGAGCGACGATCTGCGCCTCGCGCTCGAGGAGACGTCGGGTCGCGAGCTCACGCGTTTCTTCGAGCAGTGGCTCTACGCGCCCGGTCATCCGCGGATCACGACGTCGTGGAGCTACGACGCCGATCGCAAGCTCGTGAAGCTCGCCGTCGAGCAGACGCAGGACACGCGCGGCGGAGTTCCCGAGGCGTTCGAAGCGCCGGTCGACGTCGAGATCGCGCTGCCTCCGGGCCGCTCCGGCCAGCCCGAGAAGACCGTTCAGCGCATCGAGCTCGCGCAGCGCCGGCAGCGCTTCGAACTCCCGTGCTCCGCGCGCCCGCAGTGGGTGCTCTTCGACGTGCACGGCGCGCTGCTCGCCGAGCGCAACGATCTCAAGGAGCCGCGCGAGTGGCTCGCGGTCCTGCGCCAGAGCGACGATCCGGGCTTCCGGCGCGATGCGTTGCGCGCGCTCGCGAAGCTGGCCGAGGCGAACGCCGGGGACGAACGCGCGCGACTCGATCAGGCGTTCCGCGAGGTCGCGCAGGCGGATCGTTCGTCGCTCGTGCGCGAGACGGCGGTCGAGCTGCTCGCGAAACGGCACGACGCGCCGACGCAGGCCGTGTTGCAGTCGATCGCGACGAGCGATCCTCGCTCCGCGGTGCGCGTCGCCGCCTTCAACGCTCTCGTCGCGCGCGCGGGCGAGGCGCCGCTCGCCGCCGAGCTCGCGCGCTTCGCGGAGCGCGAATTCGATGCGGGCTGGAGCTGGGGCAGCATGGCCGCCGCCGCGCGTCTGCGCGCCAGCGCCGCGCCCGAGGACGCGTACGAGTGGATCCAGCAGCGCCGCGCGATCGATTCGCCGCACGCGACGCTCGAGGCGCGCCTGGTCGAGGTCCTGGGCTCGCTCGACGAGCCGCGCGTCGACGACGAGCTCGAACGCAGCGCTCGCGACGCCGGCGAGAGCGTGCCCGTGCGCTCCGCGGCGGCCGCGCAGCTGGCGCGCGCCGCACTCCAGCGCCGCAGCGCCGTCGACACGCTGCTCTCGCTGCTCGACGAGCCCGATTTCCGCCTGCGGCGCGCCGCGATCGGCGCCTTGAAGCGCAACCTCGAGCCGCGCGTGCGCGAGCGGCTGCGTTCGCTCCACGCCGGCTGTGTCATCGTGCAGGAGCGACGCGCGCTCGAGGACGCGCTCGAACCGCCCGCGGGAGCCGTCGAATGATGCCGGCGGAGTCCCGCGGCCCGCAAGGCGGTGCGCGCTTCCAGCCGACCGTGCCCGCGGACGTGCAAGCCGATCTGGAGTGGTTGACGCGCGCGGAGAACGGGGCTCGCACGCTGTTCCGACTGCTCGCGAGTCGCGCGCGCGACGAGGAGCTCGCCTCGGTGCTCTCGGCGTTCCAGCGCGAGCAGGATCTGCAGATCGATACTCTGCGGCGGCTGCTCGAGCGCGTCGGCATGCAGGCGCGCAGCAGCCTGCTCCCGCGCGAGCTCCTCGCGCGCGTGGTGCACGCGAGCTCGGTCCTGGGAGCGCGCTCGCTCGCCTTGCGCACGTGCCTGGAGACGCAGTCGACGCTGCAGCATCGCTACAGCTGCCTGGCAGGCTGGTTCCAGGCCAACGAGCGCCGCGATCTCGCGCGCGTGTGCGACGAGCTGTCGGTGACGAAGGCGCGGCAGGTGAGCGCGTTGCAGGCCTGGGTGCGGCAGTAGGACGCGAGCGACACCCGTCGCGCGGCGCCGGTGGTTAGAATGCGCGCCCACCTACCACTCCGTTCACCGCACGGAAAGGACCTCCTCATGACCGAGACCACCGAATCCACGGGCATCCCGCGCATCGGCGACGTCGCGCCGGACTTCCGCGCACCGACCACGCACGGCGAGATCACCTTCAGCGACTGGCACAAGGGCAGTTGGGTCGTGCTCTTCAGCCATCCGGCCGACTTCACGCCGGTGTGCTCGACCGAGCTGGTCGAGTTCGCGCGCCGCAGCGACGAGTTCGCGCGCATGAACACCAAGCTGATCGGCCTGTCGATCGATTCGATCCACAGCCATCTCGCCTGGCGCGAGAACTTGAAGCAGATCCTCGACGTCGAGCTGCCGTACCCGCTCATCGCCGACATCTCGATGGACGTCTCCCGCAAGTACGGCATGCTCCACCCGGGCGCGTCCACCACGGCGACGGTGCGCGCGGTGTTCATCATCGACGAGAAGCGCAACGTGCGCGCGCTCGTGTACTACCCGATGAACGTCGGCCGCAGCGTCGACGAGATCCTGCGCGTCGTCGAGGCGCTGCAGACCGCCGAGAAGCACTCCTGCGCCACGCCGGTGAACTGGCACCGCGGCGAGAAGGTCATCGTCCCGCCGCCGAAGACCGTCGCCGAGGTCAAGGACCGCGAAGCGAAGCGCAAGGAGTACGAGCACTTCGCGTTCTACCTGAACAAGAAGAGCCTGTAGCCGAGTTCGCGTCCTCCAACGCAACGGCCGCCGTCGCGCCTCCCGCGCCCGGCGGCCGTTGGCGCTTCATCGCTCTTCCGCCCTGCAACTCCCGTCCGGAACCGAACCCCGCTCGTCCGCGCGCGCAGGGTTGCGACGCGCGCGTGGCGCCGCTCCACCGGCGCGCGGTTCGATGTCCGACCTGACAGCAGGCGCTTCGCGATGCGGATCGAGAAATGCCGCCACACGCTCCACGTACCACGCGCGCCTGCGACCTTCCCCCCCCGCGCGCCGTTCCATGAGCACCACCACGATCACCACCAGCACCACGCGCGCCGGCCGCGGCTCCACCGCCAACGTCCTCGCCGCCCTCGCCAACGTCCTGATCCCCGGCATCGGTCAACTCGCGCAGGGTCGCCCGCTCGCCGCGTTGCTCTTCTTCACGAGCACCACGCTCCTGATGCTCTGCTGCTTCCTCGGCCTGGTCCCCTACGTCTGGTCGATCGTCGACGCCGCGCGCTGGACTCCCCCCGCCGCCTGACGCGTCATTTCGTCGCCGTCCACGGAACCGACACTTCGCTCGCGCGCGCGTCCTGAGCGTCGAGCAGCGCGCGCACGCGCACGACGACGCATGCGATCTCGCCCGACCGGCTCTCCTCGATGTCGACCGAGCACGGCGCGAGGTGCGTCTTCGACACCGCGCCCGCCGGCTTGACGGGAATGCGCGCGCCCTCCCCGCTCTCCTCGATCGCCGTCGCGAACTCGCGCGCATCCTCTGGCGTGTCCCAGGCCGTCACGAGCTCGAGCACGCGCTCGTCCCCGCGCTCGAGCACGATCAACCGGTCGCCGCCCCAGCCTTCCGCCGCCGCGTTCGTGTACTTCAGCCCGAGCACCGCGAACATGTCGTCGGCCTTGATGCCCTTGCGCTCCGCGCGCGGCTCCGTGACCATCGCGAGCGCGAGCTCGCCGAGCGTGTCCTCGCCGCGCACCTTCCAGCCCTGCGGCAGCGCACTCGTGTCGAAGCGGATCGACACGGGCTCGTCCTTCTCCTTCGACCAGTACTTCTGCGGGTGCAGGATCTGCTCGGTCGAGCGCGGCGGGTCCTGGAACGCGCGCTCCAGCTGCTGCGCGTAGGTGACCGGCGCCGCATCCGCGGCAGCGTCCTTCGACTCCTCCGCGGCCTTCTTCTTCGACTTCCTCGGCACGCTCTTCTCGAGGAAGCTCTGCCCGCAGAGGTACGCGGCGAGCGCGCCCTTCCAGATGAAGGGAGGCAGATCCTCCATGCCCTGCGAGGTCATCTTCGAGAGCTCCGCCAGCGCCTTGGGATCGAGCTTCGCGCCGTGCGCCATCGTCCACTGCGTCATCGTCAGCGTGCCGCTGCCCTCGCACACCGCGGCGAACGCGGAGATGCGATCCGTGTCCTCGCCCAGACGCTTGATCGTCGCGTCGAGATCCCAGAGCTGGTCGTCGAGCGCGTGCACGAATTCGTGCGACATGATCACGCGCGCGAGATCGCCGTCGAAGCCGTCCATGACGTAGAACGTCTTCGAGGGCGGGTCGTAGAAGCCGCCGACCTGCGACTCGAGGAAGCCCTGCGTCGCCGCCATCAAGTTCATGTCGGGCGGGATCAGGCCGAGGAGCTTCGCTTCCTCCTCGACGAAGCGCTGGCGCTCGGGCGAGCTCTCGATGTCCATGCGGCGCTTCAAGTAGGAGACGAGGCTCGCCTTGTCGCTGACCTTGACCGCGACGGGCTCGCGGAACTTCGCGCCGCGCAACTGCTCGATCTGCGCCTGGATCTCGAGCGCGACCTTCTGCAGCTCGGCTTGTCGAGCCGTCGCGGCGTCATCGTCGTCACGCGGCGTCGCGACCGGTTGTGCCTCGGGCGTCGCGGTCGCGCTCGGCGCAGCCGGGGTCGAGATCTCGACCGTCGGGCTCGGAGGTGCGGCGGCCTCGCTCGCGCAGGCGGCCAGTGCGAGAGGAGCGAGTTGCAGGGCGATTCGGTGCATGGGGACGGATTACTCGTGGAAGAAGGGCGGGATCGCAAGCGCGGGCTGGAGCGCGCGCGGCCGTGGCGCCTACCATCGTGGAGTGCGACCCAGGCTCCAGCAAGCGCGGCGCGGTTCGGGTTCGGTGTGCGCGCGCGTCGCGCGACCGCGCGCTCGATCCGTGCTCGCGAGAGCGTGCGTCGCCCTCGCGTGGTGTGCGCTCGCCTGCTCGGGTGAAACGCGGCACGCACATGCGCGAGCCGGCGACGGCTCGATCCTGATCGGGGAGTTCCAGAGCTTGAGCGGCGCGAACGAGGCGCGCGGCCTCGCGTTCCACCGCGGGTTCACGCGCGCGCTCGAGCAGTGCAACGAGAGCGGCGGCGTGCTCGGCCGGCGCGTCGAGGCTCAGGTCTACGACGATCGCAGCTCGGGCGCCGACGCGGCGCTCGCGGTGCGCAGGCTGATCGACGAGGAACACGCGGTCGTGCTCGTCGGCGCGAGCTCGATCGAGCTCTTGCGCGCGGCTGTGGCGGAGAGCGGCGAGGTCCCGATCGTGTCGCCGTTCGGCGATGGACTGGTCGCGCTCGACGACGAACATTGGATCGTCGGCGCGGGCGCGAGAGAGACGGCGTCCGCCGAGGATGAAGCGTTCGGGCACGCGTGCGGAGCGCTCGTCTGCGCCGCGATGGAAGCGACGCGCACGTTCGAGCCGCCGGACTTGTGGAGGGCGCTCGCGGCGCAACGCCAGATCGGCGGCTCGGCGCCCGAAGCGTCCCCTGCGCGTTCGCGACCGCCGGCAGGCGGCCGCGTTCGACGCCTGGACGCGCGCACGCGAACGTGCGCGCGCCGCGGCAGTCGGCCGCGCGCTGAACCACGCAGGCCGCTTCCAACGCGCGCTTGCGCCGCCAGTCGCGGCCGACTATCCTCCGCGCCCATGAACTTCCGCTCGCTCTTCGTGCGCAAGGCCAGCTTCGAGACGAGTGAGGCGCACGCGAGCGGCGCGAGCTCCGCGTCGGGGCTCAAACGAACGCTGGGAGCGTTCGACCTCACCTTGCTCGGCATCGGCGCGATCATCGGCGCCGGTCTCTTCTCGAGCATCAAGGAGATGATCGTCGGCCGCTTCGCCACCGACGGAACCGTGATGATGCACGGCGCGGGACCGGCGGTGATCCTGTCGTACGCGCTGACGGCGATCGCGTGCGGGTTCGCGGCGCTGTGCTACGCGGAGATCTCGGCCATGGTGCCCGCGTCGGGCAGCGCGTACTCGTACTCCTATGCCGCGTTCGGCGAGATCATCGCCTGGATCATCGGCTGGGACCTGATCATCGAGTACGCGATCGGGAACGTGTACGTCGCGCAGAGCTGGGCCGACTACTTCCAGACCTTCCTGCTCGGCCTGAACTCCAGGTGGACCTTGCCCGTGTGGCTCGCGAAGGACTTCCAGAGCGCGACCGGGCTCGTGCACGCGGCGCACGTGACGCTCGCCGATGCGCCGCGTCGTCGCTCGCGGACAAGGAAGCCGCGCGCGCGACGATCGCGAGCTGGGAGCACGTGCCGCGCGCATCGGCGGCGTGGATCGTGTCGATCAACCTGCCGGCGATGGGCATCACGCTCGCGCTGACCTGGCTGCTCTTCGTCGGCATCCGCGAGAGCGCGCGCGCCAATGCGATCATGGTCGTGCTCAAGCTCACGCTGGTCGTCATCTTCATCGTGCTCGGCTTCCGCGCGATCCTGAACAAGGGCGAGACGCACTGGACGCCCTTCATGCCCAACGGCTTCAAGGGCGTCTGGCAAGGCGCGGCGCTGGGCTTCTTCAGCTACATCAGCCGATGCCGGTCCTCGCCGCCGGCGAGAAAGAATCCGCAGCGCGATCGCTGCGCGGTCTCATCGGCTCGCTGCTCATCTGCACCGTGCTCTACATCCTCGCCGCGGCCGCGCTGACGGGCGTCGTGCCCGTGTCGGAGATCAAGACCAACGATCCGCTCGCCAAGGCGATGGAGTACATGGGCTACACGAACGTCTCGACCGTCTTCGCCTTCGGCGCGACGATCGCGATGACGGCCGTGCTGCTCGTGTTCCAGCTCGGACAGACGCGCATCTTCATGGTCATGGCGCGCGACGGGCTCCTGCCGAAAGCGTTCGCGCGCGTGCACAAGAAACACCGCACGCCGCACATCGCGACGTGGATCACGGGCCTGATCGTCGCGCTCTCGTGCTCGATCCTGACGCCCGACCAGGCGATCGGCCTGTGCAACATCGGGACGCTGTTCGCGTTCGCGCCTTCGCTGTGGCTGGGCGTCATCGTCCTGCGCGTGCGCGAGCTGATCGTCCGCGTCCGTTCCGCGCCGCTGTACCCGCTCACGCCGCTGCTCGCGATCGCGGCCTGCTTGGGCTGATCTTCGGCCTCGAAGTCTCGAACTGGCTGCGCCTCCTGATCTGGCTCGCGAGGTTGGTTTTATGCTGTCTACGGGCAAATGGAACAGCGTCGCGCCGAGCGCCTTCGCGTTAGACGCTCGGGCTAGTGAAGAACGCTCGGGCGCCTTCGGCGCCGGCGGGCGGGCGAGATCGAGGTTGGAGGTCGAGTTCCCGGTCGTTGCCTCGTGCGCGGGCATGGCTACCTTGGCCGCGCCTCGCACGCTTGACGGT
>JBGATX010000267.1:0-5034 GCA_044228975.1 Planctomycetota bacterium | reverse complement strand
TGAAGGATCCCGAGGCGCGCATCGAACTCTTGCCGATCGAAGCGTGGCGCGCCGCTCGCGCGACCTTGCCCGGACCGATGCGCACGATCGCCACGGTGCAGGCGCTGGACGCAGCGGGTCCCGCGGAGCTCGACGAGCGCGCGGCCTTCGCGCGCGCTGCCGTCGAGGAAGACCTCGCGTCGTGCCAGCGCTTCGACCTCGCCGAGCGACTCGCGCGCGAGCTCCTGGCGCGCGTCGAGTCCGCACCCAACGCCGTGCTGTGCGCGCGCACGCTGCGCTCGAACGGTCGATACGAGGAGGCCGGCGAGCTGCTGCAACACGTGCTCGACTCGCGGGCGGGAGTCGCGGAACGTCGCCTGCTTTCGGAAGAAGTCGCGCGCGTCGAACTGGCCGCAGGTGCCGACGAACTCGCCTTGGACGCGCTCGGCACCGCGCTCGCCTCGGACTCGGTCTTCGCGATCGCGGAGTTGACCAGGCGCGCGGCTCTCGCCGGACAGCCCGTACGCGCGCTGGCACTGACGCGCGCGTTTTTGGAAGATGCCGTGCCTCCACCGCCGATCGTGCGCGCGTGGGGGCTCACCTTGCTCCAGGCGGGCGCACCGCCGGCGCGACCGGCCAGGCGCGCCGCGGGTCCGTCCTCCCCGCACGCCTTTGCCCCGAATTGACGCTGCTGACGTCGCACCGGCGACCGCACCCCACTAGGAACGCCATGTCCCGTCGACTCCAACACGCCGCGAGCTACGCGGCCCTCGCGACTTGCACCCTCGGGTTGCTCGCCGCACTCGCGCAACCGGCTCCGTCGCGCGCCCCCGCAGCCGAAGAACTGCTCAAGCCGGCCGAGCACGAAGCGCTCGGGAAGCAGTTGTCCGCCTACATGGAGGCCGAGCGCAAGTCGACCGGCATCGACAAGGCGCTGGAGAACGTCGTCGAGGAGCTCGAGAAGCTCAAGAAGCGCACGAAGCGGGACCCGCTCTCGCTGACGACGGATCTCGGCAAGGCCCTCTGGGCGTCGTTCGACTACGAGAAGAAGTCGAGCCAGATCAAGGCGCGCGGCGCGATCAAGGACGTGACCTTCGTGCGCAACCCCGACGACGATCCGAAGAATTCGCTCACGTACGCGATGTGGGCGCCGGCGAAGTACGACTCGAAGAAGGCCTACCCGCTCGTTCTCATCGTACCGGAGACGGGCAAGAAACCCGGCGAGCACATCGGCGAGAAGTGGACCGACGCCGCGATCCGTGACGGCGCGATTCTCGTCGCCGTCACGATGCCGACGGACACTGCCGCGTGGACCGAGATGGCTACCGGCGACAAGGAAGGCGGCCTGTCCAACGTGCTGCTCGCCTACAACGACGTGCGCCGCATGGCGGCGATCGACTTCGATCGCGTCTACGTCGCGGGCTGGGGCGAAGGCGTGCGCGTCGCGTCGGTGCTCGCCGCCCGATTCCCCGACCGTTTCGCGGGAGTGATCGGCCGCTCGGGTGATCCGCCCGACGACCTGGTCGCCGAGAATTTCCGCAACCTGCCGACCTTCTTCGCCGGCGCGGGCAAGGGCGCGACGTCGTTCAAGGAGAAGTGCGACGGCTTCAAGTACGACAACTGCACGCTCAAGCCGGAAGCGAAGGAGCCGGACATCTGGGCCTGGATCCAGGACCATCCGCGCATCTCGAATCCCACCGAGGTCGTGCTCGCGCCGGGCGGGCAGACGGGCAATCGTGCGTACTGGATGAAGGTCGAGCCGTTCGACAAGACGGGCGTCGCGTACCTCAAGGCGGTCATCGATCGCGGGACGAACACCGTGACGATCGACGGAGAAGGCCCGACCGCGGTCACGCTGCACTTCAACGACCAGATGCTCGATCTCGACAAGGAGGTCAAGGTCGTGTGCAACGGGACGAACCACGTGGACAAGATCCCGCGCAACGTCAGCCAGACGCTCAACCTGATCAAGAACACCGTCAGCGATCCGGGCAAGCTCTACGTGGCCGTCAAGTCCTACGACCTGCCGCCGAAGCCCAAGCCGAAGGACACGCCCAAGTGAGTGTCGCGGGCACGAGATGAGCGGGGCTCGCGCGCGGCTGCGCGTGGCCGCGTGGTTGCTGCTGGCGGCGCTCGCGGGCGCGACGACGATGGTCGTCGAACTCGGAGCCGTGCGTCTGATCGGCCCGTGGTTCGGCACCAGCCAGACGGTCTGGACGAACGTCATCGGCGTCGTGCTGCTCGCGCTGTCGCTCGGGTACCTGCTCGGCGGGCGATTGTCGACGCGCATGCACCCGGCGCGCGCTCTCGGCGTCGTGCTGCTCGGCGGCGGCCCTGCGCCGCGGCGTTGCTCGCTTGCCGCCGCACCGTCGCGCGCTCTTGCCCGAAGGCCTGACGCTCGACGCGGCGGCGGGTCTGTTGCGCTGGGGCAGCCTCGCCGCGAGCGCCGTGTTGTTCCTCCCACCGGCTCTGGTGCCTGGGATGCGCTCGCCACTGTGCGCACGGAGGTGATCGGGACCACCCGGCAGGCGCTGGTCTTTCCGGTGGTCGCGTGCTGTGTGCGTCGACTCTCGGGAGCCTGTTCGGCACCTTCGCGACTACGTTCGTGCTCCTCCCGGAGTGGGGACTCTCGGTCACCTTCGCGTGCGCCGCGGCGAGCTTGGCGACGCTTGCGTTCCTAGTGCTGTGGGCGACGCGCGCGCGCGCCGCTGCAATCGTCGCCTGGCTTGCGCTCGCACCGAGCGTGGTTCCGAGCGAGGTGCATCCCCAGGCGCGTGCCGGCGGCGTGCTGCTCGGCGAACGCGAGACGCTGTACCAGTCGGCGCGCGTCGTCGAATTCGGCGCGGGGACTTCGAACGCGCGGCGCGAGCTGCAGGTGAACGAGTCCTTCGATTCGTACCAGTCGGTGTGGGTACCCGCTCCCGGCCTGATCGGACGCGGCAGTTACTACGACCTCTTCGCCTTGCCGCCGTGGTGGGCGGGGGCGAAAGGCGCCTGGCGCGTGTGCGTGCTCGGATTGTGCGCGGGAACGACATGGCGCGTGCTCGACGGAACGCTCCCTGCGGGCGCGATGCTCGACGCGTGGGGCGTCGAACTCGATCCGGCGATCGTCGAGCTCGCGCGGCATTTCATGGAGCTGCGCGAGTCCAACGAGCGGCGCGTCTTCGCCGGGTACGACGCGCGGGTGTTCCTCCAGCGCTGTGATGTCGCGTTCGACCAGATCGTGCTGGACGCCTACGCGAACCAGATGGAGATTCCCGCGCACCTGTGCACGCGCGAGTTCTTCGAGCTCGTGCGGGCTCGGCTCGCCCCGGGAGGCTTCTTGTGCGCGAACGTGGGTGCGTTCGGCCTGCACGACCCGGTGGTCGAGGCGTTGGCCGGCAGCGCGGCTTGTGGAATGGACGCTCCGGTGCTCGCGCTCCAGGTGCCGTTCTCTCGCAACGTGGTGCTCTTCGCGCGCCGCGACGCCGAGTTGCCAGTGCAGGGATCGGCGGTGTGGGTGCCCGACTCCGACGCGTTGCGCGCGCTCGCGCGCCAAGTCGAACTCTCGCAGGTCGCGCGCACGTTTCGTCCGGGAGAGGGCGCGACGCTCACGGACGATCGCTGCGACATGGAGCGCCGGCAGTCGGAATCGATCGCACACGCGAACTTGGACGCGAGGCAACCGTGAGCCTCATCGCCTGCCTCGTGCTGTATGCGAGCGGCGCGCGGAGCGGAGCGGAGGAACCCTTCCGGCCGGCATTGCGCCGCGGCGAGATGCGCTTGGCTCTCGAGCAGGCGCGGGCCCAGGAGGATCCGGTGCTCGTGGCGCGCGGCGAGGTCGAGGTGCTCTACTTCGCTGGCGATCTGCGCGGTGCGCTGGAGCGGGCGGAGCGCGGACTCGCGCTCCACCCGGCGGATGCATGGCTCGGTTGGCGCGCGTGCGAGATCGCCAAGAACCTCGGCCTGGCGCGAGTTGCCCGCGATGGACTGGTTCGGTTCCTGGCGGCGGATTTCCCGCGAGTCGCCGGGTCGGATCAGCTGCAAGACGCCGGATTCTGGGAGCAGCAACGAGCGTCTCTCGCCGCAGAGATCGCCGCGCTGGAGTCCCGCGACGAACTGGCAGCCAGCGCGCTGCAGCGCGCCCGGTGGGTGACCGTGCTGGTTCTCGCTGGCGGAATCGTCGCGCTCGTCTGCTTCGCGCGCCCGCCTCGCACTCGCTGACGGGGCGCTCGGCACACGCGCGGCGGCACGGCGGACGTCAGAACAGATCCAGGATCCCCGTGCCCGCGGCCGGGTCGAACAGCGAGGTGGGCACCAGAGCCCAGTTCAGATCGCGCGCCAAGCTCGCGGTCCACGGCAGCAGCTCCCGGTCGCAGATGCGACCGAGCGCAACAGCCGCGAATGCGCGCACGCGATCGGGCACGTCGCGATCATCGACGAGGGCGCAGAGCGGCTCGATCGCGCGTGCGTCGCCAACCCACCCCAAGGCATCCGCGACCGCGGCGAGCAGCGCGCCGTTGGGGGCCTCGCGCAACCAAGCGAGCATTGCCGGGACGAGGGCGTGGTCACCGAGCAGCCCCAGCGCGATCGACGCGTCGCGCATGACGAGCGGACGCAGGCGGGACTCGGCCGCGATCGCCCGCAAAGGCAGGATCGACTCGCGCCCGTCGAGGATCCCCAGCGCCAGACACGCGTGCGACTGGAGCTCCTCGTCCTGCACCGCGCGCGCCTCGGTCAAGATGCGCTCGCGCGCAGTGGTGTCGTGCGACAGGGCGAGCGCGAGACAGTACGCGCCGGCTTCCGTGGGGCCGGAGTGCTCGTCCAGTGCAGTGCGCAAGGTCCTGACCGTCTCCGGCGCGGCTGCTTCGCCCAGCGCGATGCGGTTGGCCTCGAGCACTCCGAGCGCCAGCCCGCACCAGGGGCGCAACAAGCCGTTGGATCGATTCAGTTCGCCGGCCAGGAACGCGCGCACTTCGCGGAGCGTGCTGCCGTCGCGACCTCCACCGGAGTGCGTGCCGTCGCGCGCGGCGGCGCGCGCGAGGGAGATCAGAGCCCAGCGGCGTGCCAGTGGTC
>JBGATX010000266.1:0-4824 GCA_044228975.1 Planctomycetota bacterium | reverse complement strand
GGTCTCGGGCGCGCGCTTCTGGCGCAGCGTCCAGCCCAGGCGGCCGCGCTGGAGCTCGATCGTGCGGCCGCGGCACTCGAGCTCGAGCGCGTCGATCTGCTCGCGCACGGCGCGCACGAGCCGATGATCGAGCAAGTCCTCGAACGGCGAGAGCACGATGCGCACGGAGGACTGCTCGAGCAGGTAGACCCACGGACTGCCCGAGAGCAGCGCGTTCCAGTTCTCGTCCCACGAACGGTGCGGCCGGCCGAACGAGACCTTGGGCAGGCTGCCCGTGGGCGTCGAGGCCTCGATCGTCGCCTCGGGCGGATCGAGACCGCGCTCGGCGAGGGTCGACGAGCCGAAGTCGGTGTAGTCGAGGATCTCGAGCTGCGGCAGCGCCCCGCACACGAGGCTCATGCCGAGCGGATCGAGCTGCGCGCGCAGCGGCGCGGTCGAATGCCAGACGCCGTTCTCGGCGAGCGCGTCGAGGTCCATCGGCAGCACTTTTCCCTGCAGATCTCGCAGCTCGCCGCGCCGGTGCACCTCGACCAGCGTGCGCGCGTCGACGTCGAAGAGCCGCTTGGAGCGGAAGTCGATCATCGGCCGCATGAGCGTCGTGTCGAGATCGCGCCAGGTGCGCAGGAGCTGGCCGCGCGCGCGCACGTTGACGCGCTGGCCGTCGAGATCGCGGGCGCCGAACTCGACGCGAGCGCGCGTGGTTTCCGGTCCCGACGCGGCGCGCTGCTCGATCTCGAACACGATGCGCGGCGGCGCGAAGCCGAGCTTGGCCGGGTCGGACTCGCTCGCCGGCACGGGCGACGCGCGCCGCTCGAGCGCCGACTTGAGCAGGTAGTCGACCAGATCCGGCTCGGCGGGCACGCGCACGGGATCCGTCATCGTCCAGCGGCCGTCGGCGCCGCGCTCGATGCGGATGTTCTCGTCGTTCTGCGTGTTCTCGATGCGCAGCGCGACGATGCGCGCGGGATCGACGCCCTCGAAGAGCGCGACGTCCTGCGGGGCGCTCTGCGCCTCTCTGTTCTCGCGCAGGCGCAGCGCGAGCGCGCCCAGGCCGAGCACGAGCACCACGAGCACGATGAGCGTCGTTCGATTCACTCGCGAACCGGCGCGACTAGCTGCGCCGCCTCCAGGCCGTGAAGAGACCGAGCAGGAGGCACGCTCCGGGCAGGACGATCACCGCGAAGAGCTGGATCGTCGAGAGCGCGCCCTCCTGCGTCGGCTCGAGACGGCGCTCCTCGGTGCTGTGCGGCTTGACGTTGACGCGGTACTCGCGCGAGCTGATCCAGTTGCAGACGTTCAGCAGGAAGTCGCGGTTGCTCGCCGAGACCCAGTTGGCGAACGCGGCGGTCGAGCCGATGCAGCACACGCGCGTCTCGGGCCGGCCGCCGGCGCTCGCGCGCTCCTGCGGAACCGGTCGCTGCGTGGGGAAGAGCGCTTCGATCGCGACCACGAACGGGCCGAGCTCCTCGTTCTCGCGCCGCAACCAGTCGTGCGCGTCCTTCTGCGTCGGATCGGCGAGATCGAACCACGAATCGCCGTCGGTGCGCAGGAGCGGGATCATGTTCGCGCCCGGCGGAAACGTGTTCGCCCGCTGCACGATGCGAGCGAACGGCAGGTAGATGCGCCGGCCGGCGCGGCGCAGGCTCTCGGTGGCGGGATTCTGCGCCGCCATGCCGTCGCTCCAGATGACGGTGTAGGCGCACTGCTCGACGCCGTCGAGCGCCTCGCCGTTCGCCTGCGGGATCTTGCGCGCGATCAGGCCGCGCATCGAGACCTGGACGCCGAAGTGCGCCGCGAGCGCGGGCACGCTGCCGGCGCCGTCGAAGTTCGTCTTGTCGGGCGGTGTGAGGATCAGGCGACCGCCGCTCTCGACGAACGTGACGAGTTCCTGCTCCTCGGCGGGACTGAACGGCTGCTCGGGACCGAGCACGAAGAACACCTGGCACGCGGCCGGGATCGCGCCGTCCTTCTCGATGTTCCAGCGCGCGACCTCGAAGCCGTCGGCCTCGAGATCGCGGCGGAAGAGCGCCGCTCCGCCGGGATCGGTGCCGTCGGGATCGAGCTCGCCGTGGCCCACGCTGAACAGGGTCTTGGGCTTGGTCTGCGAGGAGACCTTGTGCAGCGCGCTCACGAGCGCTTCCTCGGCGCGCAACGCGATGACGCGCGCCGCGCGCCCTTCCTGCCCCTGGCCGGCGGGAGCGCCCGGGTCGATGTCGCTGAGGTCGCCGCGCAGGTGCAGCACTTGATGGCTGGAACCGGCGCTGACGACGACCAGACCGCCGGGCTCGACCTCGCGGATGTTGAGCTCGCGCAGGCGCGCCATCGCGCTCGTCGACGTGCCGCTGCGATCGGAGAGATCGTGGCCCTCGACCGTGATGCGTCCGTGCGAAGCCTCGCTCAGGAGGCGCACGACGCGGCGCGTGTGCTCCTGCACCTCGACCCCGAGCTGCTCGAGCGGGCGCTCGAGCGCGCGGCCCTGGACGAAGACGTCGATCGTCACGTCGACCGGCAGGAGCTCGAGCACCTGCAGCGTCGGCGCGGCGAGCGTGTTCTGCTGCCCGCGCGTCATGTCCTGGCGCACGCGCAACGCGGGCTGTTGCGAGAGCCAATCGACGAGCAGCGCGGCGGCGAGCGCGAGCACGAGCGTCAATGCGACCTGCGCCGCGATCCCGATGCGCGTGCCGCGGCCCGTGCCGCGCACGACGTGCGAGCCTTCGGGGGTCAGCGCCATCGACGAGACTCCACGCTGCGCACCGCGAGGAAGAGGAAGAACGCCGTCCACACGAGGAAGAACGCGATGTACGCCGTGTCGACGATGCCGATGAGGAAGGAGTTCTGCTGGTGGTCGTGGCCGTGGACGCGCCGCATCCAGCGCGCGACCGACGGTGCATCGAAGAGCCCGGCGAGCAAGGGCAGGAGCACGATCCCGATGTTGAGCACGACCGCCGACAACGCCGCGCCGACGGGCACGCTCGTGATGCTGCTGGTGAAGAGCCCCGTCGCGCAGAAGAGCCCGGAGCAGAGCACGGCGCCGAACCAGCCGCCGACCACGAGCCCCCAGTCCGTCGCCGGACCGACGGCGCCCGTCGCGCCGGCGTAGACGAACGCGCTCGCCCAGAGCAACGCCATGAACGTGAGCGCCGCGAGGAACTTGCCCGTGACGACGGCCGCGTCGGTCACGGGCGCCGTGAGCACGAACTCGAGCATGCCCGAGCGCGATTCCTCGCTGATCATGCGCATCGTGATCAGCGGCGGGAAGAGCACGACGAAGACCCAGAACGGCATCGCGTTGCCGAGCGTCATGCGCAGCGCGTTGTCGACGTCGCCGCCGAGCGCCTTGATGTAGGTCACGTACAGGTAGCCGTTCAGCACGAGCGCGAGGAAGAGGATCACCCACGCCAGCGGACCGACGAAGAGGCCGGCGAGCTCGCGGCGGTAGATCGCGATGCAGCCTCTCACGGGCACGCCTCCCCGGCCGAACTGCTCTTCGGCGGGTTGCCGTCGTCGCTCGGCGGTTGCCGCACTTCGACGCGCGGTCCGCGCTCGAACGGATTCAGGTTGTAGACGGGCTTGCGCGGCGGCGGAGCCGGCGCAGCAGCGGAGTCAGGAGCTGGCGCGGCGGGAACGCTCGCTCTCGTCTCGCTCGAAGTGACCGTCGCGCTCGCGCTCGAGGTGCTCTTGGGCGCGAGCGTGAGCTCGACGAGCTCCGTCGGTGGGGCGATCGTCGCAGCCGCGACCGGCGCGCTCTTCCAGCCCGTCGCATCGCCTTCGCCGAGCGCGATGCGCGCGAAGAGCTCCTCGAGCGTCGGCTCGCGCCGCGAGAGCTCGCGCAACGCCCAGCCGCGGCTCGCGGCGAGCGCGCCGACGTCCTCGCGCAGATCGCCAGCGCCCTGGATCTCGAACGACTGATGGATGCCGATGCGCGCGCCCACGGCGACCTCGGTCACGCCGCTCAACGAACGCAGCAAGCGCGCGGCTTTCTCGACGTCCGCGCCGACGACGGCTTCCACGTGCACGCGATCGCCCGCGCGCGCGCGCACGAGCTCGGCGCGTTGCCCGTCGGCGGCGACGCGACCTTTGTGCAGGATGATCACGCGCGGACAGACGGCCTCGATCTCGGGCAGGATGTGCGAGGAGAGCAGCACCGTGTGCTTCTGCGCGAGCTCGCGCACGAGCGTGCGCACCTCGATGCGCTGCATCGGATCGAGACCGCTGGTCGGCTCGTCGAGGATCAGCACCTCGGGCTCGGGCAGGAGCGCGACCGCGAGGCCGACGCGCTGGCGCAGGCCGCGCGAAAGGGTGCCGATGAGCTGGCGGCTGCGATCGGCGAGGCCGACGCGCTGCAAGACGGCGGTGATGCGCGCGCGCCGTTCGCGGCGCGGAATGCGATGCAGACGCGCCTGGAACTCGAGCATCTCGCTCACGCGGTGCTCGCGGTAGAGCGGGACGTTCTCGGGCAGATACCCGATGCGCTTGCGCACCTCGAGCGACTGGCGCAACACGTCGAAGCCGGCCACGAGCGCGGCACCCGAGGTCGCCGGGAGATACCCGGTCAGGATGCGCATCGCCGTCGACTTGCCGGCGCCGTTGACGCCCAGGATGCCGACCACCTCGCCGCGCTCGACCTGGAAGCTGACGTCGTCGAGGGCGGTGAGCTCGCCGAAGCGACGCGTGAGGTGCTCGACCTGGATGACGGGGTTCGACACGGAGAAGAGTGGGCTCGCGGGCGCGCGCAGGCTGCGAGGGCGACGGAGAGTAGCGGCGTGCTCCCAGGCCCTCAAGGAAAGCGCGCGGTCGGCGTTGGGGTGGACCGCGCGCGGCGGA
>JBGATX010000265.1:0-4950 GCA_044228975.1 Planctomycetota bacterium | reverse complement strand
GTGCAGATGATCTCGACGCCGCGCACGACGCCTCCATCCTCGATCAAGCGCGCCTGCTTGCGGCTGTGGGTGCGCTCGCGCGTCTCCATGGCCGCCTGCGTGGCGGGCGAGTCGAGCTCGACGAACTTGCGCTTGATGATCTGTGCGGTCATGGGTTCAGGCCGTGATGTCGAGTCGCGATCCGGTGCCGTCTTCCGGCGGCGGAACGCTCGTCGGCGCGCTCGTGGCGCCGGAGTGCGCCTGTTCCTGCTCCGGCGGTGCGAGATCGAACTCGCGCTCGCGCTTCTTGCGCTCGCGCTTCGCGGGGCTCTCGCGCCGCGGCTGCGGGACCAATCGATCGGCGGGCAAGGGCTGGACTCCGTGTTCCACGCTCAGCTCCTTCCGGCCCCGGACGGGGCGCTCATGGCGCGATTCAGTCGGTAGATCGCGCGGCTGTGGATCTGGCTCACTCGCGACTCGGTCACGCCGAGGACGTCGCTGATCTCGCGCAGCAAGAGGCCTTCGGCGTAGTAGAGCGTGATCACGCTGCGCTCCTGGTCGGGCAGCTCCTCGATCGCGTCGGCGACGCGCAGCTTGCACTCGTTCCACTCGGCGCTGCCGAGCGGATCGGGACTGCGCGGATCGGCGAGCAGGGAGGAGAGCGAGCTCGACTCCTCGCCCATCTCGTCGAGCGAGGTCTCGCCGCCGGCGCGCGCGGCGACGAGCAGCTCGTCGATCTC
This sequence comes from Planctomycetota bacterium, assembly GCA_044228975.1. Taxonomy (GTDB): domain Bacteria; phylum Planctomycetota; class UBA1135; order UBA1135; genus JADJNY01. The sequence goes on along the minus strand of JBGATX010000265.1, from coordinate 4,231 downwards.
GTCGACGCTCGTGCCCAGCTCGCGCGCGATGTCCTCGGGCGACGGCGCGGCGCCGTGCTCCTGCTCGAAACGGTGAATCGTGCGATCGACCTCGCGCAGGCGCTCGCGCGAGCCGCGCGAGAGGTGATCGGAGCGGCGCAGCTCGTCCAGGATCGCTCCGCGGATGCGCGTGTAGGCGTAGGTCGAGAACTTGAGACCGCGCTGCGGCTCCCACGAATCGGCCGCGGCGATCAGGCCGAGCATGCCGAAGCCGTACAGGTCGTCGCGCTCGATGCCGTGCGGGCACGCCATGCGTCCGACGATGTGCTTGAGCAGCGGCACGTGGCCGAGGATCAGCTTCTCACGCTCGCGCTCGCGTGCGTCTTCGAGCTCAGGAGGCAAGGCCACGGGCTCCTCCTCGCGTGCTCAACGTTCGTGTTCGTCCTCGGATCATGCCGATTCCCTTCGCGCGGATCGCGGCGCACCCGAGCCGGCCTGGTTCGCCGCGGCGCGGCGCGGCAACGCGCGCACAGCCGCTTGCGTGCCGCGCACGATCAAGCGCACGACGACGAGCGTACCGAGTCCGCGCGCCACCGCGAGCCACACGGGAACGTGCGCGATCGTTCCGATCAGCGCGACGAGCGCGGCGGCGACGACCGCGAGCACGCGCCCGAACGAACTCCAGGCGGCCTCGAGGGATTCGATCCTGTCGGCGCTATCGACCATGCGTCGCGACCCCTTGAGGAGCGCCGATCAGCACGGCGCCAAGACAGAGACGCTCGAGCCGCGAGGCGATGCGGCCGAGACAGCTCCACGGGAGCCCGCGATCCGGTTCGAGCACGAAGGGGCGCTGCGTCGCCGCGCTGCGCGCGATCGCGGGCGAGTCGGGCATCCAACCCGCGGAACGCGGCGAGCGCGCGAGGAAGCGCTCGCACACGGCGCGCAGCTTCGACGCCGTGAACTCCGCTTCCTCGAGACTCCTGGACTGGTTGATCACGAGCTCGGGTGTCGGCACGTCGCGGCCGTGCTCCGCGCTCCAGGCGTGCAGCGCCTTGATCAATCCGTAGGCGTCCGTGAGCGCCGTCGCCTCGGGCGTGGTGACGACGAAGACGTGGTCGGCGAGCACGCACGCGTCGAGCACGTCGGGCCCGATGCCCGCCGCGCCATCGGCGACGACGACGTCGTAGTCGCGCGCGAGCTCGAAGAGCAGCTCGAAGAGGTGCGCGCGTCGATCGGCATCGAGTCGCGCCATCGAGGGCGTGCCCGAGCTCGCCGAGAGCACCGCGACGCCCGCGGGGCCGCGCACGACGCACTCGCGCAGCGAAACGCGGCCGGCGAGCGCGTCCTCGATCGTGTGCGGGCAGGAAAGCTGCAGGACGACGTCGAGATCGGCGAGACCGAGGTCGAGGTCGACGAGCAGCACGCGGTGTCCGCGGCGCGCGAGCTCCACCGCGGCGTTCGCGGCGAGCAGCGTCTTGCCGACGCCGCCCTTGCCGCCGGAGAAGACGACCATCGGCGGCGCGCCCGCGGGCTTGCGCGGCATGCGCGTGGTCGTGGTCATCGGGTTCATCGGGGCCTGGATCAAGAGAGCCTCCCGCGCAGCAGGAGATCGGCGCAGGCCTCCGGGCCTCCGCGGTGCAGATTCGTCGCGACGTCGGGACCGTCGGACAGGAACGCGATCGGCAGCGAGCGTGCGAGCGAGTGCTCGAGCACGACCGCCGGCTCGCGCGTCTCGTCGAGCTTGGTCACGACCAGTCCCGCGGGCGAGAGCTCGGTGAAGGCCTGGGTGACCATGTCGAGCGAGCCGCGGCTGGAGCTCGCCGACAGCACGAGCCAGATGTCGAACACCACGCGAGTGCCGACGAAGGACTGGGCGAGCGTGCGCAGCTGCGCGACGTCGCGCGGCGGATTGCCGGTGGTGTCGAGCAGCACGACGTCGACGTTCGCGCCTTCGAAGGCCTCGGCGCGCGGTCTCGTGTTCTCGCGCAGCACGGAGAGAGGCACTCCGAGCTGCGTGCTCCATGCGCGCAACTGCTCGACCGCGCCCACGCGGCGCGCGTCGAGCGTCGCGAGCTCGACGCGCCGACCGGCGCGCAGCATGCGCGCGGCGAGCTTCACCAGCGTCGTCGTCTTGCCCACGCCGGTCATTCCGACGAAGGCGAGCACGCGCGTGTGGCGCTCGAGCTTGCCGACCTTGACGGGTTGGAAGCGGCGGCCGATCACTTCGGCCGCGCGGTCCATGACGTGCACGCTGGGGTCGGGCCACTCGGCGATCTCGCGGCAGAGCAGGCGCGTGAGCGCTTGCGAGGCGCCGTTCCTGAGCAGGCGCTGCGCGACCTCGCGCACGAGCGGCAGCGTCAGCGGATCGGCTTCCGTTCCGGCGGTCGCGGGCGCGCGGCGCGCGATCGAGAGCGTCACGCCGCCACCCGGCGCGGGCTCCTGCTGGATGACGACGGCTTCGTCGCCGTACTCGCTCTGCGCCTTGAGCAGCGCTTCCTTGAGCGACGACCCGCGAATTCGATGGATCTGCACGTCACTCCTCCATTCTCACGACGGCGGCGGTCTCGACCGCGCGCGCCGGCACGACTTCGTTGTAGGAAAGCACCGCGACCTTCGGCAGCGAGGCGCGCGCGAGCTCGTTCAGGAAACGCCGCGCGTTCGAGCGCACGAGCAGCACGACGTTCTTGCCGCTCTTGCTCGCCTGGGCGACGGCCGAACCCGTGCGCTCCATGAGCTGTTGCAGCCACGCCGGGCTGACCGGCGCCGACTCGGGATCCTTGACCGCGCCCACGGCGGTCGCGAGGCGCAGTTCGACCTGCGGATCGAACGTGATCGCGTGGATCGTGCCGTCGCGGTCGGCGTGCGTCTCGACAAGCGCGCGGCCGAGGCGTTGCCGCACGAGCTCGCTCAGCGCCTCGGGATCCTTCGTGCGCGCGACGTTGTCGGCGAGCACCTCGAGGATCGCCGGCATGTTGCGCACGGAGACGCCTTCGCGCAGCAGGTTCTTGAGCACGCGCTGGATGTCGCCGTAGCTCATCTTCTCGGGCACGAGCTCCTCCACGACCGCTGGCGCGACCTTCTTGACCCCGTCGACGATCTCCTTCACGTCGTCGCGGCTCAGGATCTCGCCGATCGCGGTGCGCAGCGTCTCGGAGAGGTGCGTGACGACGACGCTCGTCGGATCGATGACCGTGTAGCCGAGCACCTCGGCCTCTTCCTTCTGCGCGTCGCCGATCCACAGCGCGGGCAGGCCGAACGTCGGATCCTTCGTCGCGCGGCCCTTGATGCGGCCGGTGGTCGTGCCCGAGTCCATCGCGAGATGCATCGAGGGCTCGATCTCGCCGCGCGCCACTTCCTGGCCGCCGACGAGGATGCGATACGTGTTCGGGCCGAGGCGGATGTTGTCCTTGATGCGCACCGGCGGGAGCACGATGCCCTCGCTCGTCGCGAAGCGTTTGCGCAGCTGCGAGATGTGATCGAGGATCCCGTTGCCGCTCTTGTCCTGCACGAGCGGGATGAGCCGGTAGCCGATCTCGAGCGAGACGCGGTCGACCTGCAGGAGCTCCTCGACCTTGTGTTCGTCGCGCGCGGGAGTCGACGCGGCGGTCTGGGCCTGCGTCGCGGCCTCGGCCTGGCGCGTGCGGCGCGCCTGGGCGTCGCGCGTCGCGCGCCACAGGATGACGAGCGCGATCGCGAGGATGAAGAACGGCAGGCGCGGCAGCCCGGGCAGCAGGCCGATGATGAACATCATCGCGGCGGCGATCAGCGTCGCGCGCGGCTTCTCGCTCACCTGCCCGAGCAGCTCGGTGCCGAGCGAATCGTTGCTCGTGCTCTTGGTGACGAGCACCGCCGCCGCGGTCGAGATCAAGAGCGCGGGGATCTGCGACACCAGACCGTCGCCGATCGTCAGCTTCGAATAGCGCTCGACCGCCTCGCCCAGCGAGACGCCGTTGAAGCTCGCCATGGCGATGCCGCCGACGAGGTTGAGCACGGTGATGATCAGGCCCGCGATGGCGTCGCCGCGCACGAACTTGCTCGCGCCGTCCCTCGCGCCGTAGCACACGGCCTCGGGCGCGATCGCCGCGCGGCGGGCGCGCGCGTCGTCGGCACTGATCAGTCCGCTGTTCAAGTCGGCGTCGATCGCCATCTGCTTGCCGGGCATCGCGTCGAGCACGAAACGCGCGGCCACTTCGCTGATGCGGCCCGAGCCCTTGGTGATCACGACGAATTGGATCACGACCAGGATCAGGAA
>JBGATX010000264.1:0-4966 GCA_044228975.1 Planctomycetota bacterium | reverse complement strand
GACTTCGGCGCGGTGCGCCGGGGCAAAGATCTCGCTGCGCAGCGCACCGACGTAAGGCAGGTTGCGATAACGACCGGCGTAATCGAGGCCGTAACCGACGACGAAGAGGTTCTCGACCTCGAAGCAGCGGAAGTCGGGCGCGAGCGGCACCGTGCGGCGCGCGGGCTTGTCGAGGAACACGCAGCTCTTCACCTCGCGCGCCCCGCGGCGCAAGAGCTCGCCCTTCAATCCGTGCAGCGTGCGCCCGGTGTCGAGGATGTCGTCGACCAGCAGCAGATTGCGTCCCTCGATCTCGTTGCCGGTCGGGAAGAAGTTGATCTCGAGGTGTCCCGAGGTCGTTCCGTCGCCGTAGCTCGACGCGGCGAGGAAGGCCAGCTCGAGCGGAATCGGAATGCGCCGGATCAGATCCGAGGCGAAGACACACGAGCCCTTCAGGATCGACACGACGGTGAAATCGCGTCCGTCGTAGGCGCGCGTGACCTCGCGCGCGACGCGGTCGATGCCGGCCACGATCTCCGCCTCGCTGAAGAGCACGCGTTCGATGTCGTTGTGGAGCGTCATGGCGATTCCGCGGGGGGACGGGAAAACGGTCAGGATACCAGCCACGGACGCGGGGCGCACGCGACCAGGGCGTGCTCGGCGGGCAACGGTCGAGCCGCGCGAGCGTGCGTGGAGCGCGCGCTCGCGCCCCGGTCGAGCGCTGCTTCCGCGCGACTCCGGCGCTTGTGTCCCCGCGCGACAATGCTAGATTGTGCGCATTCGGAGCCGCACTCACGGGCTCCACGATTCCTGTGCGTCGTTCCTCCGGCGGAAGTCGAGGACCGTTCACGACAGCGAAAGCCGCGCGGCACTTTTGCCGCGAGCGCGCCCGGAATCGGTCACTACTCCTATTTCAGATCGATCGTATCAGCGCCACCGATGACCAAGCGCACCTACAACCGCAGATCGGAAGAAGACCGGATCGAGGAGCTCACCGCACGCATCGAGCACCTCAAGCAGCGCATGGAGCAGAAGCAGCGCAAGGACGGCCCGGTGCTGAAGGAGATGTCGAAATTGCGCAAGGCGCTCGTGCGCTTCTCGGACATCGCGATGCGCTGCGAACGCGCCGATCTGTCGATGTCCACGCAGGCCTTCCTCGCCGGACTCGAGCGCAACGTCGGTGAAGTGCCCGATGAGCCGCGCAGCCGCGGGCGCGCGCCGCGCAATTCGATGCTGACCGTCGGTTGAGCCGCTCGGCGCGCCAGCCGCACTCGGAGCGCGGTGTCGCCGGCGCGCATCGCGCGGATTGCGCGACAGCGTCGGCGCGAACGCGCGAAGCTCGCTCCTGGATTCGCGTTCACGACGCGCGCGACGACGACGCCGATCCGATCGCGCCCCTGCGTCGCGCGCTCGCTCCCGCTACGATCAGCGCATGGACCTCCATCGCGATCCGCGCATCGACGTGCGCTCGACGCGGACCGTCTTCCAGGGTCGGGTGTTCAGCGTCGTCGAGGAGCGGCTCGCGCTGCCCTCCGGCCTCGAGCAGAACCTCGCCGTCGTCGTGCATCCAGGCGCGGTCGCGATCGTCGCGCAGGAAGACGATGGCCGCCTCGTGCTCGTGCGCCAGTACCGCCACGCGCTCGGCCGCTGGATGCTCGAGCTGCCCGCGGGCCGTCGCGAAGCAGGCGAGGAGCCGCTCGCGACCGCCCGACGCGAGCTCGAGGAAGAGACCGGCCTCGTGGCGCGCGAATGGTCGCCCGTGTGCGAGTTCGTCCCCGCGCCCGGATTCTGCAGCGAGCGCATCTGGCTCTTTCGCGCGCGCGGACTCAGCTCCGCACCGCACCGGCGTCCCCACGATGACGACGAGGAGCTGGAGCTCGAGCGCCACACGCCGCAGGCCCTGCTCGCCGGCGCGACGGACGACGGCAAGACCCTGCTCGCCGCGGCGCTGATCGAACGGCTCAGCGCGCGCGGGACAGATCGCTGAGCCACTGGAATCCACCCTGGCCGGGCAATGGCTGTCCCTGGCCGTCGAGGCGCAGCACCGCACCCGGCGTGGCGAAGAGCGCTCCGCCGTCGAGCCAGTCGACGCCGTGCTCCGGCGCGAGCATCGAGAGCACGAGGTCGCGCTCCACGGCGCCGCCCGGACCGAAGCGCCGCGCGCGCGCGCCGATGGCGTCGCCGAGCCAGACGCGCTCGGCGCCGGGCACGCGGACGATCTCGTGCGCCTCGAAGCCGACGTTCGTCGACCAGACCTGGCCGAGATCGGCTCCGAGCAGGAACAGCCGGCAGGGCAGCGCCGCGTCGAGGACGAAGCACGTGCCCGGCCGCGGTCCGGGCGCGAGATCGACGCAACGCGCCGTGAGGTTCGCGCGCGCGAGCACCCTGGGCACGGCGCCGATCTCGAGGCGCACGACCGAGGTCGCGGTGGCGACGACGATCTCTCCGGGCGCGAAAGGCGTGACGCAGACGAGCGCGGCGTGCTCGAGCAGCAGGCGTGAATGGCCGTCGGGCGCGATGCGCCACAAGCGGTCCGCGCCGCTCGCTCCCGCGCCGTTCTCGATCGCGAGCGCGTCGCGACCGTCGACGAGCGCGAGATCGCTCGCGCGCTCGAGGTAGGTCTCGTTCTCCTGTTCGTAGCGCGGCGAGAACGAGGTCAGGCGCATGCCGAAGGTGCCCGTGGCGTTGCCCGAGCGCAGGACCCACAGCCCGCCATCGTCGCGCGCCTCGACGGCGAGCGGCCAGCCGATCGGGATCTCGCGCACCGCGATCAGGTTGCCGTCGAGACCGACGAGCCGTTGCGCGTCGCGGTCCGCGGCCCAGACGCGCACCGGCGCTTCGACGGAACCCGAGCTCTGCAATGACGAAGCCGCGAGCGAGGCGAGCGCCGCCACGCAGGCTCCGAGACCGAAGAGCCCGGCCGCGCGCGACCAGCGCAGACGCCGCGCGGCGGAGGTGCTCGGAGCGTGCGCGGGAGTCGCGCGCGCGCTGACAGGAGGCTCGAGCGGAAGAAGAGCGGTGTTCGCGTCGGGAGTGCGTGTCATGGCGCACGCATGGACGCCCGGCGCCCGCGAAGGTGACGCAGCGCACGCTCGAACGCCTTCCGGGAGCGCTCGCGCCGTCCGCGATTGCGGGGAACGCGCGTTCTCGGCGCCGGCAGCGCGCTCCACCCGCGCCCCGGTCGTCGCCGCGCGTCAGCCGCGCGCCCGCCGCGCGCGCCGGGCGATCACGAACGCTGCGATGGCGAGCGCGGCGACCACGCCGAGCAGGAAGAACACGCTCGCGTTGATGCCGCGGCCGAGGTTCGCGCGATCACGACCGACCGCGCTCGAGCACAAGGCTCAGGCATAGCCGCTCGCCGCGCTGCCGCCGACGGCGAGCGCGAACACGATCACGCGCGCGACGATCCAGCGGAACAACGTCAGCTCCCCGTTCCGGGCGGCGCCGGATTCCAGACGTAGAGGAAGAGGTAGACGAGCACGCCGGTCACCGAGACGTACAGCCAGATCGGGAACGTGACCTTGGCCCAGCGCTTGTGCTTCTCGAACGTCGCGCGCCCCGAGTCGGCGCGGCGCGCGTGCACGAAGGTCATCACGCACAAGGGCACGTTGACCACGGCGAGCACGACGTGCGTGGCGAGCATCACGAGGTAGAAGGTCTTGAGCGCTCCGGTGGCATGGAACGTCGTGATCCCGAGCTCGGGGATGACGACGAAGTGGTACCAGAGGTAGCAGGCGAGGAACGCGAGCGAGACCGCGAACGCGGTGTACATCAGGCGCTCGTGCAGCTTGCGCCGTCCGCTCTTGATCGCCGCCAGCCCGGCGAGCAGGAAGACGCTCGACGAGGCGTTCAAGCACGCGTTGACCAGCGGGAGGTTGCTCACGGTTCGCCCTCGAGGTGCTTCACGCGCGCGACGATGAGCTCGAGCTGGTCGCCGCTCTCGCCGGAGTACAGACCGCGCACGCGTCCGTGCTTGTCGATCACCGAGAGGCGCGTCTGGTGCGCGATGCTCGACCCGACGGGAACCGAGCCGTCGTTCGTGCGTGTGTTCGTCGACAGGAAGGTCGGCATGAGCGCGTCGATCGTGCGCTGCTCGCCCGTGAGCATCCACCAGCGCTCGGGATCCGCGCCGACGCTCTCCGCGTAGCCGCGCAGCACCTCGGGCGTGTCGTAGAGCGGATCGACGCTGAAGGTCAGCAGACGCGCCTGCGTGGCCGCGAGCTCGTCCTGCAACTCGCGCATGTGTCCCGTGACCTTCGGACACGGTCCCGTGCAGCGCGTGAAGACGAAACCAACGACCCACACGCGCCCTTCGAGGTCGGCGCGCCGCACGCTCCGGCCGCTGCGCTCGACGAGCTCGAACTCCCCCACGGTCCCGAAACCGTCGGGCGAATCGGCCTCGAGGTTGGCACCGCTGCTCGCGCGCGAGTCGTTGCGTCCGCACGTGGCGACGAGCGCCAGCGAGGCCGCGCCGCAGGCCAGGGAGAGCGCGAAGGCGCGCGGCTTCGATCGGGTACCTGCGATCATGAGAGGTAGAAGAAGGCGAAGAGCGCGATCCAAACGCCGTCGACGAGGTGCCAGTACCAGCTCGCGAGTCGTGCGCGTTGCACGTTCCGCGCGGCGAGGATCGCGTTGCTCGCGAGCCACAGCACGCCGACGAGCACGTGCAGCCCGTGCACGGCCGTGAGCACGTAGAAACACGAGCCGAAGACGCCGCTGTGCCAGCTCAGGCCGTCATCGAGCAGCGCGCGGTACTCGAAGCCCTGCAGAGCGAGGAATCCGAAGCCGAGCAGCGCCGCGAGCGCGCTCGCGCCGCGCAACGAGCCGCCGGTACGCCCTTGCTTCAGCGCGCGCGCCAGCACGAACGACGCGCCGAGCAGCAGGAACGTTCCGAGCGCTCCCGCGCCACGCGAGAGCCCTGCGGCTCCGCGCGCCCACGCCGCATCGTCCGCGCGCAGCACGATCGCGGCCGCGAGCAGCCCGGCGA
>JBGATX010000263.1:0-4975 GCA_044228975.1 Planctomycetota bacterium | reverse complement strand
GCCAGGCGGACCGACGATCACGGATTCGCGCGAATCGTTCGACACCATCCACACGGCGGTCGTGCAGCGCCTCAATCCGTCGACGTCGGGCATCAAGACCAACGCCTTCACGGGCTCGCTCGTGCTGACCGACTTGAAGGGCAATGCTTCGCCGGCGATCCCGCTGCCGGGATTCAACTCGGCGACGATGCTGCACAACGGCTCGCTCAACAAGACCGTGATCGGCAGCCTCGTGTTCGCCAACCAGACGCGCGGTCGCACGACGTACGCCGCGCAGGTCGACCTGCGCGTCGACTGGCGCGAGCAGGGACCGCCGGCGATCCCCTCGCCCAATCAGGTGGTCATCGCGCAATTGCTGAAGGAGGTGCCCAATCCGCTCGCACCCAACGATCCGGACTGGGTCGAGGTGCCGCTCGCCAACATCACCGCGACGAGCGCGACCGCGACGGGCTTCCAGCTCAACGGCAGCGCGTACGGCTCTCAGCCCGGTGATCCGTTGCAGCCGTTCCTCGTGCTCCCCGCGACGCAGTCGAGTGGTCCGGGGATCGGTCAGGCGTCGGTGACGTACACGGTGAACGGACTCACGGCGGGACAGAAGATCATGTTCAACATCCTCGCCGTCCTTCCGGTCCCGTCACCGTACAACCCGGCGAGCCCGGCGTTCCCCGGTCCGACGCCGGATCAATACATGATGGAGAGCACTCCTGCGCCGCTGCGGCGCATCGTGAGCACGCTCTAGCTCGAAGCCGAGTGGAGAAAGCGGGAGGAGCGTCGCGCGACGTTCCTCCCGCCCGCTTCAGAGTGTCTGTCAGCACGCATCATCCGAACAGCTCGCTGAATAGCGTGGCGTCGAAGCTCTTGATGCGCTCCGCGAACTGATTCGCGTAGTACATGTCCGGAGTATGCCCTTGCGCCCGGACGACAAGACGAAATTCGCAATGCTCCGGGTCGAGCTCGAAGAACACGAGTCCGATTCCGAACAGTGCACAGCGTGCCGTGAGCTGACTTTGCTCGTCTTTGGACATCGTCTCCGGCACGACCATGTAGCTCTTGTTCGAGAACAAGCGGTAGGAAGCGGCCTGGCCGAATGCGACCACGGACTGGCCGATGTCGACCTTGATCTCCGCGGCGATGATCTCCACCTGGAACTTGATCAGATCAGCAGCCGTTGGCCGATTGATGCCGACGACATCCGGCGTGCCCCACTTCCCACCCAGCGCTCCGCCGAGCGGTCTGGCATGCGTGCACTCCTCGAGCTCGTTGCGCAGGTAGTCAGCGAATGGCGCGTAGTACTTGGACTCCGGAATTTGCGCCGGTCTTGTCGACGAGGATCCCGCTGCCGCGCTCGGCTGCGCCGTCGTCAACGTCAAGGCAGTTGTGAGCGGCGCATAGAGTCCGCGATCGACCTTGGAAACCTCGAGCGGGTACTTCTGCGCGACGTTCTGGACGTTGCCCGTGATGGTGCCGTGGGGCGTCTCGGCGTGCAGCTGCCGAATCTCGTTCACGACCGCTTGGTATCGGATCCCTTCGGGATGCCTCAAGACGATGTCTCGTGCGAGCTCGAGCACCTGACTCCCGCTCAGTCTCATGATGTCGAGTTCGCCCTTCTCTACGGATAGATGCGATACATCATGCGCGGGAACGGGCTCGCTTCGCGCACGTGTTCGGTGCCGGCGATCCAGCCGACGGTGCGTTCGAGTCCCAGTCCGAAGCCCGCGTGCGGCACGGAGCCGTAGCGGCGCAGGTCGAGGTACCACGCGAACGCTTCCTCCGGCAGTCCGTGCTCGCGGATGCGCCCCTGCAACGCGTCGAAGTCGTCCTCGCGCTGGCTGCCGCCGATGATCTCGCCGACACCTTCGGGACCGAGCACGTCGACGCACAACGCCTTCGACGGATCCGCGGGGTCGCGCTTCATGTAGAAGGCCTTGACCTCCTTCGGATAGCGATGCACGAGCACCGGACGGTCGTAGCGATTCGACAGGATCGTCTCATCGGGCGCGCCGAAGTCATCGCCGTACTTGAAGGTCGAGCCCGGCGTGTCGGCCAGGATCTTCGCCGCCTCGTCGTACGACAGGCGCGGGAAGGGCGGCACGATCGCTTCGAGCTTCGAGAGATCGCGCTCGAGCGCCGCGAGCTCCGGCTTGCGCCGCTCGAGCACCTGCTTCACGACGAAGCACAGCATGTCTTCGGCGAGCTGCATGATGTCCTCGAGGTTCGCGTAGGCGACCTCGGGCTCGAGCATCCAGAACTCCGTCAGGTGCCGGCGCGTCTTCGACTTCTCGGCGCGGAACGTCGGACCGAAGGTGTAGACCTTGCCGAACGCCATCGCCGACGCTTCCGCGTAGAGCTGGCCCGACTGCGTGAGATAGGCCTTGTCCTCGAAGTACTGCACCTCGAAGAGCGTGCTCGTCCCCTCGCACGCCGCGGGCGTGAAGATGGGCGAGTCGATGCACACGAAGCCGCGCTCGTCGTAGAAACGGCGGATCGCCGTGATCACCGCATCGCGCACGCGCATCAGGGCCCACTGCTTGCGCGAGCGCAGCCAGAGATGGCGGTTGCTGAGCAGGAAGTCGGGACCGTGCTCCTTGGGCGTGATCGGATAGCCCTCGACGGCCTGCACGATCTCGCCGTTCGTGACCGACATCTCGTAGCCGCCCGGTGCGCGCGGCTCGGCCTTGATGTTGCCCGTCAGGATGAGCGAGCTCTCCTGTCCGAGGTGTCCGATCTTCTCGAACAGCTCCTCGCTCACGTCGCCCTTGAACACGACGCACTGGCAGATGCCCGTGCCGTCGCGCAGCTTGACGAAGTGCAGCTTGCCCTTCGAGCTCTTGTCGTAGACCCAGCCGCGCAAGGTCACGCTCTGGCCGACGTGCTGCGCGAGGCGCTCGATGGTCGTGATCACGGACGTGGACGAGGAGCCGGGGGTGCTGGACATGGCGTGCGCTCAGGGAAAGGTCGAGTAGGCGGACTGGAGCACGAGGTCGGCGATCGCGCCGCCGCGCACGATGACGCGGCCCTTGCACGCGGCACCGTCGCGACGCGCCTCGACGGCGATCTCGCCGTCGCTCGCGGAGAGCTTCTGCACCTCGACGAGCGGCGTCACGAACTGGATGCGCTCGTAGCCGAGCGCGAGCAGGCGCGTGACGACGCGCTCGGCGAGCAGGCCCGAGACGGCGCTCGAAGTCGTCGTCAGCGCTCCGCCGGCGACCTGCACGGCGCTGTCGGCGCTCGCACGCGCTTCGAGCGACGCGAGCAGTCGGTCCTCGACGCGCCGGCTGGCGTCGCGCACGTCGTAGAGCGCGTGTTCGATTCGGCGCAGATCGAGCTCGGCGTGCGCGTCGACGATCCTCTGCAGACCCGCCGAGATGCGCTCGAGGTGCTCCGTGCTCACGCGCGACTTCTCGAGCGCCTCGACGCGACGCACGAGGCGCGCGACGAGCGCGACGGAGATCGCGCCGAGCAGCACGAGCGCCGCGAGCAGCCAGGGCACGATTTCGTTCGGCATCGGGCGTGAGAGGGTAGCTGCCTTGCGCGACGCGCGCGAGCGCGCCACGGCTCGCTCCCGCGACGGCGGAGCTTGTGTCGCCGCGGCGCGCGCCTAGCATGGCGCCGCATGCCTTCCGCGAGCCCGGACCCGGCCGTCCGTCCCCGATCCGACGACGCGACGGGCTCGTCGGAGCTGCGCACTTCGGAGGAGGCGCGGAACACGAAGGCTCCGAATCCCGCCGGCGACGGCCGCATGTTCCGCCGCCTCGCGGTCGGCATCGTGCTCGGCCTCGTCGTCTACGCCCTGCTCGCCCTGTGGGGCGACGCGCGCGCGGTCGGGCGAGAGCTCTCGAGCTTCGCCTGGCATCTCGTGCCGGTCGCGATCGGTCTCTCGTTCCTGAACTACGTCGTGCGCTTCGTGCGCTGGGAGATCTACCGCACGCAGCTCGGGATCCGGTTGCCGCGCGGACTCTCGTTCCTGATCCACCTCGCCGGGCTCTCGCTCACCGTCTCGCCGGGCAAGATGGGCGAGGCCTTCAAGTCCTGGCTCGTGCGTCGCGTCGACGGAACCCCGGTAGCGAAGAGCGCGCCGATCGTGCTCGCGGAGCGCTTCACGGACCTCGTCGCGTTCCTGATCCTGATCGCGATCGGCGGACTCGCGACGCAACCCGATCGAGCGTGGATCTTCTGGGCGACCGGCGGCGTGTGCGCGGCGCTGCTCGCGTTCATCGCGTGGGAGCGCGCGCACGTGCTCGTCGTCGATCTCGCGCGCAGGCGTCGGCGCCTCGCGCGCTTCGCGCCGCCGCTCGAGAGCGCGTTCGAGAGCACGCGCACGCTGCTCGCGCCGCGAGCCCTGCCGCTGCCGATCCTGCTCGCGACCGCGGGCTGGACGCTCGAGTGCATCGCGTTCTGGCTGCTCGCGTCATCGCAGGTCGAAGGCGGCGTGCCGCTCTCCTTCGCGGTCTACACCTTCGCGCTCGCCGCGGTCGCGGGAGCGGTCGCGATCCTCTTCCCCGGAGGCCTGGGCGTGACCGAGGCGTCGTTGAGCGCGCTGCTCGTCTCGCGCTACGTCGCCGCGGGCGTCGTGGAATCGAGCGCGCACTCGAAAGCGGTCGCGACGACGCTCGTCATCCGCCTGTGCACGCTGTGGTTCGCGGTGGCGCTGGGCGTCGCCGCGACCGTGCTCTTCGAGCGGCGCATGCGCGCGCGCCAGCGCTGACGCGCGCGCGAGCGCGTTCAACGCCGCCGCGCGACGAGCTGGATCTCGATGTGCGCGCCGGCAGGGAGCGCGGCGACGCCGACGGTCGTGCGCGCCGGATACGGCTGCGGCATGCGGCGCGCGTAGACGGAGTTCATCGGCGCGCAGCACTGCATGTCGGTCAGGTAGACGGTCGCGCTGACGACGTCGGCGAGCGTGAGCGAGAGACGCGCGAGCTCCTGCTCCAGCGAGTCGAACACCGCGCCGACCTCGGCCTCGAACTCGGGCACG
>JBGATX010000262.1:0-5116 GCA_044228975.1 Planctomycetota bacterium | reverse complement strand
CGCCCGAGTTCCTGCCCGCGCTCGAGGCCGTGCAGTCCGCGATCCAGGCCGGCGACGATCACACGGCGCGCGCGGTGCTCGACCAGATGCTCTGGCGCGGCCCGCGCGGGCGCACGCTCGACATCGCGCAAGCCTTCGAGCGCATCCTCGACGGTCGCGAGGCCGTGCAGGCGCTGCACATCGAGCTCGTCGACACGCCCGCGCCGCAGGAGAACGCGGCGGCGCGCACCTACCACTCGCTCGAGCTCGTCGTGCGCAACGACGGCGACCGCGCGGTCGAGTTCTCGCCCGGACCGGCGACGTTGATCACCGAGCACGAGCGCCTCGACGTGCGCGCCGCGTTCGAACGATCCAGCGAGACGCACACCTTCGAGAAGCTCTCCTCGATCGACCTCGACGTCGGCGAGGAGCAGCGCATCCAGCTGCTCGCCTTCTACATCGATCCGCAAGAGCGCACGCTCGCCGAGCGGCTCTTCTTCCGCTTCGAGATGCGCTCGGGCGGCGTGCGCCGCGAAGGCCGCGACCTGCCCGCGATGCACATGCCCGTGACCGAGATCGAGGTCGTGCGACTCTCGGAGGCGCTCGCGGCGCGCAGCGCGGCGGAGACGCCGGAGCTCGTGAAGCTGCTCGACGCCGGCCGCGTGCGCACGCCCGACGCGCTCGACATCGTGCTGCGCCTGCCGATCGCCGAGCGCGCGAACGCGTTGAAGGCCGTGCAGGCACGAGTTCATTCGCTGCCCGAGACGGACATCAAGGAGCTCATCCCCGCGCTGCGCTGGCTCACCGGCGCGAGCGAACCCGGCGGAGATCCGGTCGCCTGGCGCGCCTACCTCGTGCAGGGCGCGCGGGCGAAGGACGTCAAGGCGCAAGCGCGCCTGGTCTTGCCCAAGGGCAGTTGAATCTGCGATCGTCCCCGTTCGGGCCTGAATCGGTCGAGTGCATGAAGAGCGAAGTCGAACGCCAGCTCGCCGTGTTCTCGCGCGGCGTCGTCGATCTGATCGAGAAGCGCGAGCTCGTCGAGCGCCTGGAGAAGTCGCTCGCGGCGAAGAAGCCGTTGCGCATCAAGTTCGGCATGGATCCGAGCTCGCCCGACCTGCACGTCGGGCACTGCGTGCCGCTCTTCAAGCTGCGCGACCTGCAGGAGCTCGGCCACCAGATCGTGCTGATCGTCGGCGACTCGACCGCGATGGTCGGCGACCCGTCGGGTCGTAACAAATTGCGTCCGCAGCTCACGCGCGCCGAGGTCGAGACCAACCTGGCGACGTACGTGACGCAGGTCGGCAAGGTGCTCGACATGTCGCGCACCGAGGTGCGTCGCAACTCGGAGTGGTTCGACGCGATGCGCTTCGAGGACGTCCTGCGCCTGACGGGCAAGATGACCGTCGCGCGCATGCTCGAGCGCGACACCTTTCAGAAACGGGTCGCGGAGAACGAGCCCATCGGCATCCACGAGTTCCTCTACCCGCTCATGCAGGGCTGGGACAGCGTGATGATTCGCTGCGACATGGAGCTCGGCGGCACCGACCAGCTCTTCAACCTCCTGCGCGGTCGCGATCTGCAAGCCGGCGAGGGACAGGCGGGCCAGATCTGCTTCACGACGCCGCTGATCAACGGCCTCGACGGCCGCAAGATGAGCAAGAGCTACGGCAACGCGATCACGCTCACCGACAGCGCGCGCGACATGTTCGGCAAGGTCATGTCGATCGCCGACGAGGTGATGAAGGACTGGTTCACGCTGCTCACGCGCGTGCCGCTCGAGGAGGTCGACGCGCTGCTCGCCGGACATCCGCGCGAAGCGAAAGCGCGCCTGGGCGAGGAGCTTGCGAGCTTCTTCCACGGCAAGGAGGCCGGCCGCGCCGCGCGCGAGGGCTTCGACAAGCAGTTCCGCGACAAGGAGCTGCCCGCGGACATCCCGCTCGTCGCGTGGCCCGCCAACGCACCGGCCGACGGCGTGCCGCTCCCGAACCTGCTCAAGGATCTCGGTCTCGAGAAGACTACGAGCGACGCGCGCCGCTCGATCGAAGGCGGCGCGGTGAAGCTCGACGGCGAGGTCGTCAACGATCCCAAGCGCCTCGTGCGCGCGCCAGCGAACCCGCTGCTGATCCAGGTCGGCAAGCGCCGCTACGTGCGCGTCGCGGAGCCGAAGCGAGGCTCGTGAGCCGGCGGCGGGAGCGCGCCTGCTCGACGCGCTGCTCTTGACGCGTGCCCTGCGGCGCCAGCGCGAGGCGTTCGCGATCTTCCGCTCGCTCGCCGACGCACCGGAGGGCATCCGACGAGCTGAGGTACGTGCCGACGACGGGCAGGGCAATGTCGTGCGCGCGCGCAACCATCTGCTTCGCGCGTTGCAGGCGCGTCCGGTGCCAGACCGGCCGGAATGCGGATCGGATGCGGAGCTCGACGAGCTCGGTCGCATGCTCTCGACGTTCCTGCGCACCTCGTTCGAGATCTCGGAGCGCTACCACGCCGCGGGGGAGTGCGGCTGCGGCGTCTGCGACTTCGGCTGGTTCCCGCGCGCGGTCCCGCGCCGCGTTCGGGCCAGCGATCGGCGGCACGCGCGCGAGCTCCTGTTCGACGTCGTGCGGTGTTGCGCGAGCGACCGCAGTGTCGAGCTGACGAATGAAGACACCGAGGCCCTGCTCGACGATCCGGTCGCGCGCCGCGCGAGCGCGCTCGTTGCGTACGGTGAGCTCCTGATCGAACGCCTGCGCGGCGAAACGCGCGGCGCCGAGGCGCTCGTTCTCTGGCGCGAGTTCGCTTGGGTGCGAGGCGCGCCGCTGCGCGAGTTCGAACTCGCCGCGCGCGCGATCCTCGACGCGGAGCAGACGCTGAGCGAGACATGGCGGCGTTGACCGTCGCCGCGGTGCAACGCGCGCCGCGTTCGTTGCATCGTCGCCGGCCGCGAGCTGATTCGTCCTCGCGTCGCGACACGCGCTGCGCGAGCCTTCGCGTCGCTCATCGTCACGGCGCTGCAACGCGAGTCGTGTGCGTTGCAGTGTGCACGGTCGCGCGCCGATGTCGCTCGCCGTCGAGCGTTCGCGCACGCGAGATTTCTCCACGCTCGTCGCGCGCGTGACGCAAGGCCTCTCTACGATCGGGCGCAAGGAGCCCGCTCATGAACCATGCCTCTCTCGTCGCCGCGTTCGCAATCACCTCGACCGCCTTCGGACAATGCGCCACGTGGAGCGCGGGCTTCGGCTCGCCCGGACCCGGCGTCGTGTACGCGGTGCAGAACTTCGACGACGGCTCGGGCTCCGGCCCGCGACTGCACGCAGCCGGCGTTCTCTCTCAAGCTGGCGCGTGGCTCGCGCGACGCACGGCGGACAGTTGGGAGCCGATCGGCGGCGTGCTCAACGACGAGGTGCGCGCGCTCGCGACGTTCACCGTCGGCGGCTCGGAGAAGCTCGTCGTCGGCGGCCGTTTCACGACGACCGCGGGTGTGCCGAACGCCGGTGTCGCGTTGTGGGATGGCTCAACGTGGAGCTCGGTCGGCCCTGGCGCGCCTGCGCGCGTGGGAGCTCTCGCCGTCTTCGACGACGGCACGGGTGCGCAGCTCTACGCGAGCTCCTTCTTCGAAGGCTCGGGCGGCACGATGGCGCGCTGGGACGGGACGACGTGGGTCTCCGTTCCGCTGCCGGCGTCGTTCTTCCCGTTCTGCATGCGCGTGCTCGATCTCGGCGCGGGGCCGCGTCTCGTCACGGGCGGGTACTTCTTCAGCGGCACGCAGCGCGGCGGCGTGTTCGAGCGCGCGCTGCACGGCGGCGCATGGACTCAAGTCGGCCCGCGCATGACGACCGTCGTCAACGCGCTCGAGCTCCACGTCGACGGCGGCGCGCCCAAGCTCCACGTCGGCACGGACGCGGGCGCGGACGCGGTCGTCGTGTGGCGCTTCGATGCGGGTGCGTGGACACCGCTCCTCCAACTCTTCGGTCCCGGCACCGCCTCGGGATCGTCGTTCGGCGTGCGCGCCCTCAAGAGTTTCGCCGACGCCGACGGATCGAGGCTGTACGCCGCCGGCAACCTGCCGTACTCGACCACGGCGTTGCAGCAGCACCACATCGTCGCGTGGGACGGAACGCAGTGGTCGAAGCTCGGCGCCGGCCAGTACGACGGCGTCGACCTGCCGGTGTTCACGCTCGCGCTCGACGACCCCGCCGGGCCCGAACCGGAACATCTCGTCGTCGGCGGTGTGTTCGATCGCGTCGGCGAGCGCGCGTCGACCGGCATCGCCACGTGGCGCGACGGAGAGTGGACGCCTGCCGAGACCGGAAGCGGCCTGCCGCACCGCGTGCGCAAGCTGTGCGTCGTCCGCGGCCCGAGCGGCGACGAGCTCGTCGCGTCCGGCGACTTCGTCACCGCGGGCACCGTCCCCGCCGAGTTCATCGCCGCGTTCGACGGCACGACGTGGCGCTCGCTGCAAGGGCCGGGAGGTCCGACCGCCGCGGCACAGGCGCTCGGCACGTGGACGCACAACGGAGTCGAGCAGCTCTACGCGGGATTCTCCGCGACGCCGTTCCGCGTCTCGCGCTGGGACGAAGGCGTGTGGACGCCGCTCGGTCCAGCGCTCGACAACGCCGTGATGGGTTTCACGCGCCACGACTTCGGCGCGGGTGAAGAGCTTGTCGCGTACGGCTTCTTCACGAACCTCGTCGCGGGCTCGCCGCGCATCGCACGCTGGGATGGCTCGAGCTGGCGCGGCATCGGGAACGGGCTGCCGCTCGCGAGTCGCGTGGTCGCGGACTGGCAGGGCGAGCTGATCGCCGCCAGCGGCGCGGCGCTCCTGCGCTGGGACGGCGCGAGCTGGTCGACGTTCGCGTCGCTCGTCGGCGAGCCGCGCGCGATGTGCACGTTCGACGACGGCGGAGGACCGGCGCTGTTCGTCGCGGGCGGCCTGCAGGCGGCGCAAGGCGTGCCGGTGAACCGCATCGCGCGCTTCGACGGGATCGTTTGGACCGACGCCGGCGGCGGGAGCTTCCTTTCCACCGTGACCCTCGAGTCGCTCCAAGTCTTCGACGCCGGCGACGGACCGGCGCTCTACGCGGGCGGCCCGGTCACCGCTGTCGGCGGCGTGACGAGCGGCGGGATCGCGCGCTGGAACGGATCGACGTGGAGCGCCGTC
>JBGATX010000261.1:0-5141 GCA_044228975.1 Planctomycetota bacterium | reverse complement strand
GAGGTGAGAGCGCGAGGCGCGTGCGGCGGGCAGAGAGATTCGTTCGGCTCCGTTCGAGGTCGCGCGCTCGAATGGCGCGTGGAGGCTCGAGCTCGCGCTCAGTTCTCGAGCGCGTACGTGCGCAGCTTGTTGTAGAGCGTCGTGCGGTTCACGCCGAGGACTCGTGCCGCTTGGCTTCGGTTGCCGTCGACTTCGGCGAGGACGCGGATGATGGCGGCGCGTTCGACGTTGGCGAGCGAGAGATCTTCGACGGCGAGCAGGGGGCGGCCGTCGGTGGTGATCGTCGATGCGGCGGAGGCGGGCGTGGCGAGGTCGCGGTGCGTGGGGAGGTCGAGGCGCAGGTGCGCGAGTTGGATCTCGCCGCTCGAGCAGAGCAAGGCGGCGCGCTCGATCGCGTTCTTCAGCTCGCGCACGTTGCCGGGCCAGCCGTATTCGACGAGACGCGCGACGGCTTGGGCGGAGAAGCCGCTGAAGCTGCGGCGGAACTCGCGCTCGAATTGGGCGAGGAAGTGCGCGGCGAGCACGGGGATGTCGTCGACGCGCTCGCGCAGCGCGGGGACGCGGATCGACATCACGTTGAGTCGGTAGTAGAGGTCCTCGCGGAAGCCGCCGCCGGCGACCATCGCGGTGAGGTCGCGATTCGTCGACGCGAGGATGCGCACGTCCATCGGGCGATCCTTCGACGCGCCGACGCGGCGGTAGACGCGCTCTTGCAGGACGCGCAGGAGCTTCGCTTGCAGCTCCAGCTCGAGCTCGCCGATCTCGTCGAGGAAGAGCGAGCCGCCTTCGGCTTCGGCCGCGAGGCCGTCCTTGCCCTTGGCGTTCGCGCCCGTGAACGCGCCGGGCTCGTAGCCGAAGAGCTCGCTCTCGAGCAGGCCGCCGGCAAGCGCGGCACAGTTCACGGCGACGAACGGGCCGCGCGCGCGTTCCGATCGATCGTGCACGGCGCGCGCGACGAGCTCCTTGCCCACGCCGCTCTCGCCCTGGATCAAGACGGTCGTGCGCGGGGAGCTCGCGACGCGTTCGACGAGCTCGAGCACCTGGCGAATGGCGGCGGACTCGCCGAGGATCGGACCGCTGCGCAGTCGCGCGAGCTCGCCGCGCAGGCGATCGCGCTCGTGCAGCAGCTTGCGGCGCTCGAGGGCGCGCGCGATCGAGGGCTCGAGGACCTCGAGACGCACGGGTTTCTGCAGGAAATCCGCGGCTCCGCGGCGCATGGCCTCGACGGCGGTCGGCACGTCGCCCAGACCCGTGAGGATCACGATCGAGGGCGCGTTGTCTCCCTGCGCGAGCTCGGGCAGCACCTGCATGCCGTTCTTGCCCGGCAGCCCGAGGTCGAGCACGACGACGTCGAGCTCGCTCGCCGCGACGCGCGCGAGCGCTTCTTCCGCACTCGCGCACTCGGAGGTCTCGTGACCCAGCGCCCGGCACAAGGAGGCGATCGAGGCGCGCACGAGCGGCTCGTCGTCGACGATCAGGATCCGGGCGGGCATGTGCGCGCGAGAATACGTGGCGGCGGAGCTTTTTTCACGCGCTGCGTGAGCGCGGCCAGGACGCTTCGCGCACCGCGCCGACATGCGCAGCTCCCGATCCGCTCATCGGCGCGGACGAGCGCGCAACGGAACGACGTGGCGCGCGACTCGGAAAGCGCTTCGCGGCGCGTTTCGATCGCAGCAGAAAACACCTCTGCGCACTCATGCGTTCGCACGCGGCTCCGAGAACAACCGCAAGCCTCGACTGTCCGGTGTCGCGGCCCAACCTCAATCAGCGAACGAAACTAGAGACCGGAGTACGAAAGGAGCCCCGATGGGCCTTCGAGTCAACACCAACATCGCCTCTCTGACGGCACAGCGATACCTGACCAACGTATCGACCCGCCTGGGTGGCAACTATTCCCGACTGTCGTCGGGTCTGAGAATCGCGACCGCGGCCGACGACGCCGCCGGCCTGGCGATCTCGGAACGCATGCGATCCCAGATCCGCTCGTACGGAGCCGCCGCGCGCAACGCGCAGGATGGAATCTCCCTCGTGCAGACCGCCGAAGGCGCTCTGAACGAAGGCAGCAACATCCTGAGCCGCATGCGCGAGCTGGCCGTGCAATCGGCGAACGGCACGCTCTCCGACCAGGACCGCGACACGATCAACACCGAAGTCACGGCCCTGATCGACGAGCTGGACCGCATCGCCGATTCGACCACGTTCAACGGCGTCGAGCTGTTGAACGGCGGCGCGACGACGACGGCGACGATCCAAGTCGGGATCAATGCCAACGAGACGATCGTCGTCGCCCTCGAGGACACGAACTCCACGGCCCTGGGCGTGGACGGCGTCGCCGTGGATACGGTGACGAACGCTTCGGCCGCGCTGGCGGTGATCGACATCGCCACCACCACGTTGAACACCGCGCGCGGCCGGCTGGGTGCATCGCAGAACCGGCTCTCGAGCGCCTTCGCTTCGATCCAGAGCGCTCGTGAAAACCTGTCGGCCGCCGAGAGCCGCATCCGCGACGTTGATGTGGCCTACGAAACGGCCGACTTGACGCGCAATTCGATCTTGCAGCAGGCCGCCGTATCGGTGCTGCAGCAAGCCAACGTGCAACCGCAGATCGCCCTTCGACTGCTCCAAGGATAACTGAGACTTCGGCCTCTAGTGCCGATCGCTGAGGGGGGAGGGCTGTCGCAAGGCAGTCCTCCCCATTCAAACCCTCGCGAAATCTGACAACGACATTCGGACCGCGCATGAGGAGCCGCGTCGCACGTGCAACGCGACCGGCCGACCGATGCGGGCGACGCACGAGGCTGCTCGACGAGCAAGGCTCCGCGCGACACGCACAGCGACGGCGAGGAAGCGAACGACGGACGTGCATCCGTCGCGAGCCCACCCGCCGCGCGCACGGTTCGAGATCTCTGACAAGACGAAAGATCAACTGCCCGTCGACGAAGGCTGCGCGCTGCCGCGGTTTCCGACGGACAGGTTCGCGTCCCATCCAGACGCGCTGCTCGTGCAACAGCGGCGCATTCGGAAGGGACGCCGATCCGGGTCGAGTGCAGTTTCCACACGGAAAAAGCGCCCGAAACGGGTCGTGACCACCCGGCAACCCGGTGGCGGACGCGGAGCCTGAGAGCACCCGCGGCGTGCGAGGACGGAACTGTCCTCGAACGACGCGCAGGCACGCGCCGTCACGACAGGAGAGGGGACGCCGGACCACCTTCGCGTGCCTCACCAACTTTCCAAGGAAACGAGTAGACAATGGGACTTCGAGTCAACACCAACGTCGCGTCGCTGACGGCCCAGAGAAACCTGGGTGCCGTCTCGCAGCGCTTGTCAGGCAATTTCGCCCGCTTGAGCTCCGGCTTGCGGATTTCCGCCGCCGCGGACGACGCCGCGGGCCTGGGTATCAGCGAGCGCATGCGTTCGCAGATCCGTTCGTTGGGCGCCTCGGCGCGCAACACCCAGGACGGCATCTCCCTGGTCCAGACCGCAGAAGGCGCGCTGGGCGAGGCGAGCAATATCCTCAGCCGCATGCGCGAGCTGGCGGTTCAGGCGTCCAACGGCACGCTGTCCGACGACGACCGCACCACGATCGGCACCGAAGTCGACTCGCTCATCGAGGAGCTCGACCGCATCGCCGACACGACCACTTTCAACGGTGTCGAGCTCCTGAGCGGCGGCGCGACGACGCAGGCCTCGATCCAGGTCGGCATCAACGAAGGCGACACGATCGCCGTCAACCTGCAGGACACGACCACGGCGACGCTCGGCGTGTCCACCGTGGACGTCTCGTCGGACACGGCCGCCGCCGGCGCGCTGGCGGACATCGACGATGCGATCACCACGCTGAATACGGCCCGCGGCTCCCTGGGCTCGACCCAGAACCGACTCACCAGCGCGTTTGCGTCGATCCAGAATGCACGCGAGAACCTCTCGGCTTCCGAGAGCCGCATCCGCGACGTGGACGTGGCTTTCGAGACGGCCGACCTGACGCGCAACACGATCCTGCAGCAGGCTTCGGTCTCGGTGCTGTCGCAGGCCAACGTGCAGCCGCAGCTCGCCCTGCGACTGCTCCAGTAGTCGCGCGAACGACGTAGGGTGAGCTGGCTGGCAAGAGCGCCGGCCAGCACCCCCTCGCCTTTCCATCGAAGGAGCTCCGCCACACGGAGCTCCTTTGTCTTTTTCCACCGCCCGCGCGGCGGGTCGGGCGGGCACCAGGCCGGAAAACAATTCCGCCGCGCACCACGATCGCAGAGCGCGCGACGCACGCGCGACAATCGCGACACTCGTCGCCGTTCGCGTGCTAACGCGCTACCCGTCCGGCACCGATAACCAAGCCAGACGTCGACGGCAGGAGCAACTCAGGATGGCAACCGGCATTTCGTTCAGCGGACTGGGCAGCGGCCTGGATTCCGCCAGCATCATCCGGCAGCTCGTCAGCCTCGAGCGCTTGCCGTTGACCGCGCTCGAGGACAAGCAGAAGGGCCTGTCGGACAAGCTCTCGGTGCTCGGGACCTTCAAGGGCTACGTGAAGGACCTGCAGACCAAGGCGCGCGCGCTCGCCACCGAAGGCGACTTCCTCGATTTCTCCGTCAGCGCGAGCCAGGAGGGCTTCGCGACCTTCAGCGCCAGCGGCGCGGCGAGCGCGGGCTCGCACACGTTGAGTGTGCTCAAGCTCGCGGCCGCGGATCGTTGGGCTTTCCACGGCGTGAGCAGCCACGATCAGGACCTCGCCACCGCCGCCGGACAGACCGTGTCCTTCGACATCGACGGCACGAGCTATTCGCTCACGGTGCAACAGGACCAGTCGAGCCTGGACGAGATCGCGAACGCACTCGACGATCTCGCCGGAGACTCGATCACCGCCACGGTGGTGAACACCGGCACGACCTCCTCGCCCAGCTACCAGCTCGTGCTCGCCGCCAAGGAGACCGGCGAGGACTTCCGCATCACGAACCTCGTGTCGACCGTCGGCGGCCTCTCGATCAACTACGTCGCACCCGACGGGAACCGCGAGCCGCAGAGCGCCGACAACCTGACCGTCGGCCACCCCGCTCAGGCGCTGATCGTCGGCTTGCTCGTCGAGCGCGAGTCGAACGAGTTCAGCGGCGTCGTCCCCGGCGTGAGCATCACGGCCACGGCGGCCGATC
>JBGATX010000260.1:0-5187 GCA_044228975.1 Planctomycetota bacterium | reverse complement strand
CAAGGCATCCTAGTGTCCCGAACCAGGAGTTCGCGTCAGAAGTCGAGGCGAATGCGGCGTCCTGGCAAGGCGCGGTGACGACGCGGGTTCGTTGTGACCCTCGGAGGAACCGCAACGCAGCCAGGGCGTCGCAGGCGGCTCGAATTGTGAGGCGAACTTCTGGCTCGGGACACTAGCCGTTGCGCCGCTCCGAGTATCACCCCCGGCGTGTCAAGATCGTCGCGCCGCGCCGGCGCCCGGCCTACGAATCGCCCTGCTTGCGCTGCGTGCCCTTGACGATCAGGGAGCGGCCCACGGGCGCGGGCTCGACCTCCGAGCTCTCGATCGTGATGCGCGCGCCGCCGTCGGTCACCAGGGTCACGTTGCGTTCGTCGCGGCCGATGAGACGGCCGTAGAGCACGCCACCCAGCGTCCGCACGCGCACGCGCGGCAGTCCCTCGAGCTCCTGCGAGCCCTTGGCGCCGAGCGCCGGTGTCCCGTCGGGCGAGGTCAGGTGCTCGATCGTCGCCATCCGGCGCGCCTCGAGAGACATGCGGCCGAGCTCGGTGTCCAGCCACAGTTGCGACTGGCCCACCGCGTACAGGCGGCCTTCGAAGATCTCGCCGCCGTGGATCAGGATGCGCACGCGTCCGACCTGCGGCGTGAGCAGGCGCACGGACTTCTCGACCGCGTCGAGCGGCACCGTCTTGCCTTCCCAGATGCCGGCGAGGTCCTCGTCGTTCGCGAGACGCAGATGGCTGCGTCCGTTGCGGCGCAGCGCGCGCGGAGCGCGGCTGGCGGTCGCGTTGGAATCGAGGTCGTCGTAGAGTCCGTCGCTGATGACGTTCGTCGCGCCGCCGAAGGGCGAGCGCACGGGATCGAGGCCGATCTGCGGTGCGTGCAGCGCGAGCGGTGCGAGCTCGCGCGGCGACGCGGTGCTGGAGTTCTCGTCGAGTCCCGACTTCTCGCGCGGCAGGAAGCGCTGCAGGAACTGCGCGACGCGCTCGTCGCTCCAGCGCGGTCCAGAGTCGTAGCGCGGCGCGTCGGGCACTGGCGCCGGCGCGATCTCGGGCGTCGTGGTCGTGCTCGCGACCTCGATCGGTTCCGCATCGGGCTGCGGGTCGTTGGGCGTCGTGTCGGCGGGCGTCACGACGACCGGGTCCCGGCGACGACGACCAGCAGCGCCGTGCGCGCGAAGGACGGACGTTGCGTGTGCGCGTTGCGGCGTGCGACTTGGGCGCTCGCGATGGCTTCTTCGGGATCGAGCTGCGCGCCGCCGCGCGAAGGAGCATCGGGGCCTTCACCTTCGATCGAGAGCAGCCAGCTGTGCGACGGATCGATCTCGCCGCGGCTGCCGTCGTCGCCGAGCTCCGCGGGAGCGGCCTGCGGGTCGACGCCGGTCTCCTGGTCGAGACCGAGGAAGTCCGTCACGGCGTCGTTCGCGTTCCAGTCGGCGATTGCGCGCGTATCGCCGCCCGCGGCCGCCTGCGATGCCTGCGCGGGGGATGCCTGCGAAGCTTGCGCGGGGGCGTTCGCCGGAGCGGAGCGCGGAGTCGTGCTCGACGCTTCGGAGTTGCCCTGCTGATTGTCCGAACTGTGCATCGGGGTTCGTTGGCCTTCGGAACTCGTTCTCGCCGCCTGCTTCGCGCGCACGCCGAGTACGCGGGGCCCCGGGGCGAGTCTCGGTGCCGCTTATCGGCTGGCTCGACGATCCTTCCTCAACCGGAAACGACTTCCCGGGGCTCGAAGGTCCCGCGAGCGGGATCGCGACGCGCGACGGCGCCGGTTCGAGGAGGAAGAAAGCTCCCATCCCGACTGCGGGCCGAGCTCCGCGGCCGTGAAGCAAGGCGCGGCTCCCGAGCGACGCGTCTTCGTCCGGCGGTGCTCGACGGAGCGGCGGCGCGGCGCCGGGCTGGCGCATCGAACCCGTGGTAGTCACCCCTGCTCGGCTGCTCAGCGCTTCTTGAGCACGCGATTGCCGCCCAGGCGCGTCGTGACACCCAGGCCGTCGAAGTGCTCGAGCAGCGGGATCAGGAACTTGCGCGTGGTCGAGAGCGCGTCGCGCAGGCTCGGGATGTCGAGCGAGCCGTGCTGGGTGCAATTCAGGACGATCTCCTCGCGCGCGCGCGCGAAGTGCTCGCGCGAGAGATAGAACTCCTGGTTGACCCTGTGCACGTCGCCGCGGTCGGTGAGCAGCTCGAGCGCGCTGCGCACGGAGGCGGGCGGCAGCGCGAGCGCCTGCGCGAGCTCGTCGGGCGTGCCGGGCTGGAACGCGGCCGCGCGCAGGGCCATGACGACGCGCGTCGAGAGCTCCTCGGTCTGCGCATCGACGCGCGTCGCGCGCTGCGCCGGACGCACGAGGCCGCCGGGTTCGACCTTGAGGCGGCCCGCCTGGGCTTCGTCGGCGAGCAGCGCGTCGAGCAGCTCCGCGTCGAGTCCCGTGAGCCGGCGCAGATCGCGCACGTCGACGACCTCGCGGTGCGCATGCTCCGCGAACCAGCGCGCCATCTCCGCACCGAGCGTTTCGCGCGCCGCGGCGAGCTTGTCGGCGTGGATCCAGCGGCCGGGGGCGAGGCAGCGCACGCGGCCTTGCGACTTCAGGTCGTTCAGCAGCCGTTCGGTCTCGTCCCGACGCCGCTTGATCTCGACCGACAGCGCGTCGGTGCCCGAGAGCGCGAGCTTCGAGCGCGACAGCACGACCTCGAGCAGGTCGCGCGGCGAATCGAGGCCTTCGGCGGCGCGCGAGAGCTCGTCGACGACGAAGTCCTTGAAGCGCTTCAAGCGGTGCTTGGACTCCTCGAGGATCTGCCCGCCGCCCAGCGTGATCGCCGGCGAGGCGAGGCGCAGCACGAAACGATCGCCCGGCGCGCAGACCACGTCTTCGTCGAGGCGCAGCTGCACGAGACCGCTCGCGCCCGGCTCCAGCACCTCCTTGTCGAGCAGCACGACCTCGCCGACGACTTCGGCCGTGCCCGTGTGCAGCCGGATCGCCGTGCGGTTCGTCAAGGGGCGCTCGAGCGTCGAGAGCACGCTCAGGCTCGCCCCCAGCATGCGCACCGGCTTGAAGAAGCCCGGCGTCGCCGCGACGTTGCCGCGCACGACCTCGTGGTGGTCGATCTCCGACAGGTTGAGCGCGCACGAATGTCCCGCGCGCGCGCGGTCGGTCGCCTCCTGATACGCCTGGATGCCGCGCACCTTGCTGCGCTTGCCGCCCGGCAGGACCTCGAGCACGTCGCCGACCTTGACGCTGCCGCTCATCGGGATGCCGGTGACGATCGTGCCGAAACCGTGCGCGCTGAAGACGCGCTGGATCGGCATGCGGAAGAGCCCGACGTCGGAGCGCGGCGGCGTCTCGGAGGCCATGCGGCAGAGCGCGGCACGGAACTCCTCGAGTCCCGCGCCCGTGATCGACGACAGCGGCAGGATCGGCCCGTCCTCGAGGAACGTGCCCTTCACGGCGGCGCGCACGTCCTCCATCGCGAGCTCCACCATCGCGGGCTCGACCATGTCGATCTTGGTGAGCGCGACGAGCCCGCGCGACACGCCGAGGATGCTCATGATCGAGAGGTGCTCGCGCGTCTGGGGCATGACGCCGTCGTCGGCGGCGACGACGAGCACGACCAGATCGATGCCGGTCGCGCCGGCGACCATGTTCTTGATGAAGCGCTCGTGTCCGGGCACGTCGACGATGCCGACCTTGCGGCCGTCGGGCAGCGAGAAACGCGCGAAGCCCAGATCGATCGTCATCCCGCGCTCCTGCTCCTCCTTCAGACGATCGGGATCGATGCCCGTGAGCGTCTTCACCAGCGTCGACTTGCCGTGATCGATGTGCCCCGCGGTGCCGACGACGATCGGTTGGATGGACATGGTTCAGCTCGCCCGCACGTAGCGGCGCTCGCGCGGCGTGACGCGAACGTCCGCGGCTACCACGATGCCGTGCATGCCGTAGGAGGATGAGAGCTCGAAGCAGCGCTGTCGGTGGCGCGCGAGCCATGTTTCATCGGGACCGCGCGCGAGGTCACTGAACGAATCGGTGAGCGCGGAGCGCAGCGAGCGCGGAAGGTCCTCCCAGCGCGCCACGAACTCGGCTTCGTCCAGCTCCACGAGCTCGAACAAGACGTTCTGGTGCTGCACGCGTTCCAGCACGTGAGCACAGACGCCGCTGAACTCGACATCGAGCAGGTGCAAGGGGTCGCCGCCGGCCGAAGACGCATCGGCGTGGAGCACGAGCACCTCCGCGTCGGCGAAGAACTCGAGCCCGTACACGTTCCAGTCGTGCAGGCAGGGCGTGATCTCCGTGCTCACGCGCGCATCGTATCCGCTGCAGCGAGAGCGCCAGTCGTCCGCCGACCGCCGCCCGAGGTCAACCGAGCCGGTACAGGATCCGGTCGCAGCTCGGGCAGGGCACGAGCTCGGTGCCGCGGTTCACGCGCACGACCATGTTGGTCGGGATCTCCATGAAGCAGCCCTGGCACGTGCGACCTTCGAGCGCCGCGAGCGCCACGCCTTCGCGAGCGCCGAGCAGGCGCGTGTAGGTCGCGAGCGCTTCGGGCGGGATGCGATCGGACATGCGGAGCTTGCGGCGCGCCTGCAGGTCGTCGAGCTTCTTCTGCGCCGCGTCGATCTCCTTGGCGACGTTGGCCGCGAACGCGTCGAAGATCTTCTCCTGCGCGGAGATCTCGGTCTGCATCGCGGCGCCCTGCGCGTCGAGGCCCTCGGCCTTCTCGAGCAGCGCCATGCCGTCTTCCTCGGCGGTGCTGATCTCGCGCTTCAGCGTGCGGATCTCGTGCTGATAGGCGACGAGCAGCGCCATGTCCTGGCGCGATCCGGCGGCTTCGTTCTCCACCTTGCGCATGCGCTGGCGCTGTTGGGTCGAGGTGTCCTCGAGCTCCTTGATGCGCACGCGCAGCGATTTCGCCTCGAGCTTGAGCTCGTTCTGCTTGGCCAGGCGGCGATCGATCTCGGCGCGGCGGGTGGCGCGCTCGGCGGGCAGGCGCTTGAGCTCCGCCTGAGTGCGGAAGATGTCGCGGTCGAGTTCCTGGAGCTGCAGCAGCGCGGAGAGCGTTTCCTGCATGGGGTCCCCGTCGAAGGGGCGGCGGAGTGTACCCGCCGCCCCCGTCGATGTCAGTCCTTTTCCAGCGCCGTCCCGCGCGGCCGTCGTCGCGCGCTCACGGCTCGAGCGGCAGGTCGAGCTCGACGTCGTCGTCC
>JBGATX010000030.1:0-43409 GCA_044228975.1 Planctomycetota bacterium | reverse complement strand
GCGTCAGTCCTTCGCGCGCGAGCAAGGCGACGATCTCCTTCTCGTCGGGCAGCATCGAGTGGTTCGCCGGATGCGCGGCGCATTCGAGGCCCCAGCCCTTGATCGTGTGCGCCAGGATCAGGTACGGCGAGCTCGCGTCGGCGCGCGCCTGCGCGTAGGCCTCGACCAGCTTCTCGAGGCAATGTCCGCCGAGGTCGGCGAAGGCGTCGATCAGCTCCTGGTCGGAGAGAGCGCGCACGATCTTGGCGCTCTCGGCGACGCGCTCGATCGCGAACTTGCGCAGCTCGCCCGCGTCGCGCTTCAAGAGCAGCATCTGGAACTCGTAGTCGGTCAAGCCGCCTTCGAGCACCTGCTTCAATGCCGCCCCACCCGGGCGGGCGAAGATCGCCTCGCGCAGCTTGCCGTGGCGCAGCTGCAGCACCTTCCAGCCGTTGGCGACCGCCGTGCGCTCGATGCGCTCGCAATCGGCGCCCGCGAGACCGCGTTCGTTGGGGATGCGCGTGCCGTCGAGGTTCTGGCGGTTGTAGTCGACGATCCAGGTGACGTTCGCGAGCTGGCGCTCGGCGACGTCGGGCAGGCACTCGAGCAAGGAGCCTTCGCGGAACTCGCTGTCGCCCATCATGCACCAGAAGTGCACGTCGTCCGGCGTCTTCCAGCCGTGGTCGCGCGCGTAGCGGTAGGCGAGCGCGAGGTACACGGCCGCGACGGGCGGGATGCCGACCGAGCCCGAGGGCAGGAAGTGGAACGAGTCGGCGTCGGAGCGCGCGTGGTAGCTCTGGAAGACGGGCTCCTCGCCGGCCACCGGGAACTTGCGCAGGCGGTGCATCATGCGCTCGCCTTCCTCGGCCGAGTACCACGCGTCGTTCACGCCCGTGGCGGCATCGCGCCGGAAGAGCTCGAGCAGGTTGTGCAGCGAGTGATCGACCGGGGAGGCGTGCGGCTTGCAGCACACGAAGTCCTGCGGCTTGCGCGAGACCAGGTGCAGCGCGGCGAGCAGGTGCATCGACGACGCGCACGACGCGGGATGTCCGCCGACCTTCGGATCGCCGCGCTGCTTCTCGGCGCGGTGGTTGGCGACGTGGATCATCGCCATCGTCTGCGCGAAGGCGCGCGCGACGATGCGCTGGAGCAGTGCGTTCGTGGCCGGAGCGATCGGGGAGGGTGCGATGGTGGCGGTGCTCATCGTGTTCGGGCGGTTCGACGCGGGCGCGCGGGCGCGTTGGTCGGAAGTGCGAGCTGGGCGGTCGCGCCGGGATCACGCACGCGCGGGGAATCCGCCAGCATAAGACCCGTGCGCGGGTGAGCCCAGGGGGAAGCTCGGCGCTTCATGACGCGCGCGCGCGCCTGGAATCGTTCAGCGACCCGCGCCCAGCGCGGGCGGCGGATCGGCGCTGAAGATCACGTCGATCCAGAAGTTCATGCCGTGCGCGGACTCGCTGGGGAAACCGGAGCGACCCGTGCGCACGACGCCGTTGGGTGATGCGGGCGTGTCCTTGGGCGCGTGCAACGGCGGCACGTCGAGCGTCGCGTCGAAGTACCCGTCGTCGCCGGGCGTCGAGCCCGAGGGTTCGTGGTACGAGGCCGTGTACGTGTGGTGCGAGTCGATCTCCACGGGCACGTCGAACCAGGCTTCCTGCCAGCCCGACGCGGTCTCGGGGCCGAAGGCGAGCTCCGCCAGCTCGACGCCGTTCCAGTCCCACAAGCTGCCGTGGTGCACGTTCGAGTTGCCCGGTCCCTTGAAGAAGCGCAAGCCGAGCACGCGCCCGCTCACCTCGGACCGGAAACGCACGCCGACCTCGCGCGCAACGAGCACGCCGGTCGCCGCCAGTCGCGGCCGCGCGTCGACGTCGAAGAGATGCGCGGGCTCCGTCGCGAGCGGGCGCTCGCGGCGCAGCGTGCGCCGCGCCGGCGTGCCTTGAACATTGCCGCTGTCGTCGACGCCGCGACACAGGAGCGTGATCACGCCCGCGCGGCCGGGCGGGAGCGTGAACCTCCAATTGTCGCGACCGAGCGCGGGATGCCAGCTGCGTCCCGCGTCGAAGCTCACTTCGATGCCGGCCACGCGCCCGCCGCCGGCGTCGCTCGCCGCGCCGCGCACGACGCACGGCGCCGCGCCGCCGACGCGCGCGCCTTCCTGCGGCTCGACGAACCAGGCGTTCGGCGCGCTCTCGTCGCGCGTCGCGGTCGCGAGCACGAGCGCGGGGTCGAGGCTGAGCGGTTGCTGCCCCATGTCGGCGAGCAGGTTCACGGTCGCCTGCTGCATGCGCGGGTCGGGGATCGACGGACCGCGGTCGTGCTCGGCATCCAGTCCCCACGACCATTGGATCGTGCCGGCGGAGAAGACCCGTGCTCCGCTCGGCGCCTTGTAGAGCGTCAGGTGGTGCGTGCCCGTCCCCAGCCCGTACAGCGATCCGAAATCCTGCATGTACGTGTGCCCGACGGTCAGGCGCGTCGTCGAGAAGTGCACGAGGCCGCGCGGGCGGAAGCCGTTGTCGAGATCCTCGTTCCACTCGTGACCGAGACAATCCTGCGTGAACACGGCCTCCTCGCCCTCCTGCAGATTCGCGATGTCGGTGTCGCGCCACAAGCGCAGCTGGCCGAACTCGGCTCCGACGTGGATCTCCGTGTTCGATCCAGCGCCGCCGTTGACCATGAAGAGCGTGCCGCTGAGCGCGTTCTCCGGTCTTCCGCCGTCGGTCGTCGCGGCGAAGCGCGGATCGCGCCACGTGCCCGTCCACGTGCCGACCTCGGGATCCATGCGCTGGCCGTAGAGCGTCTCCTTGTAGCAGACGAGCGTGCGCGGCGGCCCCGCTTGCTCCGCGAGACCCGGCTCCCAGCGCGTCTTCCAGAAGCCGTCGTTGCCCGAGAGGAAGCACAAGTGCACGCCCGCGTCGCGCGCCGCCTCGATCGCCGCGCGCTGCGCTCCCGAGTGGTACTCGTCCTGTCCGCACGTCATGAAGACCGCGTGGCGCTGCAGATCGTTCGCGCGCTGATCGACGTCGAGGCCGCTGCAGTAGCTCACGCGGTAGCCGTCGCGCTCGAGCCAGCGGATGAGCGGATATTCCGCGTTGAAGAAGAAGCTGCGCAGGCCCAGGCCGCCCGCGTCGCTGCGCGTGTCGAACGGACGGTCGTAGCTGACCTTGCGCGCCTTGTTCCCCGGCAGGCCGAAGCGGTTGTCGCGGTACAGGCTCGCGCCGCCGTAGGTGTTGTACGCCTGCCACGTCGTGTCGGAGGTCTGGAACAGGATGCCGCCGCAGCTCTCGTCGGCGCGCACGACGAAGTAGGCGAGGCTCGCGCGCCCTTCGAAGGGCGGATCGTCGCGCACGAAGCGCGCGATGTAGACGCCCGACACCGCGCTCGCGGGGATGTCCCAGCGCGCCGACACCGACCAGTTGCCGCAATCGACGAGTCCGCTCGACGCGTCGCTCAGGCACTCGGGCTGCACCTGCGGCAGCGACGCGAGCGGCTCGAGCGTGGTCACCAGGCGCGCGCCGCGGCCGTCGTAGTAGCCGATGCGGTAGATGTCGATGTGGTAGCTCGACGAGCTCGTCTTCACGCGCAGCTCGAGCGAGTGGCCGTGATCGATGCTGAAGGGCGAAGCGAAACCCTGGATGCTCGCGTCGCCGGCACCGGAGACGAGCCACTCGCTGCTCGGCGCGCCGCTGAGCGCGTTCTCGGCGACGATCGGATTCGCTTCCGTGTCGACGATGCCGTCGCAGTCGTCGTCGAGCGTGTTGTCGCAGACTTCGAGCTCGGAGGGGTTGACGCTCGCGCGCCCGTCATCGCAATCGCCGCCCTGCACGGCGTAGCCCGGCGGTTGAGAGCAGGCCACGAGGGTGTCGGAGCTCAGTCCGAAACCGTCGCCGTCCGCGTCGCGATGGAAGATGAGGTCGTCGCGCGCGCCGCAACCGCAAGCGCCGGGGGTGAGCTTCTGCGGATCGTTCGGACAACCATCGTTGCAGTCGGGCGTGCCGTCACCGTCGGAGTCGACGTCGGCGACACCGCATCCGCAGGTGCCCGGCGCGGTCTTGTTCGGATCGTTGGGGCACCCGTCGTTGCAATCGGGACGACCGTCGGCGTCGGAGTCCGTGTCGGCGACACCGCAGCCGCAGATGCCGGGTGCGAGCTTGTTTGGATCGTTGGGACAACCGTCGAGGCAGTCGGGAGTGCCGTCGTTGTCCGTGTCGGTCTCCGCGACGCCGCAACCACACGCACCCGGCGCGATCTTGTTCGGGTCCGTGGGACAGCCGTCGTTGCAGTCGGGCGTTCCATCCGCGTCGGTATCGGTGTCGGCGACACCGCAGCCGCAAGCTCCCGCCGTTGTCTTGTTCGGATCGTTCGGGCAGCCGTCGAGGCAGTCGGGAGTGCCGTCGTTGTCCGAGTCGGTCTCCGCGACGCCGCAACCACACGCGCCCGGCGCGATCTTGTTCGGGTCCGTCGGACAGCCGTCGTTGCAGTCGGGCGTTCCGTCCGCGTCGGTGTCGGTGTCAGCGACGCCGCAGCCGCAGACACCGGGAGCGAGCTTGTTCGGATCGTTCGGGCAGCCGTCGAGGCAGTCGGGAGTGCCGTCGTTGTCCGTGTCGGTCTCCGCGACGCCGCAACCACACGCTCCCGGCGCGATCTTGTTCGGGTCGGTCGGACAGCCGTCGTTGCAGTCGCAGCGACGCCGCAGCCGCGAACACCGGGGCGAGCTTGTTTGGATCGTTGGGGCAACCGTCGAGGCAGTTCCGTCGTTGTCCGTGTCGGTCGGTCTTGTCGGTGGTCGGACAGCCGTCGCTGCAATCGGGCGTTCCATCCGCGTCGGTGTCGGTGTCGGCGACACCGCAACCGCAAGCTCCCGCCGCTGTCTTATTGGGATCGTTCGGGCAACCGTCGAGGCAGTCGGGAGTGCCGTCGTTGTCCGAGTCGGTGTCCGCGACACCGCAACCACACGCGCCCGGCGTGATCTTGTTCGGGTCGGTCGGACAGCCGTCGCTGCAATCGGGCGTTCCATCCGCGTCGGTGTCGGTGTCGGCGACACCGCAACCGCAAGCTCCCGCCGCTGTCTTGTTGGGATCGTTCGGGCAACCGTCGAGGCAGTCGGGAGTGCCGTCGTTGTCCGAGTCGGTGTCCGCGACACCGCAACCACGCGCCCGGCGTGATCTTGTTCGGGTCGGTCGGACAGCCGTCGTTGCAGTCGAGTTCCATCCGCATCGGTGTCGGTGTCGGCGACACCGCGGCCACAACTCCCGCCGTTGTCTTGTTCGTCGTTCGGGCAGCCGTCGTCGGGGAGTGCCGTCGTTGTCCGTGTCGGTCTCCGCGACGCCGCAACCACACGCGCCCGGCGCGATCTTGTTCGGGTCCGTGGGACAGCCGTCGTTGCAGTCGGGCGTTCCGTCCGCGTCGGAGTCGGTCTCCGCGACGCCGCAACCACACGCGCCCGGCGCGATCTTGGCGGGATCCGTCGGACAGCCGTCGAGGCAATCGACCGTGCCGTCGCCGTCGGTATCCACCGTGCACGGGTCGTCGCGCGTGTCGAGCGACGCAGCCGTCGCGCTCGCGACCGCCGGTGAGCTCGAGCTCCACGCGCTGGCCATCGTCGCGGCGCGCGCGGAACCGGCGTCGAGCGCGAGCCACGTGACGAGCCACAGCGCGCGCACACCGGCACGAACGCAGCGACGGAGATGACGTTGGGGGGAGGACGACATCCGCGGACTTTCGAACGGCGCAGGCCGTTCGGGGGCCGGTCACGAACGGTGGGTGGCGGCGTGTCGTGAACGCCGGCGCGCTCGACGCCCGCGCTGGACTCGCTGCACCACCGCCGTCCGATTCGGCAGCGCGAGGATACGGGCGAAGGCTGATTCACAGTACGCCCGAGTGCGGACTTCCGCCGCGCGGCGCGTATCGAAAGCGCTCGGCCCGGGCGCCGATGCGCTCAACGCCGGCGCGGGTCCTTCTCGAGGCGCGGCAGCGGGGGCGGAGGGAGCTTGAGCGCCGCGCGGTAGACCTCCCGATACGCCGTGAGCATGCGCTCGAAGCTGAAGCTCTCCTCGACCCGGCGGCGGTTCGCTGCGCCGAGGCTGGTGCGCAGCGGCGCAGCGTCGAGCAGGCGATCGAGCGCTTCGGCCAGCGGCCACGCGCTCTCGCGCTCGGCGAGCGGCACGACGAACGGACCCTGGGCTTCCGGAAGCATCGAGCGCACGTCGCCGACCTCGGTCGAGACGACGGGGAGCGCGCTCGCCATCGCCTCGAGCAGCGCGACCGGCATCTGCTCCGTGTCGGAGGAAATCACGAACGCGTCCATCGCCCGATAGTAGGGCGCGGGATCGGGCTGGTGTCCGGCGAAGCGCACGCGACCGAACAGCGGTTGGAGCTTCTCCGCCAGCGCCTCGCAGGCCGCGCGCTCCGGTCCGTCGCCGAGCACGAGCAGGATGACGTTGCGCTCGCGATCGATGCGCGCGCAGCTCTGCAGGAAACGCTGCGGGTTCTTCTCCGGGCGCAGATGACCGACCCAGCCGATGACGAGCGCGTCGGGCGCGATGCCGAGCTGCGCGCGCAGCTCGCGGTTGCCGTCGCGCGGCGGGAAGCGCGCCACGTCGATGCCGTTGGGGATGTAGCGCACGTGATCGGGCGCGAGCTTCCACGTGTCGCGCGCGATCGTCGCCAGGCGTTGCGAGGGCACGATCACGCGCTCGGTGCCGCCGAGGAACAGGCGCCGCGCCCACACGCGCCGGCGCTTGAAGGTCTGCGCTTCGTCGCTCGTGAAGCCGTCCTCGTGGTGCACGTGCGGACGGCGCAGCGTGCGCGCGGCGAGCACGGCATCGAACGCGCCCCAGTTGTAGGAGAGAGAGAGATCGGGGTTGAGCTCGCGCAGGAGCGCGCGCAGCCGCTTCAACGTCGCGAACGAGCCCGCGCGCGGCATCTCGGGCAGGATGGCGACCTCCGCGCGGCCGCGCAGGAGCGCGCGCGCGTCCGTGCGGCCGTCGATGGCGAGGATCGAGTGGCGGAACTCGCGCCCGAGCGCCTCGATCAGGTTCACCGTGCGCGTCTCCGGCCCCGCGGGAACGAAGGTCGAGAAGACGTGCAGCAGGTGGGGAGCGGTCACGGCGGGCCGTGATAGCACCTGCGAGCGATGGAAGCACGCGCGATCGACGCGCGCCGAGCGCGGATCGCTGGCAGAATGGCCTCGGACGTCCCACGCGACGCTCTCGCCGATGCTTCGATCGCTCGCCCTTGCCTGCACGCTCGGCCAATCAATATCGGTGGCAACATCGGTGGCAACATCGGTGGCGCCTCCGGCGTCGTCGCCGTCGAGCTACCTCGTCGCCCTCGACCATCGAGCGGCCGGGCACGGCTACGACAGCGCGGCGAAGGAGCTGGCGCGGCTTCACGCGGCGGACGTCGTCGAGTTCGATGGCAGCTTCGAGGCGCTCGCGGCGTTGCTCTCCGCGCGCAAGCCGGCGCAGCTCGCGCTCGTGCTCGAGCCTGGAGCGATCGACGCGAACCTCCCGCGCCGGCTCGTGCCGCTGCTCGCCCGCTTCGACGACGATCCGTTCGTCGACTGCGCGTGGGGGATCATCACGGGAGCGACGCCGGCCGATGCGCTCGCGCTCGTCGCGAATGGCGCGCGCGCGGCGCGGCGCAACGCGCCCGCCAGGTCGTTCGCGTTCAGCGCCAACCCGCTGCTCGAGACCTGCGAGCTCAGCGGCCCCGCGCGCCGCGACGGGGCCGAAGGGCGCGCGCTCGAGCACGCGCAGCTCTCGCTGACCGGCGCCGACGCGAGCTGGCGCGAGAAGCTCGCTCGCGAGCGCAAGCGCGCGGAGGGTTGCGCGCTCGTCGAATGGGGACCGATTGGCGACGCGCAGGGACTGTGGCTCTTCGCGCCGCGCCGCGAGCGCGCCTGGAGCTTCGATCCGGCGAAGGTGGGGGACGATCCCGACGGTGAGCGGCCGCGCGCGACGCCCGCGCTGCTCCTCGACGGAGTCGCGCTCGACGGTGCGGTGGTGATCGGCGTCTCCAGCCATTGCGGTGTCACGCGGCGAGCGCTCGTCGCGCGCGATGTCGCCGCGACCTTCGGCCGCAGCGAGGTCGTGCGCTTCCATCCGATCGCGCCGGAGCAGTCGTTCGCGCTGGCGGCGATTGCGCATGGCGCGGCGGCCTACATCGCTCCGCTCTCGACGTGCCACGCGTCGCGCGCGTCGATCGAGAGCTGGCGCATTCGCGCGGGCGGCGCGTCGCTCGGCGAGGTGCTGCGCCTGGGCTACGACGACCTCGTCTACGGCGGCGGCGGGCTCGCGCCCGCCTTCGAGCCTCTCGTCGAGAACAACGCGCCGCCGCTCGAGGCGGACGTGCTCACGGGAGTCGTGCAGCGTGTCCTCTTCGGCGATCCCGCGCTCGTCGTCTGGCCCACCGCGCTCCCGAGCCCGCACCGCGTCGCGAGCGAGTGGAACGACGGCCGCACGCGCATGAAGCTCGACGTGCGGTGGGATCCGCTGACCGACGACCCGTTCGTGTGGGACGGCTGGCGCGCGCGCAGCGAGGGTCCGGCCACCGATCGCGCGTTCGCGCGTGTCGCGCTCGGCGAGCTTCCGGCGGGAGCGTTCGAAGTCGTGATCGCGAACGCGGAGTGGTGCGGCAAGCCTTCGAGCGAGCTCGCGCACGCCAAGGTCGAGACCTGGATCGAGCGCGACAGCGGCGGCGCTCCGTTCCTGCACGTGCATGCGCGCTGGCCGCGCTTGAAGCCGCCGGTGGTCGACGAGGCGCATCTCTTCGAGGCCGAGAAGCCGCGCGCGCTCCACTTCGTGTTCGACGTGCGCTGGAAGATGTCGGACGACGCGCAGCCTCGTTGAAGCGCGCGACGCCAGCGCCTGGCCGCGAGCGCCGCGCACCTTATCCTGGCGGCATGTTCGACCGAAACGACGCGCTGGAGTTGCTCGACTACGACGCCTGGGCCAATCGCAGTCTCGCTGCGACGCTGAAACAGCTCGGCGCGCCGCCACCGCGCGTGCTGCGCTGGTGGGCGCACATCGTCGGGGCATCGGAACTGTGGTTCGCGCGCGTAGCTGGCGAGGACTACGCGAAGCTCGCCGTTTGGCCGGAGAACGTGGCCGCGGCGGAGATCGCGCGGCGTTTCGAGTCGGTCGCGACGCGCTGGCGCGCGCATCTCGAACGCGCGGACGCCACGGAGCTCGCGCGGCACGTGCGCTTCAAGAACAGCAAGGGCGAAGCGTGCGCCGATCCGCTCGAGGCGATCGTGAAGCACCTCGTGAACCACGGCACGCACCACCGCGCGCAGATCGCGAGCGAGCTGCGCGCGATCGGCGGGACGCCCGAGAACCTCGACTTCATCGTCTGGCGCCGCGCGCTGGCGAACGCGGGGGCCACGGCAGCTTCGAGCGCGGCGACGACCGTTGCCGCGAGCACGCCCGCGAGCTCCGCGCCGCTCGCGAAGCACTTCGTCATCGAGTCGACCTACCTCGTACCGCTCGAGCGCATCGACGACAAGCTCGCCGCGCACCGCGCGCACCTCGAGACGGGTTTCCAGCGCGGCTTGCTGCTCGCGTCGGGCCCGCAGGTCCCGCGCAGCGGCGGAATGATCCTCGCGCGCGCGGCCGATCGCGCCGAGATCGACGCCTTCCTCGCCGCCGATCCGTTCCTGCAGGCGGGCTACTCGCGCTACCGCGTGCTCGAGTTCCAGCCCGTCAAGCGGCAGGCCTCGACGGACTCGTGGTGGAGCGGAGTGTGAGTCGCCCAGGCGCGATGCGTTGTCTGAGCGTGAGCTTGTCAATACGCGCTCTGATGAACCGAGATCGAGTTGCGCGTTGGGCTT
Source organism: Planctomycetota bacterium (assembly GCA_044228975.1). Taxonomy (GTDB): domain Bacteria; phylum Planctomycetota; class UBA1135; order UBA1135; genus JADJNY01. The sequence continues at coordinate 33,601 of JBGATX010000030.1, read as the reverse complement.
CGGCGGCGTCGGCCCAGCACGATGGTCCCTGTCCGTCTTCTCGAAGCGCACGATGCGTTGAGCTGAGAGACGGCTGGAGAAACCCGCGCTATCCCGGTCTCGGCACGGGCACGTGCCTGACTTGACTTGACTCGCGCTCCCGCTGCACGTCGCCGCTACGATCGGAGCAGGTCAGGAACCGCTAGTTCCCAAGTTCAAGCGAGGAGGAAGACTTGAAGATTGTGACCTCGATGGCAGCGGCGGCGCTGATGTTTGTGACCCTGTCTGCATGGGCGCCGGTAGCGCAGGAATGTCCGGCAAGCGTGACCCAGGACTCCAATGCTGGGTGCGTGAAACCGCTGACGGGTTGCGTGTGTATTGGCTCCGGATCTGGGACCGCCTATTCGTACCCCAATTGTGGTGGCTGTCAGTGCACGTTCACAGGACAGTTGACTTGCTCGGGAGTTTCCAATCCGTTCTCGTGCAGCGTCGAGCTGTCGTGCGGCGCCCATTCGAGTTGCGGCGTCTATTGCCCGTGCACGGGGAAGCCCTACTATCCAGTACTCTTCGACTGCGGAAACTGCCCCTAGGCCGCGACGACCATGAAGCTACGCTCACAGGTTCTCTTGGGCGCCAGCCTACTCGTCTCATTCGTACTGGGATGGGCGCTCGGTTCGGGGCGTGACGCTCCTGCGCGTGTCGCTACGTTGCAAGCGGAATTCCGGCACGGGAGCGATCGTGAATCATCCGACTCGATCGTGCTCGTTCCGGAAGTTATGTCGCAGCCAGAGCGGGAGGCAGTGAAAAGCACTAGTGGGCTCGACCACGAACCCACGAAGCCAATTCCGCGAGCGCCCACAGTGCACGAGGCGTTCGTCGCCCTGGCGGACGCCATACGGAGCGAGCCAATCTACGACGGCCAAGACGATTCCTTTGCTGCGAAATATCGCGACGCGACCTCGGATCAGCTGCAAGCTGCGCTTGTCATCGTGCGGCGACAGCAGGAGCAAGAGCGCGCGAGTATCGTGAAGGAACGAATGACGCGAGGGCTCTACACCGAGTCGGTCGTTGCCGCCGGAGAGGAGACTCCCTCGGCGCGGACTTCGCCAGGCAGCGGGCCGGTGTCCTTCGGTTTCGAGACCGAGCAAGGCAACGGCTACACGAAGACGAAGACGACGATCATCAATGGCGATGAGTATCCCGAGTATCGCAGCGTCGAATTGGAACTGTGGTGGTTGATGCGGCAGCTTCGCTCTCGTGGCCTCAGTGACTGCAGCAAGTAGGAGCGCGACATCGATCAGGCGGGGACCGTCCTGTCTAGTCGATGCGCTGAGAGCCGCCGGCCAAGTAGAGTCTGGGAGAGTAAGGCAACCGCGCTCCGCGGCCGGCGCGGCGAGTGGCCGGTCGACGTCATGGCTGGGCACCGCGCGGGGTGTGGTGCGTGCGCGATTCACGTGGTGCACAGCGCGCACCTCGAGACGGGCTTCCGACGCGGCCTCTTGCTCGCTTCCGGCCCTCAAGTCCCGCGCAGCGGCGGCGTGATCCTCGCGCGCGCCGCCGATCGCGCCGAGATCGACGCCTTCCTCGCCGCCGATCCGTTCCTGCAGGCGGGCTACTCGCGCTACCGCGTGCTCGAGTTCCAACCCGTCAAGCGGCAGCTCGCGACAGACTCGTGGTGGAGCGGAGCGTGAGCGGCTCCCTGGGCGATCACCGCGTTCGATGACGGGCGCGTCGATCGGCGCCGTGTTGCCGGTCGGAACTTCCACTCCATTCGAGCCTCGGCGAGGCGTGATCGCCGTGCGCGTGGCTCGATCGATGGGCGCGTGGAACGATTTCCGACGCACCCACGTCGAATTGGCGCTCGCGTTCGTGTCCGATGGCAACGTGTCGACGCAATCTCGCCGTCGCGCTCTCGAGGAGTCCATGACCCACCCGCTCCGCCCCGGTTTCGCTTCGCTCGTTCCATCCTCGAGGACAAAGGTCCGCCGGAGTGCCGTTGCGCTCGTGCGCATCGTGTTCGTCGCGTTCTGCGCCGCTTCCGTCGCGCTGGCGCAGTTGGGGACGTCCCCGACGCAGGTGAAGCTCACGGCCAGCGATGCCTCGGCGGGTGATCGCTTCGGCGAGAGCGTCGCGATCCAGAGCGCGCGCATCGCCGTCGGAGCTCCGCTGGACGACCACGCTGGCGGCGCCGACGCCGGATCGGTCTACGCCTACGCGCCTTCGGGATCGACGTGGGTCCAGGAGGCGCGTCTCTCGCGGCTGGACGTGACCGCGGGGGCGGAGTTCGGTCGCAGCGTCGCGCTCTCGGCCGACACGCTCGTCGTCGGTGCGTGGCGCGACGCACGGCCCGCGGGTCTGCGCTCGGGCTCGGTGTTCGTGTACACGCGCAGCGGATCGGGTTGGGGCGTGCCCCAGCGACTGGTCGCGCCCGACGCGCTCGCGGGCGACGAATTCGGAGCGAGCGTGGCCGTGTACGGCGATTGGCTGGCCGTCGGCGCGCCGTCGCGCGCGACCGGCGGTGGCGTCTACCTCTTCAATCGCACTTCGGGCGTGTGGCTCCTGCGGCAGAAGCTCTCGAGCTTCCGAGTCACGAGCAGCACGGCCGATGCATTCGGATGGAGCCTGGCGCTCGAATCCGACGCGCTCACGGTCGGCCTGCCTGGTTGGGACATTGTCTGCTGTCCGCCCATCGCCGATTACGGCATGGTGCTGACGTTCCGACGGTACGGAACGACATGGGCGCCGTCCCAGACCCTCTGGGGCTGGGCGTACTGGAATGGCAGCACGTACGTCGGCTCGAATTTCGGCCGCGCCGTCGCCACGGGTGGAGGCAGCCTCGTGGTTGCCGATCTCTTCTATCCGAAGCTCTTCACGAGGTCCGGTCCTGATTGGGTGTTCCGGCAGACACTCGTGACACCTTCCGCGAGCAACTACCTGCCAGCGCCGCGCGTGGACGTCGGCGTCTCGGCGTGCACGCTCGCGAGCGGCGATCGATCGTTCGGTGGATCGTTTGGACTCGTGAATCGCTACCGGCGCGCCGGCCCGACCTGGTACTTGCTCGACCTTCGCACTCTCGCCACCGATTTCGCGTTCGACGACCAGTTCGGGAGCTCGGTGGCCGTCGAGGGATCGACGATCGTGTGCGGAGCTCCGAGCGACGACACCGCGAGCGGGATCGACTTCGGCTCTGCGTACGTCCTGCCGCAGGCCAGTTGCGCGGCGAACGAATGGAGTCTGGTTCACCCCGGCGGTGCCGGTGCTCCTCCCGCTCGGGCGCATCACTCCATGGCGCAGACCGCCAATGGCAGCGTGCTCCTGTTCGGCGGCGTCGACGGAAACGATCCAGTGACCTACTTCTCCGACACGTGGGAGTGGAACGGTTCGGTGTGGACTCGACGTTTCCCGCCGATCGTCCCGCCCGCACGGCGTGCCTTCGCGATGGTCCATTGCACGCACACGCTCTATGCGAACCGGACCGTGATGTTCGGCGGCGTCAACGGCGGAGCGACCGCACTGAGCGACATGTGGCAGTGGGACGGCGGCAACTGGTTGCCGATCACGAACACGGGCGATCTCCCCGGACCGATCTCGGGTCAGCGCGCCGTGTGGGACACGAACCGCGAATGCATGGTCGTCTACGGGCACGTGTTCGCCCAGGCGCCGAACGACCGCACGGACACGTGGGAATGGAGGCGAACGAGCGCGTCGACCGGCGCGTGGACGCGGATCCAAACGAGTCTCGCCGTCAACCCCGGCCACCGTTTGTGGCACGCGATGGCGTACGACGCGACTCGGCGCGTGACCGTGTTGCACGGCGGGATGTTCACGAATCCCGCGGACACGTGGACCTGGAACGGCGCGACGTGGACGCAGGTCGCGACCACGGGGACGGGCGCGCTCCAGAATCACGTCATGGGCTTCGACCCGGCGATTGGGAACATCGTGATGACCGCAGCGCTCGGTCCGTCCGGCACGTATCCGCCGCTCACCTGGACCTGGAACGGATCGAGCTGGACCAGCGTGCCCGCAACGAGCGTCGGACCCGGTGAAGCGCGCATCAACTCCGCGATGGCCTGGGATCCCGTGCACCGCGGCCTGATGCTCTTCGGCGGGCACTCGAACGGAGGCGGCGGGCCGCTGATCCGCTCCGACACCCGTCGCTGGTGCAGTTGCGGGGATTGACGTCGAGCGTCGCGGCGCGAGCCGCGCCGCTCAGCGTGGATCGATGCGAAGCATGCTCCGATTCCAGTCCAGCACCGCTCGTGCGCGAGCCGTGTCGACGCGCGGCGCCGCTCTCTCGCCCAAGCTCACTTGCCCTTCGACGCCGGTGACGCCGCCGAAGCCGGCGCCGCGCTCGACAGGTTGTGCATCGCGCACGAAGCGATCGCACCATTCGAACATCTCGGCCACGACGTGCAGGTTGCTCTCGCGCGCGGCGTAGCCGTGGGCTTCGCCGGGGAGCATGACGAGGCGCGCGGTGCCGCCGTTGCCCTTCACGGCCTGGAACAGGCGCTCCGATTGGATCGGGAAGGTGCCCTGGTTGTTGTCCTTCTCGCCGTGGATCATGAGCAGCGGCTCGTCGATCTTGTCGGCGGCCATGAAGGGCGAGAGCTGGATGTAGCTCGACGGCGCTTCCCAGATCGTGCGTCGCTCGCTCTGGAACCCGAACGGCGTCAGCGTGCGGTTGTACGCTCCGCTGCGCGCGACGCCGGCCTTGAACAGGTTGCAGTGCGCGAGCAGGTTCGCCGTCATGAACGCGCCGTAGCTGTGTCCGCCGACGGCGACGCGCTCGCGATCGGCGACACCGCGCTCGACGGCGAAATCGATCGCGGCCTGCGCGGAGGAGACGACCTGGGCGAGGAACGTGTCGTTCATCGTCTCGGGATCGCCGACGACAGGCATCGCGGCGTTGTCGAGCACGGCCCAGCCGTGCAGCGCGAAGAGCAGTTGCGACGCGCCGCGCACGCGCACGAAGCGCGAGGGCGAGCCGCTCACCTGTCCCGCGGTGCCCGCGTCGGTGTACTCGAGCGGATAGGCCCACACGAAGAGCGGCAGGCGGGTGCCGGGTTTCCAATCGGGCGGCAAGTACAGCGTGGCCGAGAGATCGACGCCGTCGGCGCGCTTGTACTTGACGAGCTCCTGCTTCACGCCGCGCAACGCCGGTTGCGGATCGGGGAAGCTCGTGAGCGCGCGCATCGTGCCGTGCTCGAGATCGCGCACGCGGAAGTTCGGCGTCTGCGTCGGCGTCTCGAACGACGTGACGATCGTCGGCTTCTCGCCCGCGCGCGAGCTCACGAACGCGACGGTCGATTCATAGCTGCCTGCTTCGCACTGCCACAGGCGCTCGGTCTTGCGCGTGGCGAGCTCGACGCGGTCGAGGAACGGACGTTCACCCTCGGGTGACGCGCCCGAGCCCGTGCGGAATACCATCCCTCCCGACTGGCGCACAACGCGCGTGCCGCGCTCGCTCGTCTGCGACACGAAGCTGCCCGGATCCTTGTAGCGGTCGTTGACGTTGCGGTCGTCGAAGACGATGCCCTCCGCGTCGGCGTGTAGCAGATCGACGAGCAGCTGCCGCATCCAGCGCCGATCGCGGTCGTACTCGGTGACGAACGCGCGGTTCTCGTCGAGGAATTGCAGGCCTTGCGCGCGCTGGTGCAGGCGCGTGAACTCGCGCGCTTCGCTCTGCTTGCCGAAAGGCGCGGCGAGCAGCATCCAGCGGTCGCGCCACTCGGATTTGGTCTTCGGATCACCGCCGTCGAGCGCTTCGCACCACACGAGCGTCGCCGGTCGCGCCGCGTGCCAGGTGACGTTGCGCGGGCCGAGCTCGACGCCTTCTTGCGGGATCTTGTCGCCCATCGGCACCTCGGCGATCACTCGCTCGAGCTTGCCGTTCGCATCCCAGACCTCGATCGTCGTGGGGAAGAGGCCCGCGGGGAGCACGTAGGAGTACGGCCGATGCACGCGCGAGACGAGCCAGTGCTGGCCGTCGGGTGACATGTCGACGTCCGCGATGACTCCCGGCGCGCCGATCGGCGTGATCGCGTCCGCGCGCGGATCGACGAGCGCGATCTGGCTCGTCGCGTAGTGATCGAAGAGCGCCTCGTCGTGCGCGTCGCGCAGGAGATCCTGGTAGGTGCGCAGCGCGGTCTTCGCGCCCGACGTTTCCTGGATCGCGGGCCCGGTCGGCACTTCGACGCGCGCCGGCGCGGCTGCGCGACCCTTCGGCACGAGGCGCACGATGAGGCGCTCGCCGTCGCTGGCCCATGCGTAGCTCGCACCGAGCACGCCGTTGAGCCCGCTCGCGAGCTTGCGCGCGACACCGCTGCGTCCGTCGGCGATCCACAGCTCGAGGCCGTCGTCGCCGGCGAGCGAGAAGGCGACGAGGGCGCGCGCGGGCGACCAGCGTGCGTCGACGATCCGAGCGCCCGCGGGGAGCTCGATCTTCACCTCGTCCCCGTCGGCGATCGAGAGCACCGAGAGCGAGTGCGCGAAGCTGGTCACCTGCGTCGTGTTCAGTTTCGGATCGACGCGCCGCCCGGCGAGCGGGATCCACTCGCGCGTCACCTCGGCGATCGACGGCATCGCCGCGCGTTCGACGAGCAGCATCCATTCGCCTTGCGGGCTGATCTGCGCGCTCGGCGTCGGCGCGGCGTCGAGCAGCTCGACGATCTCGCGCGGGGGGAGCTTGTAGCCTCCGTCGGCGAGCGGTTCGGCGGAGAACGGGAAGGAGAATGCGAGCGCGAGCAGGGGGGCGAACATGCGGAGGATCCTCCAGAGCTCGCGGAGCTCGCGAGTGCTGGCGAGTCTAGCGGGGCGCGCGCTCTCCCGCGCTGTCGATCGCCGCGGGTCGATCCACGGGGAAGCCCCGCTTGCGCATCAGTGCCGCCGTGTCCGGGTCGCGGCCGCGGAACGCGCGGTAGCCGTCCGCGGGATCGACCGTGTTGCCGACGGAGAACACGTGCTCGCGCAGGCGTTTGGCGACTGCGGCATCCCACGGACCACCGGCCTCGAGGAACGCCTCCCACGCATCCGCCGCGAGCGTGTCGGCCCACAGGTACGCGTAGTAGCCCGCCGAGTAGTCGTCGGAGGCGAAAACGTGGCTGAAGTGCGTCGTGCGGTGGCGCATGACGAGCTCGCGCGGCATGCGCAGCGCTGCGAGCGTCTCGCGCTCGAACGCCGCCGGATCGATGGAGCTCGTCGCGGATGCCGCGAGATGCAAGCGCATGTCGACGAGCGCCGCCGCGAGGTACTCGACCGTCGCGAAGCCCTGGTTGAACTTCGACGCGCGCCGCAAGCGCTCGACGAGCTCCTTGGGCATCGGCGCGCCCGTCTTGTGGTGCAACGCAAAACGCTCGAGCACCTGCGGCGTCTCGAGCCAGCGCTCGAGAACCTGCGAGGGGAACTCGACGTAGTCGTTCGAGACGCTCGTGCCCGAGAGCGTCGGGTAGCTCACGTTCGAGAGCAGCCCGTGCAGCGCGTGCCCGAACTCGTGGAACATCGTCACCGCATCGTCCCAGCTGATCAGGATCGGCGCGCCCGGCTCGCTCGCGACGAAGTTCGTGTTGTTCGACACGATCGTCGTCACCTCGCCGTCGAAGCGCTCCTGCCTGCGGTACGCGTTCATCCACGCGCCCGAGTGCTTCCCCTGGCGCGCGTACGGATCGAAGTACCACAGGCCCACGTGCTTCCCGCGCGCGTCGAGCACCTCGTACACGCGCACCGTGGGCTCGAGCACGGGGACGCCGCTCGCCAGCGTGAAACGCAGACCGAAGAGCTCGCCCGCGACCCAGAAGAGCGCCTCGCGCATCTTCTCGAGCTGCAGGTAGGGCGTGAGCGCATTCTGGTCGAGGTCGAACTTCTCCTTGCGCACCTTCTCGGCGTAGTAGCGGTAGTCCCACGGCTCGATCGTGATCCCCGCCTGCTCGCGATCGGCGAGCGCCTGCATGTCGGCGACCTCCTCGCGCACGCGCGCGACCGCGGGCGTCCACACGGACTCGAGCAGCGCGAGCGCGCGCTCGGGCGTCTTCGCCATCGAGTGCTCCATGCGCCAGTGCGCGTGCGTCGCATAGCCCAGGAGCTGCGCGCGCTCGGCGCGCAGGCGCAGGATCTCAGAGATCGTCGCCTTCGTGTCGCGCGCATCGCCGTGATCGCCGCGGCTGTAGTACGTGCGCCAGACCTTCTCGCGCAGGTCGCGCCGGTCGGACCAGGTGAGGAAGGGCTCCATGCTCGAGCGCATGTTGAGGATCGACCACTTGCCCTGATGCCCGCGCGCGCTCGCGGCGGCCGCGGCCGCGGCCTTGACGGAGGCGGGCAGGCCCGCACAGTCCTCCTCGCGCTCGAGCACGAGCTCGTACGCGCTCTCCTCGCCGAGGATCGACTGCGCGAAGCCGGCGAAGAGCGACGCGAGGCGCTGGTTGATCGCGGAGAGACGTGCTTTCGCCGCAGGCTCGAGCTTCGCGCCGGCACGCACGAAGCTGGTGAAGGTCAGCCACGCGAGGCGCTTCTGCTCGGACGTGAGCGCGCTCGCGTCGCGCTCGCCGCTCGCTTCGTACACCGCGGCGATGCGCGCGAAGAGCTTCGCGTTCTGCGTGATCCGATCGGCGTGCTCGGCGAGCTGCGGCGCCATGCGCGTTTCGAGCGCCTGGAACTCGGGCGTGCTGCGCGTCGAGCTCAGCACGTTGAACAACGTCGTCGCGCGATCGAGCGCGCGACCGGAGCGCTCGAGCGCCGCGATCGTGTTGTCGAAGGTCGGCGGTCGCGGGTCGCTCGCGATCGCCTCGATCTCCGCGAGCTGCTCGCGCATCGCGAGTTCGAGCGCGGGCTCGAGCTCCGCCTCGCTCAGGCGATCGAACGGCGGGACGCCTCCGTAGAGGCCGGACCAGGGAACGAGGAGCGGGTGCTTCGTCGAGGCGGTGGAGGTCGTCATCGAGATCGGAATCGACGTGTTCGAGGCCAGGCGGGAGTCGCCGCGCGCGGCTTGTGTCGCAAGACGTGCGCGAGATCGACGGGCACGCTACGGCTTCGGCCTGGGCTCGGCCACCGTCCCGACGCCACGCGCGCACCGAGGCGCGCACGCGGGCGAGCGGGCGTGCCGGTCATCAGCGCTGCCCGCGCTCCCACGCGCCGCGGCCCTCGACGAAGACGCGCTGCACACGCGTGCGCGGATCGAGCGGGTCGCCGTCGACGACGACGAGGTCGGCGTCCTTGCCGACCTCGAGGCTGCCCACGCGCGCGTCGATGCCCGCGACCTTCGCCGGCACGATCGTGAGGCCGCGCACGCCCTGCATCTCGCTCCCGTCGAAGCCGTAGCGCACGCCCATCGTCGCCTGCAGCCAGAGCTCCTCGGCCGGCACGACCGGCGCGTCGGTGTTGAAACCGACGAGCGGCATGCCGCGCTTCTGGTATTCGCCCGCGATGCCAACGATGCGCCCGTCGAAGTCCATGCCGCGCCCGCCGGGCGCGTCGATCTCGCGCGGGCCGCAGATGGCGGAGACGCCGAGCTCGTTGGCCTGCTCCGTCGCGAGGTAGCCCTTCCACTCGCCGTGATCGATGTAGACGTCGATGCCCGCCTCGCGGCGCACGATCTCGAGCGTGTAGAGCACGAGGGCATAGATCTGCGTGTGCGTCGAGACCTGCGTGCGGCGCGCGAGCAGCTCGGCATAGACGTCGAAGCGGATGTCGCGCGGCGTCTCCTTCGTCGTGGCGCGCGCGCGCGCATGCGCCAGGCCGCGCGCGAGCTCACCGCGGATGTGCCAGTTCATCAGCCCGCGGCCCATGCCGTAGCCCCAGCGCGTCGGATTGTCGCCCTGCGCGATCTTCAGCGAGCCCGGATCGCGCACGACCATCGCCTCGTAGCTCGAGGCGTCGGTCTTGAGCAGCACGCCCGAGCCCGAGAGGTTCGTGCCCGAGCCGGGGATGAAGAGGATGGTCGTGATGCCCGCGGCCAGCGCGCGCTTGAGCTCGGGATTGCGCGGACGCACGACGGGCGTCACGCGCAGGCCGGAGTTGATCTGCAACACCATGTCGTTGATGTCGCCGCCGTTCCCGCCGATGTGGCTGTGCAGATCGATCATGCCCGGCATGATCCAGTTCGGGCGCACGTCGAGCTCGCGCAGGCCTTCGGGGAGCGGAGTGCTCGCCGCCGGACCGATCGCCGCGATGCGCCCGTCGCGCACGATCAAGCGCGCGTCGTCGATCACTTGCGAGCCGTCGAGCGTGGCGAGCAGCGCCTTCGAGGCGCGAAGAGCGAAGGGCGCGTGCGCGGGGCTCGCGCGAGGAACGGCCGATTCGTCGGGTGCGAGGGCGAGCGTGAGTGCGGCGAACAGCGCGAGCGTGGGATGCACGCGCGCAGGATAGCGACGGCGCGCGCGCCGCGTCGGAGCGGCGACCGTTCGGGATGCGTCACGCTCTCACCGGGGCGCGTGCGCGGCGTGTCCCGCTCGTCCGAGGAGGGAGCTCCGGCGCGGGAGGCTCGCTGGAGCGCGACCCGGCACCCTCGAGCGCGCAAGCAGGTTAGGCTCGGAGCGCCATGGCGGCTCTTCCCCGACCAGGTTTGTCGCCGCGACTCCTCGTGGCGCTCCTCGCGGGCCTCGCGTGGCTCCTCGTCGCGCTCGCGATCCTCGCGAAGGAGCCGGCGACCGCGCCGGAGCCGAGCGCGCCCCCGGCAGCGATCACTGCCGAATCGACTCGTGTCGACCTCGCGCCGGCAGGCGAACCGACCGTCGCCGAGCGCGCAGCGGCGGTTGCGCGGAGCGAGCCCCGCTCGGTCGAGAACGCTTCGAAGGACGAGGCGGAGGTGACGGCTGCGCTCGATCCGAGCGTTGGACTCGTGATCATCACGGACGTCGACGGACGCGAGCTGCGACGTGAGAACGGCGAGATCGAGCTGCGTGCGCTCGATGCGAGCGAGCGCGCGCGTGCTCCACTCTCGATCGCATTCCGCGACGGAGAATTCCCTCTCGCCCGGGTCGAGCCGGGGCGCTACCGCATCGAGCGCGCGCACACGGGGACGAGGCCCGAGTTGCGTGCCGTCGCGTTCGCGGAGCCGGAGTTCACCCACGTGCTCGGCGGGCGCGTCCTCCTGCGCGGCTCGTACCTGCGCGACACGTTTCTGCACGTGCTCGACGCGGCGACGGGCGCGCCGCTGAAGCTCGTCAGCGTGCTCGTCGACAAATCCCGAGGCGCGGGGGCGGGCCGCGACAACCCCGGACCGCATTTCGACGCAGACAAATGCGTGCGCGAGCAGCCGTCGCCGGTGCGCTTGCCGCGCATTCGCGGCATCGGCTCGTACTGGGTGACGGCGAGCGACTACTCGTGGAGCTTCATCCAGGTCGACCACGAGAGCGGCGGCGAGCGCGAGGTGCGTCTCGTGCGCGGCGGCAGGCTCGACATCCAGGTGGTCCAGCAACCCGAGATCCCATCGCACGTGCGCGTGCGCGTCCCCGGATCGGGCGTCGTCGTCGCCTCGGCGATCCTGAACGACGGCGGTCGGCAGTGGTTCTCCGGCGTCGCACCGGGTGAGTACGCCGTGCGGCTCGAGGTCGGCCCGGAGGAAGACTGCATCGTGCTCGGCGAAACGCGCACGACGGTGCGCGCGGGAGAGACGGCAACGCCGCGGATCGAGCTCGTCGGATTCGCCGTCCCGCCGCTCGTCGGCGTCCGCGGCGTGATCGTGCTGCCGAAGGAGCATCGCGAGCTCCAGCCGTCGCTGCGTTTCCGTCCCGCGACGGGACCTCCGCTGCGTCCGGGGGACGACGTGAAGAGGCTCGGTCCCGACTGGATCTCGCGCCAGAACGACGGCTCGTTCCGCTGGAACTCGCGCGGGATGACATCGGGACGGTACCTGCTCGTCGTGGAGCCGTTCGAGCACGGCGTTCTCCTCGACGTGCCGCAGGCGCCACTCGACGACGTCCGCATCGAAGTGCCCGAGCTCTACCCGGTCACCGTGCGCGCGCTCGACGCGGAGACGCACACGGCGATCGACGGGCTGAAGCTGCGCTGGTCGCGCGAGATGCCGGCGGGCACGGGAGCGCGCGAGTGGGCCGAGTGCGCGGCCGCGCCGGGCGCCCACGTCGTGAACCTCCTGGTGCCCGCGGGGAAGCTCCTCCTCTTCGCGCGCGTGGCCACGCACGGCGGGGAATCGCTCGCGGTGCGCGTGGGGAACACACGCAACGAGTTCACGATCGAGCTCCGCGCGCGGATGCCGCGCGAGATCGTGCTGCTCGACGGCGACACGCGTGTGCCGTGGGGGTCGGGGATGACGTGCACGGTCCGCCGCGCCGATTCGACCGGCGAACGAGCGTGCGAGCTCGCGAGCGAAGGCCGCATGCACGCGTTCTTCGAGCAGCCGGGAAAGCACGAAGTCGTCGTGGGCCCGCTGCGAGGGTTTCAGCAGCCGGAACCGGTCGCCGTGACGATCGATGCGACGGTCGCAGCGCCGATCCTCATCCGGCTCACGCGCTCGTGAGCGCGGCGGGCGCCGTGGAGCTCACTCCGCGCGATACACGCGCACGCACTTGTCGAAGAAGGCCTCGCGCTCCTCGACCGGCTTCCAGCCGAGCTTCTCGCGCGCGAGGTCGGCCGTGAAGACCGGGCTCACGGCGCGCGACTTGAGATCGCGCCAGCTGGGGAACTCGACACCCTTGCGGCCACCGGCCTTCTTCACGAGCCACTTGCCGATCTCCATCGCCTGCGAGAGCCACAGGGCGCGCGGATGGAAGTAGAGGCTGCGACCCGTGACGCGACCGAGCTCGTCGACGTACTCGCGCGGCGTGATCGGCGGACGCGCGCAGAGGTTGAGCGCCTGGCCGTGCAGGTCGCTCTTCTCGTAGGCCGCCACTCGCGCGAGTGCGTCGGCGACGTCGTCGACCCACACGCCGGGGATCGGATGATCGCCGCGACCCCAGCCGATGCAGTGGTTGTCGCGCGTCCACAAGCCGTAGCCCGAATGCTGCATCGGCGTGCCCGCGCCGAGCACGATGCCCGGGCGCACGATGACCACCGGCAGTCCCTCGTTGCGATGCAATGCGAGCAGCGCCTGCTCGGCGGCGATCTTGCCGCGCGAGTAGATCGGTCGCAGCTCCGGCCGCGGATCGGTCTGCGTCGAGTCGCGGATCGTGCCGCCAGGGACGTCGGCGCCGGTGTAGAGCGACGCGATCGAGGAGACGTAGACGAAGCGCTTCACGCCCGCGCGCAACGCCGCGCGCGCGAGCTCGGTCGTGCCGCGCACCATCGAGCGCTCGACCTTCTCCCACGTGTCGCCGCCGCCCGTCGCGAGGTGGATCACGGTGTGCGCGCCGGCGAGCGCGGCTTCGAGCGCCTTCTCGTCCTCGAGGCTGCCGCGCAAGAAGCGCACGCGGCCCGCCTGCGCGGCGCTGACGATCTCGCTCGGCAGCGAATGAGCGCGCCGCGCGACGATCGACACCGGCTGGCCGGCCTCGAGCAGCTTCGTCACCACGCGCCGGCCGATGAAACCCGTCGCGCCCAGCACGACGACCTCGCCCGTGCGCGCCGGACCCGCCGCGGGCAGCACGGGATCGCTCGCGGGGCTCGCGGAGACCTCGTCGGTCGCCGCTTCGCACCACGTGAGCACGTCCGCGGCCACGCGCGCGTCCTGCGGCACCGAAATCGACGTGGGGATCGCCGTCGTCGGGTCCGTGCGCGCATCGAGCGCCGCATGGAACGCGCGGATCGACTCGCGCATGCCGACGAAGAACGCGTCCTCGCGCTTCCCGACGCCGAGCGTGAACTTCAAGTAGTTCGCGAGCGTGCGCCGCGCGCCGCGCTTCAGCTCCTTGCCGCGCCGCGCGCCGGCGAGGTACGAGTTCCAGAAGTCGAGCCAGGGCGTCTTCTGCTCGCCGCTGACGAGGTTGTGCTGCAGGTCCGCTTCGAGCGTGCCGTCGGAGCCGATGACCTCGATCGTGCTGCGCGTGAAGCCGCGGCCAAAGGCGAGATAGACCTGGGCCGTGCCGCGCTCGCCGACGGCCGAGATCGACCAGCGGTCGACGAAGTGCTGGCCGGGCAGGAGCTCGCGCTGCGAGAGCAGGCTCGTGTGCGCGTGCTTCACGCGGCCGATGAGCTCGTGCACCTGGGCGAGCGGATGCACGGCCTGCTCGAAGACGATGTTGCGCGGCGCGCGGAACATCCAGTGCGAGAAGTCGCCGGCATCGAGCTGCGCGAGCGGCACGTTCCACGTCACTTGGACATGCTCCACGCGGCCGATCTCGCCCGCGCGCACGCGCGCCATCAGCGCCGTGAACGCCGGGTGGTACACGTTGTTGTGGTTGACGCCGAGCGCGACGCCGCGTTGCTCGGCGAGCTCCGCCAGCGCGTTCGCGACGCGGCTCTCGAGCACGAACGGCTTCTCGACGAACACGGAGAGGCCCATGCCGATCAAGGTGTGCGCGAGCTTCGCGTGCGTGTCGGGCGGCGTGAGCAGGTGCACGACGTCGACCGAGAGATCGGCGAGCTCGCGAACGTCGCCGAGCACGCGCGCGACGCCGTAGCGCTGCGCGAGCGCACTCGCGCGCTCCTTGGCGTGGTCGCACACCGCGACGACCTCGACGTTGCCGAGCCCTTGCAGGATCGGGATGTGGTAGTCGGCGATGTAGCCCGCGCCGACGATGGCGACACGGCGCTTGGCGCTGCGATTCGGCGGGCGGACCTGGTTCACGCGGGGCTCGTTCGCGGCGTGCGCGCTCGGAAGGACGCTCGAGGGCGTCGCTGCGCGCGGCGCGGCCGCGAGGGAGGGGCTCTTCTTGCCGGACATCGGAAACTGTTTCCAGGCTCGGGTCGAGTTCGTCGAGGAGCTTTATGTCGGACCTTGGATCGGCCGGGGTGGACCCGCGCGACGATTCGGCGCGCGTCCGGCGCTCGATTCACCGTCGCGTTCGAGGTCGAGAGCGCGCGCTGGGACGCTGGCGGGGGATGCGGGCCGCGGCCGGCGGCGGGGGATGAAATTTCGAGAAGCGCTAACGGGCTCCCGGCACGCGGCCGAAAAGAGGTCATCTCCTCCTTCTTGGGGCCCGGCATCCTCACCTCGTGTGAAGCTGTCGGGCCCTTTTTCGTCGCCGCACAGGCTGACACGCAGGATGCGCGCGGTCCCCGACGAGCTGCTGCGCCGTCTCGAAGGCGCTGTCGCGCCGGCGCGAGCGAGCTGGGGCGCGCGCGTCGCACGGGCTTGATGCGCGTGCGCGCGCCGCTATGCTCGACTGTTTGAAGACCCCCGCGAAGAGCGCTGGATCCAACCTCCGACGAACTCCCGCCGGGGGAGCTTTCGCCCGCGGATCTCGCGCCCGGAACCGGCGCGCGACGTGTCGAGGCGACCGGGCGGGGGCTCGCGCCGCGAGCACGCGCGGCGCCCATCCCGCGGAGATCTCCGGCGGCCCGCGCTCGCAGCGCGGCCGCGGCGAATCGAGCCGCGGCACCCGGCCCGCTCGTTTGCGCCGCTCCAGCCCTCCGGCCACACCTTCGGCTCCGCCGCTGCGATGGCGCGCGCCGCTCGCGCCCTTCTCGCGGCGCATTCTCCTCCCATGAGCACCGCACCCACCCACGGCTTCACCGAAGGCCTGACCTTCGACGACGTGCTGCTCGTGCCGCGTCACTCCGACGTGATGCCGCGCGACGTCAAGCTCGCCACGCGCTTCTCGCGCAACGTGCCGCTCAACGTGCCGCTCTCGAGCGCCGCGATGGACTCGGTCACGGAGGAGAAGCTCGCCGTCGCGCTCGCGCGCGAGGGCGGCATCGGCGTGATCCACCGCAACCTCTCGATCGAGGCGCAGGTGCGCGAGGTCGACAAGGTCAAGCGCTCGGCGAACGGCGTGATCCTCGATCCGGTGACGCTCGCGCCGAAGGCCACGATCCGCGAGGCGCGCGAGATCATGCAGCGCTTCAACATCTCCGGGCTGCCCGTGGTCGAAGGTCTGCGCGTCGTCGGCATCCTCACGCGCCGCGACTGCCGTTTCCAGACGAGCGACGACACGCCGGTGGGCCAGATCATGACGCGCGAGAACCTGGTCACCGCGCCGCCGGGCACGTCGCTCGAGGATGCGCGCCAGCTGCTCTTCCGCCACAAGGTCGAGAAGCTCTTGATCGTGGACAAGGACATGCGTTTGCACGGCCTGATCACGATGAAGGACGTGAACATGCTCGCGGCGTATCCGAACTCCGCCACCGACGCGCGCGGCCGCCTGCGCGTCGCGGCGGCGATCGGCGTCAACGACTACGCGCGCGCCGAGGGCCTGGTGAAGGCCGGCGTGGATGTCCTGGTGGTCGACACGGCGCACGGGCATTCGACCAACGTGATGACGACGGTCCAGGAGCTCAAGCGCCGCTTCCAGGTCGACGTCGTCGCCGGCAACGTCGCCACGGCGGAGGGCGCGCTCGCGCTCGCCGACGCCGGCGCGGACGGCGTCAAGGTCGGCATCGGTCCGGGCTCGATCTGCACCACGCGCATCGTCGCCGGCGTCGGCGTGCCGCAGCTCACGGCGATCATGGAGTGCGCCGCCGCGTTGAAGCAGCGCGGCGTGCCCGTCATCGCCGATGGCGGCATTCGCTTCTCGGGAGACATCGTCAAGGCGCTCGCCGTGGGTGCCTCGTGCGTGATGCTCGGCAGCCTGTTCGCCGGCCTCGAGGAGAGTCCGGGCGAGGTGATCCTCTACAAGGGCCGCTCGTTCAAGGCCGTGCGCGGCATGGGCTCGATCGGCGCGATGCTGCAAGGCTCGAAGGAGCGCTATCGCCAGGGCGAAGTGGCGACGGCCGACAAGCTCGTGCCCGAGGGCATCGAAGGCATGGTGCCGTTCAAGGGCAAGCTCTCCGAGTTCGCGTATCAACTCGTCGGCGGCGTGCGCGCGGGCATGGGCTACTGCGGCGCGCAGTCGATGGGCGAGCTGTGGGAGAAGGCGCGCTTCATCCGCATCACGTCGGCGGGCATGCGCGAGTCGCATCCGCACGACGTCACGATCACCAAGGAATCACCCAACTACTTCCACGCGGAGTAGGAGCACGAACATGGGCACGTGGGGACACGCGAGCTTCGAGAACGACGACGCTTCCGACTGGGTGTACGCCCTCGAGGAGGCGGAGGACTCGACCTTGCTGCACGAGACGTTGGAGCTCGCGACGCCGCCCGAGCCGGACGCCTACCTCGACGCCTCGACGTGCGCCGACGCGATCGCGGCCGCCGAGGTCGTCGCCGCGCTCCTCGGTCGCGCGGCGAAGGAGCTGCCGGAGAGCGTGACGAGCTGGGTCGAAGCCCATCGCGGCCGGCACGAGAAAAGCCTCGCGCCGCTCGCTCTCGCCGCCGTCGCGCGCGTGCGCGCGGGCTCCGAGCTCAAGGAGACGTGGGAGGAATCCGGCGCCGACGAATGGAATGCGTCGCTCGACGATCTCGTGCGGCGCCTGAAGGGCTGAACGACGGGCGACGACACTTCGATGAACACGACTCCGCCGAAATCGAGCACGGAACCCCGCGCCATCCTGATCGTCGATCTCGGAGCGCAGTACGCGCAGCTCATCGCGCGCCGCGTGCGCGAGGCCGCGGTCTACTGCGAGATCGCGCCGCCGAGCAAGGCGCTCGAGGCGGCGCGGCGCTTGAACCTCGGCGGGATCATCCTGTCGGGCGGGCCCGCGTCCGTGTACGCGCCCGATGCGCCGGTCGTACCCAAGGAGCTGCTCTCTCTCGGCGTGCCCGTGCTCGGCATCTGCTACGGCATGCAGTGGATGTGTCAGGTGCTGGGCGGGCACGTGCAGCCCGCCTCGCGGCGCGAGTTCGGCCGCACGTCGCTGCGCATCCTGCGCTCGCAAGCCCTCTTCGAATCGATGGACGGACGCACGGTCGTGTGGATGAGCCACGGCGACCAGGTCGAGCGCCTGCCCGCGGGGTTTCGAGATCTATGCCGATTCGGAGACCTGCCCGTACGCGGCGGCGGGCGATCCCGCGCGCGGCTTCTTCGGCGTGCAGTTCCACCCCGAAGTGACGCACACGGTGCGCGGGTTCGAGGTGCTGCAGAACTTCCTGCTGCAGGTCTGCAAGCTGCCCGGCGATTGGCAGCCCGCGTCGATCGTCGAGCGCGAGGTCGCCAAGGTGCGCGCGCAGGTCGGAGCCGACGGCGAGGTCGTGCTCGGGCTCTCGGGCGGCGTCGACAGCTCCGTCGCCGCGCTGCTCGTGCAACGCGCGATCGGCACGCGCCTGCACTGCATCTTCGTCGACAACGGCCTGCTGCGCAAAGGCGAGCGCGACGTCGTCGAGAGCACGTTTCGCGAGCACCTGAAGATGGATCTGACGGTCGTCGACGCCTCCGAGCGCTTCCTCGGCAGCTTGAAGGGCATCACCGATCCCGAGCAGAAGCGCAAGCTGATCGGCCGCGACTTCGTCGACGTGTTCAAGAAGGAGGCGCTGCGCTTCCAGCGCGCGCATTTCCTCGGACAGGGGACCTTGTATCCCGACGTGATCGAGTCCGTCGCCGTGCACGGCGGCAACACGGCGGTGATCAAGAGCCACCACAACGTCGGCGGGCTGCCGAAGGACCTGAACATGGGCCTCGTCGAGCCGCTGCGCGAGCTCTTCAAGGACGAGGTGCGCGAGATCGGCCGCTACCTCGGCCTCGACGCGCGCATCGTCGCGCGCCAGCCGTTCCCCGGGCCGGGGCTCGCCGTGCGCATCCTCGGCGAGGTGACCGCGGAGCGTTGCGCGCTCCTGCGCGAGGCCGATCACATCGTGACGAGCGAGATCGAGGCCGCCGGAGCGCACACGGATCTCTGGCAGTACTTCGCCGTGCTCCTGCCGATCAACTCCGTCGGCGTGATGGGGGACGCGCGCACCTACGAGAACTGCTGCGCGCTGCGCATCGTCACTTCCACCGACGGCATGACGGCCGATTGGGCCTACCTCGAGCGCGAGCTCCTCGCGCGCATCTCCAACCGCATCATCAACGAAGTGCGCGGAATCAACCGCGTCGTGCTCGACATCTCGAGCAAGCCGCCGGCGACGATCGAGTGGGAGTGAGCGGCTGACCGGACGCGCGCGATGCGCCCGATGTGGCGAAGGCCGGCGTCGGGCGCGCGTTTTTTCGGTCTTCGGGTGTTCGTCGGGCGTGGGGGGCGCATTCGTCCGCCTGCCGCGGGTGCGGGACGCCGTGTCCGCACGCGGAATCCCCGATCCGGAGAACCCCGATGAACCCCGTCCGACGCTCGTCCCTGACCACCCTGCTCCTCACCGTGCTCGTCTGGTTCGGATGCGCGCTTCCCGTCGCGCACACCCAGGCGCAACTCCTCGTCGAACTCCCTCCGACGTCGCCGGGCGACACGGACTTCGGCCTGCGGGTCGCTGCGTCCGGCGACTGGTTCGTGGCGACCAGCCGCGTCGGCATGAACCTGCGGCGCGTCTACGTGCTGCGGCGCCTCAACGGCTGGTTGTTCTACGAGTACACGCACGTGCTCGGCGCGTCGGGCGCGCGTGAATGCGAGATCGCGGTGCACGCCAGCGGCGAGCAGGTGACGGTCGTCGCCTGCGACACGTCGACGGACACGGCGCTCGTCCTCGAACGCTCGGCGAGCGGAGTCTGGAGCGCGAGCAACCTGCCGGCAGGCCCCGCGAATTCGGAGTACGGCGCCGCTGTCGCCACGAACGGCCAGTGGATCGCGATCGGGGCTCCGCTCGCGCCTCCGGCGAACGCGCGGGGCGCGGTCCATCTCTACTGGCGCAACGGCTCGGGTTGGAGCAGCGACATTCTCCCGAGCAACCTCGCGCAGGCGACGCCCACGCGCTTCGGATCGGCGCTCGCGATCGATGCAGAGCGACTGGTCATCGGCGCTCCCGACACGTTCGTGAACCACTCCGGCATGCTGGCGATGCATACGCTCGGCGCGAACGGCCAACACGCCGTGGAGTGGTGGCTCTACGGGCCCAGCTCCGGGGGCGGGGAGCAGTTCGGCTCCTCGCTCGCGATCGAGGGCAACAACCTCGTCGTCGGCTCACCGGGCTACAACGCTCCGGTGGTCTCGGCGGGGCTCGCGCTCGTCTTCCGGCGCAACCCGACGACGAACCAATGGACGAACACGTCGACGCTCTCGCCGGCGAACCCTTCCGCGAACGCACGTTACGGCGAGCACGTCGCGCTCTCGGGCTCGCGCCTGCTCGTCGGATACGGATCCGAGTCGGCGACCGCGGCGACGTTCGGAGCCGTCGACCTCGCGCTCTACTCGCTGATCCCGTTCCCGAACTGGTACGTCGCCCAGACGCTCGTGCCCGGTCCGCACGGGAGCCTCGGCGACCGCTTCGGCTCGGCGTTCGCGATCTCGGGCAAGCTGGCATTCTGCGGCTCGCCGGGAGACCAGACCAGCGGACGCTTGTACGTGTACGTGCACGACACGCTCGACTGCAACCAGAACGGGCAGCCGGACATGGTCGAGACGATGCGCGGTCTCGTCGCCGACTGCGACCACGACGACGTGCCCGACAGCTGCGAGCTGGCGAACACTCCCGGCCTCGATTGCAACGGCAACGGCGTGCTCGATTCATGCGACATCGCGTCGTCCACGAGCGCGGACGTCAACGGCGACCTCGTGCCCGACGAGTGCCAGGGCCGCATCTGCGCGCTGGCGGAGCTCAACGCGCCCAACGCGCAGCCCGGCGAGAACCTCGGCCTGGCGGTCGCCACGGACGGCGTGCGCGTCGTCAGCGGAGCTCCGCGCGCGAGCCACAACGGCGCGCCCGACGCGGGGGCGGTCGTGATCCACCGCCGCGACGGCGTCACGCTCACGCCCGAGGCGCGGCTCACGGCTCCCGCGCCTCACGCCGACCAGTCGTTCGGGTTCGCGTGCGCGATCCAGGGCGATGTCGCGCTCGTCGGCGCGCCCGGCGACAACGAGCGCGGAATCGGAGCGGGAGCGGTGTACGTCTTCCGGCGCGACGCGAACGGCACGTGGGCGTTCGAGAGCAAGCTCTTCGGCGCCGACACGAACGCGAACGACGGCTTCGGCGGGGCGCTCGAGCTCGCGGCGAGCCGCAACAACAGCCTGTTCATCGGAGCTCCCGGGGGCGACACGCCCGTCGGTCTGCGGCGTGGCAAGGTCTACGTGTTCCAGCGCGTCGACTCGACCTGGATCCAGCGCAACGTGATCTTCGCGCTCGACGGAGCCGACGGCGATGCTTTCGGCGCGAGCGTCGACCAGTCGCAGGGCACGCTTGCGATCGGGGCTCCGCGCGCCGACACGAGCGGGCTCGTCGACAGCGGTGCGGTGTACACCGGTCAGGTCGGGTTCGATCTGGTCAACCCGGTGGTGCTCACGCGTCTGACGCCTCTGACGCCGGTCGCGGGAGCGAAGCTCGGCACCTCCGTCGCGGTCGACCCCAACGCCTTGCGCATCGCCGCGGGTGCCTTCGAGGATCCGACGCGCGGCGTCGTCGCCGGCTCGGTCACGGTCTTCGCGCGGGCCGATCCCGACCACTGGGGACCGTCGCGCACGATTCACTCGGCCGGCACCAACGCGTGGGACAACTTCGGTCGCTCGGTCGCCTGGGCCGGGATCGAGCGTCTCGTCGTCGGCAGTCCGTTCGAGGACACGAGCGGCGCCGCGGGCTCGGGCGCCCTGCACTCCTTCATCTTCATCGGCCTGCTGCAGACGGTCGTGGAGGAGCTGCGCGCCGCGCCCGCGGACGCGAACTACAACCAGGGCTACGGCGTTTCGCTCGCGTGGGCGGACGGCATGCTCGTCACCGGCGCGTACGGCGACGACTTCCCGAGCGGCGTCGACAGCGGCTCGGTGTACGTGCTCGGCATCGGCGGACGGGATCAGGATTCCAACCTGCTCTGCGACCTATGCGACATCGCCGCCGGAGCGCTGCCCGACGCGAACGCGAACGGGATCGCCGACATGAACGACGTGACGACGTATTGCCACGGCGACGGCTGGTCGACCCGCTGCCCGTGTGCCAACGAGACGTCGTTCGGCTTCGGCGGCTGCAAGCACAGCTTCGGAAACGCCGCGGTGATGCACGCGCAGGGAGTCGCGAGCGTCTCGAGCGAATCGCTGGCGCTCTTCGTGAACCAGCTTCCGCCGAGCAATCCGAGCGTGACGTTCTTCCAGGGCACGCAGTCGCTCGGGAGCGGAACTCCGTTCGGCGACGGGCTCTTCTGCGTCAGCGGTTCGATCGTCCGTCTGGGGACGCTCACGCCGCTCGGCGGGGGCACCGGCTTCGGGTACCAAACGGGCACGCAGTTGATCTCGGTGCGCGGCCAGATCCCGCCCTCGGGCGGCACGCGCTACTACCAGGCGAGCTTCCGCAACGCGGCGAACTTCTGCACGTCCGCGACGGTGAACACGACCAACGGCGTCGCCGTCGTGTGGACTCCATGAGCGAGTTCCTTCGATCGCAGCCCGCGTCCTGAACCTCGACGCGGCGCACCACCGAGGCCGGGCCGTGAACGCGGCTCGGCCTCGCGCGTTCGACACACGGGCGCCGTCAGCTCCCGCCGCTCGCCACCCAACCCGCCCAGTCGCACGTCGGCGCGCCGCGCGCGCGCAGCGCACGTTTGGCGTCCCACAACGCATCGTCGAAGCGCGCTCCGTCGATCCACACGCGCGAGTAGAACTCGAGCAGGAGCGCGCGCGCCGCCGCGTCGTCGACGCTCCACAGCGACGTGATCGTCGCCCGAGCTCCGGCCGCGTGCAGCGCGGCGCGAACCGACTGGACGCCTTGTCCCGCGCGCCGGATGCCGCTCGCCGTGTGGCACGCCGCGAACACGGCGAGCTCGCAATCGCCGAGGTCGAGACCCGCGAGCTCCTCCGCGGTCAAGAGCCCCGGTCCCCGCGTCGAGCCGTCGGCGCCGTTCGCGCCCGCGAGCACCAGCCCGCACAGCGTGGAAGGCGCCAGCGACGCGAACCGACCGGCCTGCGCGGGTGCGCTCCCCGCCGCTTCGATCGAGAATCCGTGCGTCGCGACGTGGACGAAGCGCGCATCGCGGACCGCGTCGGCGAGCGCGCTCTTGCTCGCGGCGGCGCCCTCGAGGACGAGCGGCGCGCGTCCGAAGCCGCGCTCGAAGAGCTCGGCGACCGCGCGCGCTTCGACTCCGCTCTCGGGCAGCGCGGGCCAGGCCACGCGTAACGGCGCATGTCCACCGATCCCGCGCGCGCTGTCGAAGCGCGTGTTCGCGTTCGAAGGGTTGCCGTCGAGCTCGTGAGCGCGCGCGGTGTCCGCCAGCGCGACGATGGGCCCGGTCGGTGCAGCGTTCGCATCCGCGACAGGGCTCGCGGCGTCGTGTTCGTCGTAGTCGACGCCGCCGAGCGCGACGAGCCGCGGAGAGCCCGCGTCCCTCGCGATCTCCGGAAGACAGAAGCGCGCGAGGTCGAGCTCCTCGACGATGCGCCAGCGGTCGCCCACGAGCTCGGCGCCGTCCCGCGCCTTCGGACGGGGCGAGCGCGACGTCTCGTCCATCGATCCGCTCGGGCGTTCGTCCCCGAGCGGCAGTGCATCGAGCGCGACGAGGTGCAACACGTCGTCAAGGCACACGTGGATGCGCTCGACGTCGCCGAGCGCCGCGACCAGGGGATCGAAGACGAGCCGGCGAACCTCGACTGCCGCCGCGCGTTCGTCGAGATCGGTCCGCTCGACCGGCGCGCCCTCGAGAGGTCGCTCGATCGCGGCGCGCCAGCGTTCGACCGCGCGTGTGATCGGCTCGATCGGGCCGAGGTCGACGCGCGCGAGCTCGGCCCCGCCCGTCGCCTCCGGTCGCGTGAGCACGTGGGCGACGAGCCGATCGACGCGCGTGGCGTCCCAGCGCGAACCGACGGTCGCGAGCGCGATCTCGGTTCCGCGCCGGTAAGTCACGAGCGCCTCGCACGAAGGGAGCGCGCGCGCGAGCGTCTCGACGCGTAGCGTGAGCGCGCCGCGGCCCGAGCGCTCGGCGGCCCGCAGGAGTCGCGCCTCGATCGCGTCGCGGGCGCGCACGAGCTCGATCCGGCTCGGCGTGGATTCGTCGACCGCGATCCCGTCGCGCCGGGCGGCAGCCGCCGCGCTCGCGATCACCGCGCGCGCATCTCGAAGCTCGTCGACGAGGTGCGTGAGCTCCGGCGAGCGCGTGTGCAGCGCGCGCGAGCTCGCGGCGGTTCGCGATGCGGCGCGCAGGCGCTCGGCGAGCTCGAACACGCGCCGCTCCAAGTCCCCGTTCACGTCGGCGCTCGCCGCGAACGAGTCGAGCACGTCGAGGTCCTCGCGCGCGGCGCCCGCCGCCTCGAGCGCCTCGCGCGGCGCGAGCCCAATCGTGGCGTCGAGGCGCTGCTCCAGACCGTCGGCGAGGCGCTCGAGGGCGCGGCGCAAGGAGTCGCGCTCGCCGAGCGCGGCGAGCACGAAGCACACGGTCCTGCGTGTGGATTGCGCGCTCGCGTCGCCGCCGCGCGAACGCCGTTCGATCGAGACGAGCGCACCCACGGCGAGATCGCGCGCGCGGGAGATCTCGCCGCGCTCGAGACATGAGAGGGCGAGCGTGCCCGCCGCCGAGACCGCGACTGGGTCGAATCCCGCCGGATCGATCGGCCGTCGAGCGACGAGCTCCTCGAGGATCTCGTGCGCTTCGTCCGCGTCGCCGTTCAGGCGCATGGTGACGGCGAGGTTGTTGCGCGCTTCCGCGAGGTCGAGTGCGTCCTGTGGTCGCGAGCGCTCGAGCGCCACGACGACGCCGCGCTGCAGCTCGAGCGCGCCGGCGACGTCGCCGGCTCCCAGGAGCGCCGTCGCGAGATCCTGCCGCGCGTCGATCACGCGCAGCGCGTCGTCGGGCAGCACGGCTTCGCAGGTGCGCAGGCCCTCGCGCAGGATCGCGCACGCGGCGGGGACGTCGCCGAGCTCCTGCGTCGCCGCGGCGAGCACGCCGCGCGCGCCGATGACCGCGGGGTGATCCGGCGGGAACCCCTGGCGTTCGCGGGCGGCGACCTCGAGCTCCGCGAGGCGGCGCGCCTCGAGCGGATCTCCCTGGCGCAAGCGAAGCTGCGCCGCGGTGTGGAGCACGTTCCCGAGCGCCGCCCCGGGCGCCGCATCGGGCAGCGCGGGCGTCGCGCCGCTCGCGTCGAACAACGGGTCGAGCAGTGTCGCGGCGCCGTCGAGGTCGCCGACGCCCATCCGAACGAGCGCGCACGACGCTCGCGCTTCGAGCAGGCGCGGGTCGCCGGGCGGACACGTGCGCTCGCGTACCGAGAGCACGGATTCGACGAGCGGCAACGCGTCTCGGTACGCGCCGCAGCTCATGTGCGACACGCCGAGGTTCGCCTTCGTGTTCAGCAGGATTTCGTCGTCCTCGGCGAACACGCCTTCGATCGCCGCGAGCGCCTTCTCGAGGACGCGCGCCATCCCGGCCGCGTCACCACAGCGCTGGAACGCTTGCGCGACCGCCGTGCGGGTCGTGGCGAGATTGTGGGCCGACGGAGACAGGACGCGTTCGGCGTCCTCGAGCAATCGTTTCGCGGCCGAACACGCTTCGTCGGCCTCACCCAGCGCGTTGAGCACGTTCAGGTGGTACTGACGCGCCTGGAGCCGTTCGCCGGACTCCAGCGGGAGCTCGCTCTCCGGCGCCGCGAGCACGCGCTCGACGAGGGCTTGCGCGCCGCGCAGATCCCCGCGGCGCCCGAGCGATCCCGCCAGACCCAGACGCGCCGCGTGCAGCTCGAGCGGCTCGCGCGGAGGCGCTCGCTCGTAGACCTCGATCACGCGGCGTTGCAGCGCCTCGGCTTCGTCGAGCTCGCCGAGCTCGCTCAACGCGCTCGCGAGGTTCTCGCGCAGGTGCTGCACGAGCTCGGCCTCCTCGCCGAGGCGTCGCGTGCGCTCGGCGAGTACGCGGCGCCAGGCATCGCGTTCGATGCGCTGCAGCGAGAGGTCCAAGGCGATTCGAGCCAGTTGATCGAGGAGCTCGATCGTCGGCGCGTCGTCCTCGGTCGCAGGGCGGGAGAGCAAGATCTCGGCGAGACGCTGCGTCAGCTCGCGCGCCTCGTCGTGGCGTTGCGCCGTCCGCGCGACGTTCACGGCGCGGACGAGTTCGCGCGCGCTCTCGAGCTCGTCGGACACGGGCCCGTTCGACGCCCCGCTCGCGAGCGGAGTCGCGCCCGTCGATGGAGCTGCATCGGAACGCGACGTCGCCCGCGATGCGGACTGCGCCTCGACCGCCGCGGCGATCAAGAAAGCGAGGATCATGCGCTCGTCGGCGTGCCGCCTGGTCGGGGGGAGCGGCGGTCGCGCCGGAGCGACGATTCTCGCATCGGGCGCGCCGCCGACAACCGCGAGCCTGCCGGTTTCCCGCTGGACGCGCGTCCCGGGCGGTCGGAGAATCGCAGTCATGTCCGCACGACTTCCTTCCCGCCGCGGCGCTCCCCCGCGTGCGGTCCCGCCCCCCGCGCCGCGCGGGCGTCGCCGACGGTCCGCGAGACCGGATCGATGAGCGGCGCCGAGCACGACCTCACCCGCACGCGAGACCTTCTCGCCGGCGCTCGCGCCGGGGAGCGCGACGCGCTCGAGCGGCTCTTCCAGCGGTTTCGTGCGCCGCTGCGCGCGTTCCTTCACGCGCGGCTTCCGTCGCACGCGCGCGGATTGCTCGAGACCGACGACCTCGTGCAGGAGGTGTTCGCGCGCGCCTGGAGCGCTCTCGAGCGCTTCGAGGATCGCGGCGCAGGCGCGTTCTGGGCGTATCTGCGCCAGGTCGGCATGAACGAGGTGCGCCAGGCGATCCGCAAGCAACAGGCGGCCAAACGCGGCGTGCCCGAGGCGTTGGGGGAATCGTCGCGCGCTCCGAGCAGCGGCGAGCGGGCCGCGATCGACGGATTGATCGCAAAAGAGGACTTCGAGGCGTTCGAAACCGCGCTCGAGCGCATTTCAGAGCAGCACAGGACGGCTCTGCTCATGCGTTTCGAGCTCGACCTCGACTACTCCGAGATCTCCGACGAATGCGCCTTTCCCTCCGCGGATGCTGCGCGCGTCGCGATCCACCGCGCCAGCGCAATCCTCGCGCAGGAGCTCGCTCGTGGATCCGGGCGATCCTGACGCGCTCGCGCGCGGCGCGCGCGAGATCGCCGACGGCGTCGCCGGCGAGGGGGCGCGATCCGAGTCGCTCCCCGACGCGCTCGACGAGAGCGAGCGTCACGCGCTCGAGGTTCTTCAGGCCATGCGTTGGCGCGCCGGTGCCGGCGATTCCGCGCGCTCGAGCGGTGCGCCGCGCGAAGCGAGCGGCGTGACGGATGAGGGGCGTTCGTTCGCGGCGTCGGGAGGGACGCCGCTCGGGAGCGGCGCGAACGCGCGTGTGCACAAGGCGAACGACCCGCTGCTCCAGCGTCCGGTCGCCGTGAAGGTCCTGCCGCTCGACCGATTCGATTCGGCGGCGCAGCGCGCGCAGTTCCTCGACGAAGCGCGCAAGCTCGCGTCCGTCGAACATCCCAACGTCGTGCGCATCCACCGCGTCGAGGAGCGCGCGGACGCCGTGGCGCTCGAGCTCGAGCTCGTCGAGGGACGCACGCTCGAGGCCTGGGTGCGCGAGGACGGTCCGTTGGGCGCCGACGAAGCCGCGCGCGTGGGCCTCGATCTCTGCCGCGCGCTCGCGGCGATCCACGCGCGCGGGCTGGTCCACTGCGACCTCAAGCCCGCGAACGTGATGCGCGAGCGCGGGGGGCGCATCGTCGTGCTCGACTTCGGCGTCGCGCGCGCGCGGAACGACCCGGCGCGCGCAGGCGAGCTCGAGCCGGAGCGCGCAGGCGCGCTCGAGACCGCCGGCGGAACGCCGCTCTTCATGTCGCCCGAGCAGTTCCGCGGCGAGCGCGACCTCGGGCCGCAGACGGACCTTCACGCGCTCGGTTGCCTGCTCTATTGGCTCGTCAGCGGCGCGTTGCCGTTCAACGGGGCGACCTTCGACGAGCTCTCGCGACGTGTGCTCGCCGGCGAGCACGTCGCGCTGCTCGATCGACGCGCCGACGTGCCGGCCGGCTTCGCGGCGATCGTCGAGCGCGCGATCGCCGTCGACTCCGCGCGGCGGTTCGCGACGGCGGGCGAGATGGAGCGCGCGTTGCGCGGGCTCACGGCGCCGGGTGGACTGGACGTCCGCAGCGGGGCGAGCGCGCGGCGCCGCGTTCTGGCCGCCGCGCTCGCGGCGGCCGTCGCTTCCGCCTTGCTGGTCGTCGCGCTCCTCGTCCGCCTCGGCGTCCAGCGCGCGAGCGACGAAGCGCCGGCTTCCACGTGGCAGTCTCGCCTGCGCGTCGTGCGCGGAGAGCGCGAGATCGAGCTCGCGTCGGGTGCGCTCGTGCGCGTCGGCGATCGACTGCGTCTCGAGCTCTCCTCGAGCGAGGCGGCGCACGTCTACGTCTTCGACGAGGACGAACGCGGGGCGTTCTTCGTGCTCTTCCCGCTGCCCGGCTTCGAGCCGCGCAATCCGCTCGCGGGCGGCGCGACGCACGTGCTCCCGGGCACGAGCGGCGGCGTCGAGCGCGCGTGGGTCGTCACGAGCGCGGGGGGAACGGAGACGTTGCTCGTCGTGCGCTCGCGCGAGCCGCTGGCGGAGCTCGAGGCGTTGTGCGCTCGCGAGCCGATGGCGTCGGACGCGCTCGCGTCGTCGGCGGCGCTGGCGCTCGACGATTCGACGCGCTCGCGCGTGCTGCGCGGGATCGGCGGAGTCACCGCGCTCGCGCGAGCACCGGAGCGACCCGCCACGCTGCGACTCGCCGATCTCGCCGCCGAGCTCGAGCGCACGCCGCGCGACGGCGTCGAGGTGCGCGTCTGGAACGTGCGCGCATGGAAGCGCTCCGACGAATCCGCCACGTGGCGCATGGTCCGTCGCGACGCCCGTGAAGGCCATGACGCCCGCGCGTCACGCGCCGCCGTATTTTCCCGTCGCTGGTGACTCGTTCGCCCTCGAGATCGGATGGATCCGCGGTCAGCGCCGCATGCCCGGCGTGAGCGGGTGCTCGTCGAGCCAGCGCGAGAGCTCGCGCGCCGCGACGGCGTGTCCGGCCGCGGTCCAGTGCGGGTCGCTGTCGTAGTAGGTGTGCTCGCCCGCCGCCTCGGCCGTGCGCAGCGCGGGCAAGAGATCGAGCGCGTCGATGCCGGCCTGCTCGGCGAAGGCCAGCAACGCGCGCTCGGGCAACTCGTCCTCGCACGGCGGGCGCACGTACTCCGCTGCGGGGATGAGCAGCAGCAGGAAGCGGCTCTCTTTGCTGCGCACGCGCTCGGCGAAGCGCCGGATCAGCGCCTGCGTGACGCGCCATTCCTCGCGCTCGGCGTGGTACTCGGGATAACTCTCCGGACGCGAGCCGCGCAGACGTTGCACGAGCGGCCGAAGTCGCGCGCGCAGCAATCCGTAGAGCGCGCTGTGCTCGCGCAGGAAGCTCTTGAACGGCACGGGCACGCCGGCGGACTGGCGCTCGGACCATTCCTCGGCGATCGCGCTGTCGTGCACGAGCTCCTCGGGCACCGGCACGCCGCGCAGCACGAGCTCGCCGTTCTCGAGCACGAAACGCGGCTTGGGCACCATCAACCCGTTGCCCGACACGCGCCCCTCGTGCGCGTTGCGCACGATGTGCTCGGTCATGTAGCCGAGGACGACGAGATCGGCGTGCCAGCGCGCTCCCTCCTGCTCGTGCAACAAGAGCTGCTGGTCCGTGCCCGTGCCGAGCACGCCCATGTCGACGACGTCGACGTCGCGTCGCGCTGCCTCGAGCCGGTCGCCGAAGCGCCCGGCGTCGGCGACGCCCAGGCCGAACGTGAACGAATCTCCCGCGAGCACGATGCGCGCGCGCCCGGGCGCAGGCCAATCGGCGATCGCGTGGTCGGCGCGCAGTCCTTGCGAGTTGATCGTGAAGCAGTCGACGAACTCGACGCTGCGCGCGCAGCCGTGCGAGCCGGCCAGGAGACGCCAGCCCAGGCGCTCGTCGTGAGCGACGAACTCGCCGCTCAGCTCCGCATCGAGCGGTGAACCGAAACCGCCGCGCGACGCGAGACGCGTTGCGAGCTCACCCAGCACGAGCGCCGCGATCCCACCCAATCCGATGGCGAGCAGCGCGCGCCAAACGCGTCGCCGACGTGGTGTGCGCTTCTGAGAATCGAGCTCCGCCACTCTGGGACGAGACTTCTATCCGCGACGGCGTCGTGCTGCCAGGCTTCGCGGGGACACGGGCTCGCTGCCGTCGCGGAGAAAGAACGGGCGGGAGCGGCCGTTCTCGAGCGCGCAGACGGCACTCGTTTGGGCGTGTCGAGATCGATGCGCGCAGCGTCGTCGAACGGCAGCGTGCGAGAGCGCCCGCATGGTGCTTCGACGAAGACGCTGCGCGCTCACGGCGTGCATTGCAGCCCGCGCCGCACTGGGTAGCATGTCCGGCCGCTTCCCCGTGGTTCCCACGCTCTTCCCCGCGCGTGGATGGTGCGCAGATCCTGCGCGGATGGAGCTCGATCGATGTTCGTTCCGACGCTGCTCGGCGTGCTCGCGCCGGCGTTGAGCTGTTCCTTTGCCGGTACGGACAGCGCGCTCGCTTGCGTGGCGCAGGAGACCTCTCGCCTCGGCGGTGGGGATCCCAAGCCCGCCGCCGCACCCGCGTTGCCGCAGAGCGCGAGCGCCATCGAGGTCGAGGCCTTGCGCAAGGACGCGCAGTCGAAGCTCGACGCGGGGCAGGGCGCCGACGCGCTGCTCGCGGTCGAGAAAGCGCTCGAGCTCGCGCCCGACGATCTCGAGCTGCTCGATCTCGCCTCGCGCGCGGCCGAGAGTGCGCAGGACAAGGATCGCGCGCTCTGGTACGCGGGGCTCGCGCTCCTGCGCTGCGAGGACAAGGCGCGCGCGGCGGAGATCGAGAAGCGCGCCACGGCGCTCGATCCGCTCGCGGGCCGCGACCGCGCGACGCTCTCGGCCTACGCGGCCGACCTGCTCGCGCTCGGGCAGGAGTGCGCGAACAAGAAGCGCTTCGTCAACGCGGTCGAGCTCTTCACGCGCTGCCGCGACACGAGCGCGGAGGCGGCGGCCAGCGCGCAGCTCGAGAAGCTCTACGGCAACAAGGGCGCGGTCGAGGCGATCCTCGCCTCGGGCTTCGACGTGCCGATCAAGGTCAAGAAGAAGCGCTCGCCCGAGGCGATCGCCAAGGAGGACAAGAAGCACGAGGAGTGGGAGAAGGCGTGGCAGGTCAAAGGAGACCAGTACACGATCATCACGAACATGGGGCGCGAGATGGCCGACCAGATGTCGCTCGCCATGGAGCAGATGAACCACTTCTACCGCAAGGTGTTCCACGTCAAGGAACACGGCGGCGGCGAGACCGCGCGCGTGACGATCTCCGTCTTCAAGTCGCGCAAGGAGTTCGAGGAGTTCGAGAAGGTCGAGGACGAAGGCATGATGGGCTTCTTCTCGCCGAGCGAGAATCGCGTCGCCACCTACGACACGCGCGACAGCGGCTTTCCGTCGAGCGAGCTCTGGTCGACCTTGTTCCACGAGTCGAGCCACCAGTTCACGCACCTCGTCTCGGCCGACTTGATCCCCGGCTGGCTCAATGAAGGCACGGCGAGCTACTTCGAGGGCGCGAAGCTGCTGCCCAACGGCAAGGTGCAGACGAACCTCGTGCCCGAGATGCGCTTGCGCGAGCTCAAGGAGGTCTTCGAGGAAGGCAAGCCGACGCTGAAGGACGTCGTCAGCTACTACGAGGACGGCTCGTACGACGGCTCCTACTATTCCGTCGGCTGGTCGCTCGTCTACTTCCTCCTCAACTACGAGAACGAGAAGTCGCAGCGCATCTACGCGCCGCTCTACGGCGACTACATGGCCGCCTACAAGAGCGGCGGCAAGCACGACGTCGTCGGACGCTTCGTCGAGTACTTCGTCACCAAGGCCAAGGATCCGGCCGTCAAGAGTTTCGAGGACTTCGAGAAGCGCTGGAAGAGCTGGATGCTCGCGTTGCAGGACGTCTGGTTCGGCGGGCCCGAGAAGGCCGACATCCTGCTGGCGCGCGCGCGCGCGCAGATGCGCGACAAGCAGGGCGACGTCGCCATCGAGACCTTGCGCTGGGCGCTGCAGAAGAGGCCCAACGATCCCGTGCTCTACGCGGAGCTCGGCGACGCGCTCGCGCTCGACAAGGACGTCGACGGAGCGCTGCATTCCTGGGCGCGCGCGATCGAGTGCGCGCGCACGCTCCCCGCGGGCGACACGAAGCTCGCCGGCAGTGATGCGACGCCCGCGGCGCTGCTCGACGCCTGCCGGGCGAAGATCGCCAAGGCCGACAAGAGATTCGGCGACACGCGTTCCGCGGCCGACGCGCGCGTCGAGACGGCGGTCAAGGAGGCGGCGCAGGCCTACGCCGACGCGGGGCTCGCGCGCACGGCGGTGCAGCTCCTGGCGCGCGCGAGAGAGAGCTTCGGCGGGACGAGCGCGCTGAGCGCGCTGCAGAAGATGCTGGCCGTGAAGCACGCGCTCGACATCCGCCGTCCGCTGCGCCTCTCGGTCGACGAGACGCTCTCCGCGTGGCAGGCCGACGAGACGCTGTGGAGGCCCGACGGCGGCGCGATCATCGGCAAGTCCGACAACCCGCGCTTCTGCATCTACACCGGCGATCTGCCCGAGCGCTTCCGTCTCGAAGCGCACCTCGACGTGTCGAAGGCGAGCGGCAAGGGCTTCTTCGGTCTCGCGTTCGGCATCAATGACACCGGCATCCGCTACCTCGGACTGGGCCCGGGCGTCGAAGTCGGCAAGCTCGGCAAGCAAGGCTGGAAGCCCGACGAAGTGTTCGGCGAGCCGTTCACCGAGGCGTTCAAGAGCGGCGATCTCGCGATCGAGTTCCAGGACGGCCATGCGGTCTTCTTCCTGAACGGCGCGCAGATCGGCGAGCGCGACTATCCGCCCGACGAGCTCGCCGGCACGGTCGGACTGCTCGTGCAGGGTGCTGAAGTGAGGTTTTCCGGCATCCGCGTGCGCTCGTGAGCACGCTCCGTCCTGCGCGCGCGCGCTCGGGGCGCGCGTGCTACATTCCGACCCGCGTCGACGATCGAGCGCGCAACGCAGCCCGCCGCTTCGACGAACACCGCTCGAGGCTCTTCATGCGCACGCTCCGCCGTCTCTCTCCCTCCGTCCTGCTCGTCCCGCTGTGCCTCGCTCTCGCGCCCGCGGCGGACGAAGTCGGCTTCCATCCCAAGGCCGACCTCGAGCTCGCAAAAAAGCTCGAGATCGAGCTCGAGCCCGAGATCCGCAACGTGACGTTCAGCATGAACGGCCAGGACATGGGTGACGGCATCAAAGAGGTCCTGGGCAAGAGCGCGCTGGTCAACCTCTCCGTCGAGGTCAAGGACACGTACGCCAAGACCAAGAACGGTCGCATCGAGGAGCTCGTGCGCGCGTTCGACAAGGTCGGGCTGCACGCGGAGTTCGACGACGACTCGAACGACGTGAACGCGCTCGAGAAGATCTCGACGCCCAAGGTGCGTTTCGTCTGGGACGAGAAGGCCTCCGAGTACACGCGCAGCTTCGAGGGCGGATCGGGCGACGACAAGCTCATCGCCGCGCTGGAGGCGGACATGGACGTCACGGCGCTCCTGCCCGGCAAGTCCGTTTCGAGCGGCGACACGTGGGACGTCGCGGGCACGAAGCTCGGCGGGCTGTTCCTGCCCGGCGGCATGTTCCAGTTCGGCGAC
>JBGATX010000259.1:0-5267 GCA_044228975.1 Planctomycetota bacterium | reverse complement strand
GCGCCTCGAGCTCGGTCCGCTCTCGCTGGTCGGCCGCATGCGCATCGCGTCACGCGCGCGCCACCGCGCGAACCTCAAGCAAGAGCTGAAGCGCACCGAGTCGCTGCCCGAGTCGGAGCTCGACGGCTGGGAGAGAGCCGTGCGCGAGGCGTGCGAGCGTTCCGACGCACCGCGGCGCTGACGCGCTCAGCGGTCGCCGTAGCGGTAGACGCCGCGTTGTCCGGCGGTCTCCTCGACGGCCACCCGCAGCTCGCTCACGACGACCGCGGGGAAACGCGCGCGACACCGACGCAAGAGCTCGCGACCGACCCAGGTGGCGAGGTTCTCGGAGCTCGTGTTGTTGATCGGCAGGACGAGGACGTCGTCGCGCGGCGCGCGGTAGACGCGCTCGAGGTAGCGCACCTCGATGTTGCCGCCCTCGACCTCGCTCCAGCGCAGCGTCGCGTGCTCGCCCGGCACGAGCCAGTGCTCGTCGAGCTCGTCGCACAGCTCGCGCACGACCGGCTTGATCTGCTTGAAGTCGAGCACCAGCCCATGCGGCGAGAGGAGCGCGGCGATCTCGACGAAGACGCGGTAGTTGTGACCGTGCAGGCGCTCCGCGCTCCCGTCGGGGAAGATCAGGAAGTGCGCCGCGGAGAACTTGAAGTTCTCCTTCTCGAGCTCGATCGACCAACGCTCCATGCGGCTCGCGATCATACGAGCCCGAGCGCGCTTGTCACCGGCGCGCCGGGCGCCCGCGCGCCTCAATCGCCGCCGCGGCCGCGCTCGAGCAGCTCCGGCGACGAGATGCGCAGGCCCGCGGGCTGGGCACGTCGCGCTTGCGCACTCGCGCTCTCGGGGTCCACGACGAACGCTCTCCCCCACGCGTCCCTCAGGGTCGCGCCGCGTGCGTCGAGGCAACCGGAATCGACCAGCTCGGCTCTCGCGGCGGGCCAATCGAGCGGCAAGAGAGCGCCGGGATGCAGCTCCGACCAGCGCCGGATCGCGTCGTGGATCTCCGCGAGGCTGCCGAGCGTGCGTTCGCGCCGCAGCGGCGTGAAATCGACCACCACGGCGAGATCGTCGTCGGCGGCACTCGCGTCCGCGCCGCGGCTCACGAACGCGAACTCCGGCTGCGTTTCGACCTCGATCGGGCGCGACCACGCGTCGAGTGCGGCGGGATGATCGCCGAGCGCCGGATCGCGCGCTTCGATCGCCACGTACGGACCGAGCCAGCCGGCGGCGTCGCCAGCCGCATCATCGGGGCGCTCGAAGAGCTCGAGCGTCGCCCGCGGAGGCCTGCCCGTGTCGCGGAAGAACTCGAGCGAGGCGCGGGCGAGCTCGCTGAGACGCTCGCGCGTCGCGCGTCTCGCGGCGGAGTTCCAGGCGCGGCCCGCCACCGGCAGCGCGGCGCCGGCGAGGATCGAGAGGATCGCCACGACGACGATGAGCTCGATCAACGTGAACCCGGAGTGGCCAGTGCGACGCGGCTTCATGCGAGGTGCTCGTAGAGCTCGAAGATCGGCAGGAGAGCCGCGAGCAGGATCCAGGTGACGATCGCGCCGCTGACGATCAGGAGCAGCGGCTCGAGCACGGAGAGGAAGCGCCGCAGCTCGCGCGGCACCTCGTCCTCGTAGCGACGCGCGACGCGCGCCAGCGCGGGCGCGAGAGCGCCGCTGCGCTCGCCGACCGAGATCACCTGCACCAGCAGGCGATCGACCAGAGGCTCGGCTCCCAGCGCCTCGGAGAAGAGCGCGCCGTGCTCGACGCGCCTCTGCGCGCGCTCGATGGCGGATCGGAACGCGACGTTGCCGCTCGCTTCGCCGGCGACCGCGAGCAGCGTGAGCGCGTCGCAACCCGCCTCGTGGAGCACGGCCGCGGTGCTCGCGAAGCGCGCCGCGGCGATGCTGCGCAAGAGGCATCCCAGGCGCGGCAAGGAGAGCAACGCCGCGTGCACGCGCAGCTGCCAGCGAGCATCGCGCCGGAGCGCGAGCGCCGCCGCGACCGCGAGCACCGCGAACAGCGTCCATGCGAGCACGTGACCGCGCAGGAAGTCGGAGGTCGCGAGCAACGCACGCGTCTGCCACGGCAAGCGCGCCGTCCCGCCCGCGTATAGCGAGGCGATGCGCGGCAGCAGGAAGCACAGCAGCACGAGCACGAGGCCGAACAGCGCGGCCGCGAGCGCCGCCGGATAGATCAACGCCTGCGTCGCGCGCGCGCGCAGCGCGGCATGCGACTCGAGATGGCCCGCAAGACCGAGGAGCACGCGCTCGAGCGCGCCGCTGCGCTCCCCCGCCCGCACCGCGGCTCGGTACTCCGACGGAAACGTCTGCGGACGACGCTCCAGGGCCTGCGAGAGCGAGCAACCCGCGCGCAGGTCGTCGGCGATCGCGTGCAACAGGGACCTCGCGTCGACGCGCTCCTGCCGTTCGGCGAGGCTGTCGAGTCCCTCGACGAGCGGGATGCCCGCGCCAGCGATCGTCGCGAGCTGCGCCGTGAGCTGCGCGAGCTCGTCGCTCCTCAGGCGCTCCGCTTCGCGCGCGACGCTGCGCTGCGCGGCGCGCGCCTGCAGCAGCGTCCAGCCACGGCGCTCGAGCTCGCGGTCGAGCCCGACGAGGTCGAGCGCGTCCCCGCGCCCGTCGAAGCGCCGGCCGTGCGCGTCGCAGGCCTGGTACTCAAAGTTCGGCACGTTCGTCCGCTCCCAGACGGTGATGCGTGCACACGCGTTCCACCTCCAGGCGCGTCGTCGCGCCCGAGCGCACCTTGCGCCGTCCGTCCTCGATCAGCGGCACGAAGCCCGCCTGGCGCGCGAGCACCGAGAGCTCCGCGAGCGACGCGCGCGAACGGATCGCCGCGGCGCAGCGTTCGTCGGGCAGGAAGAGCTCCGCGATCGCCGTGCGTCCGTGGTAGCCGCTCTGCGCGCAGCGCGCGCAACCGGAGCCCTCGCGCAACGCGGGCACGGACTCGCGCCCCG
Source organism: Planctomycetota bacterium (assembly GCA_044228975.1). GTDB lineage: Bacteria > Planctomycetota > UBA1135 > UBA1135 > JADJNY01. Next base: position 2,314 of record JBGATX010000259.1, on the reverse strand, counting down.
GATTCGCGGGCGATGCCTCGCCCAGCCAGCGCTTGTCCTCGGCGTCGGGCGCGCGCGAGCGCCCGCAACCGCGGCACACGCGGCGCACGAGGCGCTGGGCCATGACGCCGATGAGCGCATCCTCGATCAGGAAGGGATCGACGCCCAGATCGAAGAGGCGCGGCAACGCGCCGAGCGCCGAGTTCGTGTGCAGCGTCGAGAAGACGAGGTGTCCCGTGAGCGCCGCGCGGATCGCCATCTCCGCGGTGGCGCGGTCGCGGATCTCTCCCACGAGGATCACGTCCGGGTCCTGGCGCAGGACGCTGCGCAAGCCTTCGCCGAAGTCGAGGCCGACCACGGGATCGATCTGCGTCTGGCGCAGGAGCGGCAGCCGGTACTCGATCGGATCCTCGATCGTGACGACGTTGCGCGAGAGCGCGTCGACGCGCGAGAGCAGCGCGTAGAGCGTCGTCGTCTTGCCCGAGCCCGTCGGCCCCGTCACGAGGAAGAGACCGTGCGGCCGCCCCGTGACGGCGAGCAGCTTGCGCTCGTGCGCCGCGCCGATGCCGAGTTCGACGAGCGACAGCGTGCTCGCGCGCCGGTCGAGGATGCGCAGCACGGCATTCTCGCCGTCGGCGCAAGGCACGAGCGAGAGGCGCAGGTCGACGGTGCGCGCGTCGACGGCGAGCTCGATGCGCCCTTCCTGCGGCCGTCGCCGCTCCGCGATGTCGAGCCCGGCGAGGATCTTGAGGCGCGTGATCACGCCGAGCGTGAGCTCGCGCGGCAGGCTCTCGCACGAGCGCAGGAGCCCGTCGACGCGCTGGCGCACGCGCGTCACCTTGCCGTCGGGCTCGATGTGCAGGTCGGTGGCCGCGGCGCGCACGGCGTCCTCGATCAAGGCCTGCACGAGCCGCTCGATGGGCGCCTCGCGGCCGTCGGTCTCGAGCAGGCGCTGCACGCCGCTGTGACCGGCGTCGAGCACGCCACGCGCGGCCTCGAAGAGCGCGTCGCGCGTCGTGACGACGAGCTCGAGCTCCGTCGGGAAGCGCGCGCGCACCAGCGCGAGCTTCTCCGGATCGTCCGGATCGGCGAGCGCGACGCGCAGCCGCTGGTCGACCGTGCCGAGCGGCAGGCACTGCGTCTGGCGCAGGAACTCGCCGTCGAGCGCCGAGCACAGGAACGGGTCGGGAGCGAGCTCGTCGGGACCGACGTACGCGAGACCGAGGTCCTCGGCGCGCAGGCGCGCGATCGCCTCGGCCTCGACGAAGCCGAGCTCGACCAGGATCTCGCCCAGCGGCCGATGGACGCGGCGTTGTTCGGCGAGCGCGAGCTCGAGCTCCTCCGGCCGCATCCAGCCGAGCGCGACGAGTCGTTCGCCCAGGCGCGCGCGCAAGCTCGTCGTCATCGCGCGTCCTCGCCCGCCGGGCCCTGAGGCTCCGCGTTCGCGAACTCCGCGCCGGGAGCGACCTCGAGCTGGCGCAACGCGCCCTTCCATTCGAGCTCGACGCTGCCGGGATCGATGCGCGCGACGCGCGCGCCCTCGAGCGTGTCGCCTTCGCGCACGACGCGTCCACCGAGGATCGCGATGCGCAGCGTGCCGTGCACGTGCGTGCCTCCGAGCGCGTGCGCGCGGTGCCAGGCCGCGAACTCCGGGTCGTCCTCCGCTTGCGGCGCCGAGGCGTCGGGCGCGCAGGCGCGGCGGCTCCACGCGCACGCGAGCGGGTCGAGACCGGCGAAGCGGCCGGCGGAGAGCGGGGTTTCGAGCTGCTCCAGCAGCTGCTCGAGCGCGTCGAGGCGCGCGCGCGGATCGCCAGGTCGCGCGGCCGCGGTGACGGAAGCGACGCCGCCCGCGGCGATCGTGCCCGGTTCGCGCTGCGCGCCGGCGTCACGCGCGCCGGAGCTCGCGAGCGACGCCGCCGGAACACCGAGCGCGGGCCGATCGAGCTTGCGCTCGGCGCGCCGCACGACGCCACCCGACGAGAGGATGTAGCCCCAGTACACGGCCGCGCAGAGCGCAAGACCGCCGGCGGCGAGGTGCTTGCGGCGCACGCTCAGCCCCCCTCCGCGGCGGCGCGAGGCGTGCCCACGCACACGCGCAGCGTCACGCGCCACGCCTGGGCGTCGGGAGCATCGCGTTCGAGCCGGAACTGCTCCACGCCGACCGCGAGCCCTTGCGCGTCGAGCCCGTCGAGCCACGTCAGCCACGCTTCGAGCGAGCCTTCGCCGTGCACGGAGAACGCGAGCTCGCCCGCGCCGGCGTCCGATTCGACGCGCGTCACGTAGTCGAGCTCGAGTCCGCGCTCGAACGCGAAGACCGTGAGCAGGGTGCGCGCTT
>JBGATX010000258.1:0-5331 GCA_044228975.1 Planctomycetota bacterium | reverse complement strand
GATCCGGAAAGAAAGGCCCGACGCCTCAGATTCCCGGCGAGCCGCGTCCGATATCCGCGCGTGACCTCGCGGCGCGATGCCTTTCTCGACGGAGTGCGCGCCATCTCGGTCCTGCGCGTCATCAGCCTGCACCTGATGCAGCGCGTCGAGCATCCGTTCGTCGCCGCGTTCTCCTTCTTGATGCCGGGCATCCCGCTCATGCTCTTCGTGAGCGGCGCGCTCGCGGCGCAGAGCCTCGGCAGGCCGGGCGCGGAGACGCGACGGCGCTTCTGGCGCGAGCGCGGACGGCGTCTGCTCTTTCCGTTCTGGGCCTTCGGCGGCGCCGTGGTGGCGACGTGTCTCGTCGCGTGGTGGTTCCAGCCGGACTCGGAGCACGCGCTGCCGTTGCGCACGGCCTGGGCCTGGCTCCTGCCGTTGATCGGTCCGCAAGCGAGCGCGGCATTCGATCGCTTCGACTGGCACTTGTGGTTCCTCTCGTCGCTCCTGCTCCTGCTCGCGAGCGCGCCCTGGACGGTGAAGCTCCATCGTCGTCTGCCGTTCGTGGGCGCGCTCGCGTGCCTCGCGGCGGGCGCGGCGATCGAGATCGCGCAGCTCTCCGTGCCCGGCGTCGTGCGCAACACGCTGCTCTTCGGCGCCGCGTTCCAGCTGGGGTACGGATATGCCGACGGACGCCTGCTGCGCGTGCGCAAGTCGCTGTGCGTCGCGGCGGCACTCGTGTCGGCGGGACTGGCCTGCACGTTCTACTTCCTGCGCGCGCCCGGCCAGATGCTGCACGCGGCTCCGCTGGCGCTCGTGCTGCTCGGGCTCGCGTTCGTCGGCGTCTGGCTCGCGCTGCGCGACAAGGTGCTGCCGCTCTTCGAGCGCGCGGGCGCGGCGCGCGCGATCGGCAGGATCAACAAGCGCGCGTACTCCCTCTATCTCTGGGGCCCGATCGCCAACGAGATCGCGTGGTATCGCCTGCGGCCGGACTCGGGACTCGGCTACGCGCTCGATTTCGCGCTCTCGGTCGCGCTGCTCCTCGGTCTCGTCGCGATCTTCGGCCGCGTCGAGGACTGGGCGGCGCGCCGGCGAGCGCCGTCGAGGGAGACGGCACGGCTTGCGGCGCCGCGGCCGAGCGCGGCGAGCCGAACGCGGCGCGCGGCCGCGTGAGCGCCTGCGCGCGGCGCGTGGGCGGACGATCGGAGCGCGACTACTTCAAGCTCGCGATCAGCGCTTCGCTCAGGCGCTTGTACTCGACGCCCACCGAACCGCCGGCCTTGGCCGCGAGCTCGAGCGCCTTGTTCGCCGCGGCGAGCGCGCCCGCCTTGTCGCCGGACTTCTGCAGGATCAATCCCTTGCGGTACATGATCCACACGGCGTCGGGCTGCTCCTTCACGGCTTCGTCGATCCAGGCGAGCGCCTGCTTCAGGTCGAGGTTGTTCTCGTAGTAGAACATCGCCGCCGAGAGGTAGGGCTTCTTGCCTTCGGCGGCCATGGCCGCCTGGATCTTCGGCACGAGCGTCGCGACGATGTCCGTCGTGATCTGCACGCTGATGCGCGTCTTCTCCCACGCGATCGAGAAGCGCGCGGAGTCCGTGCGCAGATCGCCGATGTCGAAGGTCAGCGTCTCGACCGCTTCCTGCAAGGCGACGGGCTTGACCTTGACGCGCAGTTGATCGTTCTTCTCGTCGTAGGCGTAGGCACCCCACTGCCCGGGCACCTTGTTCAGGATGAACGTCCACTGCGTCGCACCGGGGATCGTGAAGAGCGCATAGGTGCCCGCGGGCACCGCCGTGCCCTCGACCTTCACGTCGGTGCTGAAGGTGAGCTTCGTGGCCGAGTTCGCGCCCGTGCGCCAGACCTCGTCGAAGGGCACGAGGCCGCCGAAGATCTTGCGGCCCTTGGCGCTCGGGCGGCAGTACTCGATCTCGACGTCGGTGAGACCGATGCGCTGCTTGAGCGTCGCGGCGGGGCTCGCCTGCGGCATCTCGAGAGCCGGTGTCTGCACGGGCCGGGCGTGGAGCCGCGGCGTGAGTGCGAGCGGAGCGATGGCGACGAATGCGCTGAGCAGAATGCGGTGCATCATGGTGCGCGCATCCTACGCATTGAGCGCGCCGCACGCAGCCCGGAGCGTCGAAGCGCCTTGGTTTCCGCGCGCTGCCTGCCGCGCGCGAGGCCGCCGCTACTCCGGCGCGCGCGGCGAGAGCGCCTGGATCGTCCACGCGACCGCGACGACGATCGCCGGCGCGATCAGGTTGTACCAGAGGAACGCGATCTCCACGCCCGTGAAGTGCAGCGCGAGGATCACGGCCTCCGCGACGAGCGCCGCGACGAACACCGCGCGGCCTTGCACGCGGCGCAGGAAGAACGCGACCAGGAAGATGCCGAGGATCGTGCCGTAGAAGAGCGAGCCCAGGATGTTCACGGCCTGGATCAGGTTCTCGAACAGCGAGAACAACGCGGCGAAGCCCAGCGCGAGCAGACCGAAGAGCACGGTCGCGACCTGCGTGGCGCGCACCTGCGCGGCCTCGCTCCCGCCGTGACGCAGGACGTCGATCGTGCCCGTCGTCGCCAGCGCCGAGAGCTCGGCGCTCGTGCTGCTCATGCCGGCGCAGAAGATCATCGCGAGCAGCAGGCCGATCACGCCGATCGGCAGGTGCTCCATGATGAACGTGATGAAGATGTAGTCCTTGTCGTTGGGCTCGGCCTGGGGCGCGAGCTCGCGCAGGCGCGCGCGAAAGCGGTCCTGCAGCTCGTGCTCGCGCGCTTCGAGCGCCTTCAACGACGACGACGACGCGCGCGCTCTCTCGGCATCCCCGGCGCGCCAGGCGCCGACGAGCTGGAGCGCCTGGCGCTGGCGCTCGTCGACGAGTTCGCCGTGGTCTCGCTCGAGCTCGCGCACCTGCGCCGTCGTGTCGAGGCCGCGCGCCGCCGCGAGGTTCGCCTCGTTCCAATGCAGCGCCGGCGCGTGGAACAGGTAGAAGACGAAGACCAGCGCGCCCGTGAGCAGGATGAAGAACTGCATCGGGATCTTGAGCACGCCGTTCATCCACAAGCCCTGGCGCGCCTGCTGCATCGTCTGGCCGCCGAGGTAGCGCTGCACCTGGCTCTGATCGGTGCCGAAGTACGCGAGCTGCAGGAAGAAGCCGCCGATCAGGCCGCTCCAGAAGGTGTACTTGTTCGCGGGGTCCCACGAGAAGTCGAGCACGTCGAGCTTGCCGAGCTCCCGCGCCAGACGGAGGCTCTCGCCAAAGCTCGCGCGATCGCTCAACGCCGCCACCGTCAGGCCGAAGGCGACGAACAAGCCCAGGATCATGACGGCCATCTGGAGCTTGTGCGTGACGCCGACCGCGCGCGCGCCGCCGGTCGTCGTGTAGAGGATCACGAGCCCGCCGATGAAGACGCAGGTCCACGAGAGCTGCCAGTGCAGGACCTTGCTCAGGATGATGCTCGGCGCGTAGATCGTGATCCCCGCCGCCATGCTGCGTTGGACGAGGAACAACGCCGCCGTGAGCAGGCGCGTGCGCTGATCGAAGCGCTTGCCGATGAACTCGTAGGCGGTGAAGACCCGCCACTTGTAGTAGAGAGGCAGGAACACGGCCCCGACGACGAGCATCGCGAGCGGCAGGCCGAAGTAGAACTGCACGAAGCCCAGGCCGTCGAGATAGGCCTGACCCGGCGTGCTGAGGAACGTGATCGCGCTCGCTTGCGTCGCCATGACGCTCAAGCCCACGGTCCACCAGCGATCGTCGCTGCCGCCGCGCAGGTAGTTCTCGCGCGTGTTGTCGCGGCGCGTGCGCCACGTGCCGTAGGCGACGATCGCCCCCAGCGTGCCGAGCAGCACGATCCAGTCGAGCGCGCTCATCGATGCGCGCGTCCGTGGGCGGAGCAGCTCATCGCTTCGTGGCGGCTCCGCCAGCCGGAACGTCGGCCGCGCGCGGAGCGCGGCGCGCGAGCAGATTGGCCAGCAGTCGGTAGGCGCCGGGTACGCCCGCGGGCAACTGGCGGAACAAGCTGATGCCCGTGAACGTGAACCGCCCTCGACCGAATTCGCAGGTGATCCACGCGCCGTTCGAGGGCTTCTCGCCCGGGTCGTTCCAGGCGACGAGCGCGGTGTAGCGCGCATCGAGCTCGCCCGCGAAGTAGAGTCCGCGCTCCTGCACCCAGCCCGCGAAATCCTCGGGCCCGAGCGCGTTCGGCGTCGTCATGAGAGCGTGCGCGGGTGCGAGGAACGTGACCGGCGCGTCTTCGAGCGTGACGCGCTCGCGCGTGAGCACGAACGGATACGGTCCGAGCTTCCTCGCGTCGATCACGAGATCGTCGCCGCTGGTGTTGTACTGCACGAGCAGCGTGCCGCCGTCCGCGACGTAGTCCATGAGCAGAGGCTGGAGCCGCGCCAGGCCGCGCACGGTGTTGTAGGCGCGGATGCCCGTGACGATCGCATCGCAGCGCGCGAGCTCGGCCGCGCCCGCGTGCGCGGGGTCGAGGCGTTCGACGGCGATCCCCAGGCGTCTCAGCGCCGCCGGCAGCTCGTCGCCCGCGCCCTCGATGTAGCCGACGGTCCGAGCGCTGACCTCGACGTCGAGCGGCACGAGACGCACCTCGGCCGGCGAGTACCAAGTCTGCGGCAGGACGTGAGGAGGATCGACGACGTGCAGCGAGCGGTCGCTCGCGCCCTGCGGGCCTTCGAAGGAGAGCTGCAAGCTCCCGCCCGGCGCGTTCGCGCGCCGGCGCAAGGCGATCTCGAGCTCGCGCCGCTCGCCGCGCCGCAGGCCTTCGATCGGCGGCGGAAGCTGCTCGACCGTCCAGCCGTCGGGCGCTCGCGCGCGCAGTGCGCCAGCGAGGCCGTCGCGCAGCGCGACCACGCCGACCGAGACGAGCGCCTGCGACCCGCGCACGAGCGCGACGCGGTCGTCGAGCTCGAGCGAGGCCGCCGGCGTGACCACGACCGGTCGCAGGCGCTCGCCCGCGACTCGATCGACCCACTTGTGCATCGCCGGCCGCTCGACGCGCACCTCGAAGCCGTCCGCGAGGCGCAACGTGCAGGCGACGACGAGCGCGCCGAGGCTCTCGGGCTCCACCCCCGAACGATCGCCGCTCACGCGGTAGAGCGCGTCGTGCGGCTGGGCCAGCCAGTAAGGCTGATCGATCGCCTGCGTCGCGGGAACCTCGCGCACGAGCTCCGTGACGAGCGGCGTGTTGGGCACGAGCACCTGCGGAGCCGGCGACGTCGCGTCGGCCGGAGATCCAAGGCTCACGAGCTCGATTCTCGGACCCGGACGGCGCTGCAACACGGAGAGCGAGAGCTTGACGCTGTCGCCCGCCGCGACCGTCGGCACGGTCGCGAGCGCC
>JBGATX010000257.1:0-5327 GCA_044228975.1 Planctomycetota bacterium | reverse complement strand
AAGACCATCTTCGAGGAGGGGGAGTTGACCGAAGCCGCAACCTGTAAGGACTACTTACAGGTTCGCCGCGAGGGGGCGCGCGAAGTGTCGCGCAGCTTGCGTCACTACCGACTCGAGGCCGTGCTGGCTGTCGGCTACCGAGTACGCAGCGTGCGCGGCACGCAGTTCCGCCAATGGGCGACGGCGCGCTTGAGCGAGTACCTCGTCAAGGGCTTCGCGATCGATGACGAGCGCCTCAAGAGCCCGCCGGGGAAAGGGCACACCGACTACTTCGACGAGCTGCTCGAGCGCATCCGAGATATCCGCGCGAGCGAGCGGCGCGTGTACCTGCGCGTGCGCGAGATCCTTGCGCTGGCGGCAGACTACTCGCCGTCCGAGCCCGACACGCAGGCGTTCTTCCAGGTCGTGCAGAACAAGCTCCACTTCGCCGCGACGGGGAAGACGGCGCCCGAGTTGATCGCTGAACGAGCGAACTCCACCCAGCCGAACATGGGCCTGACGACCTGGAAGGGCGACGTCGTGCGCAAGGGCGACGTGACCGTGGCCAAGAACTACTTGCGCGACGGAGAGATCGACGCGCTGAATCGGATCGTCGTCATGTTCCTCGACTTCGCCGAGGATCAGGCGCGACGCCGAAAGCAGGTGTTCCTGGGCGATTGGCGAAGCAGGCTCGACGATTTCCTCAGGCTGAACGAGCGGGCGATCCTCCCCAATGCGGGCACGGTCCGACGGGAAGATGCGGACGCCATCGCGGAAGCGGAGTACGGCCGTTTCGCCGCGAAGTGCCGTGCTCGCATCGAGGACGAAGCGGAGACGGACACGTTCACGCAACTCGAAGCCGAGGTGAAGCAGCTGCCTGATCCGAAGCAGGCCAAGAGGCCGAAATCGTGACGCCTCGGTTCTGCCGGCACCGAGCGAGAGCTCTCGGTGGTTCGTCGAGTATGCTCGCGCCCCACGCGTCATGGACTCGAGGTTGCCCGACTTCTCCACGCTCTCCGTCGCCGTCATCGGCGACTTGATCGCGGATCACTGGCTCTATGCGCAGCCGACGCGGCTCTCGCGCGAGGCGCCGGTCATGGTCTTGCGTCACGAGCGCGACGCGATCGCCGCTGGTGGAGCTGCGAACGTCGCGCGCAACTTGCGCGCGCTGGGAGCCTCGGTCTCGATGTTCGGCGCCGTCGGGCGCGATGCGTCGGGGCGCGAGCTCGTCGCGCTGCTCGAGGAGGAGCACATCGACGTCGTGCACGTCGCGCGCGTCGCCGGCTGGACCACGCCGACGAAGACGCGCATCCTCGCCGCCGAGGCGCGCCGCAGTCCGCATCAGGTGCTGCGCATCGATCGCGAGCCGCGCGAGGCGGCTGCGGCGAGCGAGCGCGAGCGCGTGCACGCGAACCTGCTCTCGCGCTTGTCGAGCTTCGACGCGCTGCTCGTCAGCGACTACGGCTACGGCCTCGTCGATGGCTCGACGGCGGAGCTCGCGCGTTCCTTCCGCGCCGACGGCCGCGTCGCCGTGCTCGATCCGCGCTCGGACGTCGAGTCGTTCCGCGGCGCGCTCACCGCGCTCACGCCCAACGTCGGCGAGCTCGCGCGCTTCACGCGTGTCGATCCCGCGCGCCTGGACGACGCGCACGCGCTGCAGGCGGCGGCGAGCGAGCTCTGCGCGTCGCTCGCGCCCGAGTTCCTGCTCGTCACGCGCGGCAACCTCGGCATGGCGATCTTCGGCCGGGAATTGCCGCCGGAAGGGCTGATCGTGCCCGCGTCGGGCGACGGCGAGGTGACGGACGTCACGGGAGCCGGCGACACGGCCGCCGCTGTGTTCACGCTCGCGCTCGCCGCGCGCTGCGACGCCGCGCGCGCGATGGAGCTCGCGAATGCCGCCTCGGGCGTCGTCGTCATGGAGAGCGGAGCCGCGGTGTGCCGCCCGCAGCAGCTCGCGAACGCGCTCGAAAGAGCTCCGCACGTCGTATCACGCACCGTGCGCGGCGAGAACGAGCGCGTCGACGGCGCACCTGCGCCGGGTGGAGCGGCAGCGCGCGGCACGCTCGAACCGCGGCGGGGACGTTGCGGATGAACGCGCCCGACGCGACGTTTCGCAAGGTGCTGTGGGAGCGCGACGCGCTCGCCCGGTTCCTGCGCGAGCTGCGCGCGCAGCGTTGCATCACTCGCGTGGTGCTCGCGAACGGCTGCTTCGATCTCCTGCACGTCGGTCACGTGCGCTACCTCGAGGCGGCGAAGAGCTGCGGCGACTTCCTCGTCGTCGCGTTGAACACCGATGGTTCCGTGCGCGCGCTCAAGGGCGCGGGCCGGCCGTTCCAGCCGCTCGCGGAGCGCGCGGAGCTCGTCGGCGCGCTGCGCTTCGTCGACGCGGTGACGAGCTTCGCCGAGCCGACGCTCGAAGCCACGCTGCGCGCTCTGGCGCCCGACGTGCACGCCAAGGGCACGGACTACACGGCAGCGAGCGTTCCCGAGGCCCCGATCGACCGCGAGCTCGGCATCGAGATCGCGATCTGCGGCGATGCGAAGCAGCATTCGAGCTCCGAGCTCTCGGCGCGCGTCGGGGACGGCGGCGTTGCGCGCGCGCCGGATGCGCCGCGTCCGATCGGCCGATGAGCGACGAGCGCGCCGCACTCGCGACGCCGGATGCCGCGCGCGCCGCCGGGCTGGTCCTGCTCGGCGTGCTCATCGGCACGTGGAGCGCGATGTGCGGGATCGGCGGCGGAGTCTTCGCCGTGCCGGCGCTGCACTACCTCGTGAAGCTGCCGCTCAAGACGGCGATCGGCAGCTCGCTGCTGCTCGTCGCCGGCTCGACGACGAGCGCCACGCTGGTCGAGCTCGCGCGCGGCGATTCGGCGCTCATCTGGCGCGTCGTCGCCGCGTTGATCGCGGCGAGCGTCTTCGGCGCGCGCCTGGGTTTCTTCGTCGCGCGCCGGCTCGACACGCTGCGCCTCAAGCTCGTGTTCGTCTTCGTGTTCGCGCTGATCGCCTGCGAGCTCCTCCTTTCCGACGCTGGCTCGTCGACGCGCACGAGCGAGCTCGCGGCGCAGCATCTCCGGCTTTCGAGCTACGGGTATCTCGGTATCGCGGCGATCGGTTTCGCGTCGGGTTTCGTCGCGCCGCTGCTCGGCATCGGCGGCGGTCTCGTGGCCGTCCCGGCGCTGCTCTTCGGCGTCCCGGGGCTCGGCTACCTGGGCGCGCGCGCGGCGAGCATGGCGATGAGCGTGGTCACGTCGTGGCAGTCGGTCTGGCTCTACCGGCGCGACAAGCAGGTCGCGCTCGCCTGGGCGATCTGGCTCGCGCTGGGGGCGATCGCCGGCGGTTGGATCGGGGTCGAACTCGTTCACCGGCCCGGCCTGGTCGAAATCGCGCGCGAGCTGCTGGTCGTGACGCTGTTCGTGGTCGCGCTGCGCCTGGCCTTTGACGTGCGTCGCGAGTGGCGCAGCCGCGCGAGCGACGCCGGGCCCGAGGCGTGACGGGCGCGGATCTCGCGGTCGACGGCTCCTCGAGCCGTTTCGCTCGCGGCTGGGCGGGCCCGGGAAGCTCGGCCAGCGTTCGCGCCATGCGTTGCATGATCCCGCGCGGCCATTTTTCGGAGCTTTTCCAGCCGTGGGCGAACCCGAGTGGCCTCGCATCCGTCAGACTACCCGTCAGTCCTGATCGTCTCGCGGTCCTCGGGAGCGCGCGGATCGGGGCCTCGCTTCCAACTGGACTCACGAGCTGCGTGCGTCGGCCCCCGCCGATACCGCGCCCGTGGTCCTGAACTTCTCTCACGGACTCACACTGCCCATGAATCGCATCCTCATGCTTTCCGTCACGTGTCTGATCGCGGCGACCGCCGCGGCTCAAACGAAGACACAGACGACGAACAAGATCCCCCAGGCTGGCTACTTCCCGGCACCGTCGGGCAGCGCCCTTCTCGTCGGCGGCTCCGACGACTGCTCGACCGCAGCGGCGAGCGACAACATCACCGCGGCGATGAGCCCGGTGGCCGTCACGAACGTCGGCGCCACGACCGGCGCGCTGCAGGGCGGTTGCCCCAACCGCAACAACGACGTGTGGTTCTACTACACGCCGGCGGTGACCGGGACCGCGGTGATCGCCACCTGTGGTGGCGTGACGGCGGACACGACGCTCGCGGTCTGGACCGACGGCTCACCCGCCGGCTCGTGCCCGTGCACGCAGCTCGCGTGCAACGACGACAGCTGCGGCCTGCAATCGTCGGTGACGGTCAACATCACCGCCGCGGTGCCGGTGTTCATCCAGCTCGGCAGCTTTGGCGCCGCGACGACCTACTCCGGCACGTTCACGATCGTCGAGACCGCCGGTCCGCCGCCTCCTCCGGGCCCGGTGAACGACAGCTGCGGAACTCCGCTCGCACTGCCCGCGGGCCCCGGCACGTTCCCGTTCGACAACACCGCCTCGACCACGGGCTGCGAAGGTCAGGCGGAATCGGCCTGTCTGTTCTTCGCGCAGACCGGCATCGGCAACGACAGCTGGTTCACGTGGACCCCGACCTCGTCCGGCACGGCGACCCTGTCGCTGTGCGGCACGACGGTTCCGACCGGCGCTGACACCAAGGTCGCCATCTACGACGGCGCCGGCTGCCCCTCGACGGCGGCGATCGCCTGCAACGACGACGCGGGCACGACCGCTTGCGCCGCCGGCGGCCTCAACTCGATCGTCACCTGGCCCACGGTCTGCGGCCAGACCTACACGATCCAGCTGGGACGCTACCCGCTCAGCACGACGGCGATCTCGGGGACGTTCACGATCTCCGAGCTCGGTACGCCCTGCCCGACGGGTCCGAGCACCGAGAAGTGCGGCAACGGCGATGTGCTCCGCATTCCGTGCCCGTGCGCGCCCAACGGCACGGACCCGCACGCGGGCTGCGCCAACTCGCTCAACCCGGCCGGTGCCTCGCTGAGCGCGGCCGGTACGGTTGCGCTTGACAACGTCGTCCTGAGCGCGACCGGCATGACCGGTGGCGTCGCCATCTTCATCCGCGAAGACGGTCGTACCCCGGGCGGCGTCGTGTTTGGCGACGGCGTCAAGTGCGGCGGCGGCAGTCTGCTGCGCCTGCGCGCGGTCTCTTTCCCGAGCGGCATCACGAGCGTCGCGCAGTTCCCGGTTCCGCCCGAGACGATCACGCTCTCGGCGCGCAGCGGGACTTTCGTTGGCTCGGGCGTGGCCATGCAGTACGCCGCCTACTACCGCAACGCGGCGGCGGCCTTCTGCCCGCCGGCGACGTTCAACGTCACCGACACCGAAGAGATCGTCTGGTGATCGCGCGCCGTCCGCGGACGGCGTGAACGCGAACGACGCGGGGCCGG
>JBGATX010000029.1:1079-44375 GCA_044228975.1 Planctomycetota bacterium | reverse complement strand
CCACGAGTCTTGGGCCGGAAGGGTGATGCGGGGCCAAGGGAACGTAGCGGGGCGGGGCGGAGTGGCGGAGTGAACCTTGCTCGGGGAGCAGGTGATGGCGTGCTCGTGCGGCAGGGGCTCGACGAGAAGACGGGAGTGTGCGGGGGGGGTGCGGTTGGATGCGCTCTCCGGTTCGTGCGCTGCGAACGGAGCGTGAGTGCGTGTTGCGCTTCGCCCGTCCGGGAGCACGCTCGGACTGCGCGCGGTCGGGGTCCGATCCGCGCGCGTTCCATCGACGACGCGCGGGACTCGACGCGGCCGCATCGTTTTCTTTCGAATTCGAGCGGCGGATCGCGCGCTCCGTCACGCCTTCCTTCCTGGGGCCCGTGATCGAAGGCAGGTCGCGACCCGCGCGTGGTGTTCCGAGCTACAATCCCCCCCGTGAGCGGTCCGGTTCCCTTCACGCGCACGCTCGAGCGTGCCAGGTCGGGCGATCGGGAATCGTTGGACGAGCTCGCGCGGCGCTTCTATCCGGCGGTGCAGGAGCTCGTGCACCACCGCCTCGATTCGGATCTGCGCCGCGGCCGGTCGTGGTTGAACGCGCACTTCAGCACCGGGGACGTCGTGCAGTCCGTCTTCGAGAGCGTGCTGCCCGACGTGAGCGCCTTCCACGGCACGACCGAGGCGGCGTTCATCGGCTACCTCGCGGCCGTGGTGCACCATCGCATCATCGACGCGCTGCGCTTCCACGAGGCCGAGCAGCGCGACGCGCGACGCAGCGTGCGCATCGAGCAGGGGTTCGACGTCGAGGGCGGCGAGTCCGATCCGGTCGAAGCCGTCATGTCCGCGGAGGAGCTCGCGCAGCTGAAGTCCGCGCTCGAGCGCTTCGAGCCGCGCGAGCAGCACCTCCTGCGCGCGCGCATGGACGACACGACGTCGTTCCGCGAGCTCGCGGAGCAGCTCGGCTACGGTTCGGAGTCCGCGGCGCGCCGGGCGTTCTTCGACGCGCAGGCGAGGTTGGTGCTGTGGCTGAAGGACAGCGAGTGACGCAGCCGCCTCCTCGCCCCGCGGAGCCGCGCGCACCCGACGCGCGCGCCGAGGGCCTCACGGCGTTCGTCTCGGCGGCGCTCGATCTGCGCGACGCGGGCCGCGCCGACTGGCTCGACGAAGCCTGCAAGCCGCGGCCGGAGCTGCGCGAGCAGGTGCGCGCGCTGGTGGAGCGCGCGCACGCGCTGCCGGCCATGCTGGGCAAGAGCGGCGGGCTCGATCCGCTGCTCGGCCGTCAGCTCGGCGGTCGCTTTCGCGTGATCGAGCGCATCGGCGCGGGCTCGATGGGCGTCGTCTACCTCGCGGAGGACCGCGAGCTCGGCCGCAAGGTCGCGTGCAAGGTCGTTCGTCACGGCTTGATGGCGCCCGAGCGCGCGCTCGAACGCTTCGCGCGCGAGGCGCGTTCGATGGCCGCCGTGCAGCACCCCGCCGTGGCCGCGATCCACGACCGCGGCCGCACGGAGGACGACCAGGTCTACCTGGTCATGGAGTTCGTCGACGGCACGCCGCTCTCCGAGCTGCTCGAGGCCGCCGAGCAACGCAAGCGGAGTCCCGAGCGTTCGAGCTCGGACTCGAACGCCTGGATCGAGGAACGCTTCGGCATCGCGCGACGCGGCGAAGCGAGCTGGCTGCGCAGCGTCGTGCGCTGGACGGCGGAGCTCGCGCACGGTCTCGAAGCCGTGCACCGCGCGGGCGTGCTGCACCGCGACATCAAGCCCTCGAACATCCGCGTGCGCCGCGACGGGCGTCCCGCGCTGCTCGATTTCGGCATCGCGCTGCTCGACGACGGCGGCTCGATCACGCGCACGCCCTCGACGCTCGGCACGCCGGCGTACATGCCGCCCGAAACGATGGAGCGCGAAGGTCGACGCACCGGCGCGAGCGACACCTACAGCCTGGCGGCGACGCTCTACCATCTGCTGACGCTGCACGCGCCGTACGAGGGCACGCCGACGCAGGTGCTCGCCGCCGTCGCGTCGCGCGAGCCTCTGCCGGCGTCGCGCTGGCGACCGGGGCTGCCGCGCGATCTGCAGGCGATCCTCGACAAGGGCATGCACCGACGGCCGAGCGCGCGTTACGCGTCCGCCGCCGCGCTCGAAGCCGATCTGCGCGCGTTCCTCGAGTTCCAGCCGATCTCCGCGCGCCCGGTATCGCGCCTCGAGCGCGTCGGTCGCCGCATCCTGCGCTCGCGAGCCGCACTGGGCGCGCTCGTCGCGCTGCTGCTCGCCTCGTTGCTCGCGGTCTCGTTCGCCGGCGTGCGCGCGTGGCGCGCGCGCGTCGGCGACGCGCGCCCCGCGCAGCTCGCGGAGCTCTCGCCCCACGTCCCGCCGAACTTCAGCGTCGTCGGAGCCTCGAACCGCGTGATCCACGACGAAGCGGACAAGCGCGCGCTCGCGGCGCTGCTCGACGAAGCGGCGGACACGGCGATCGAGCCGTTGCCGGCGCGGCTCCTGCGCGCCTCGTTCCGCCAGGATCACGGCGACGCCGCCGGAGCGGCGCAGGACATGGCCGCCGTGGCGCAGTTCGTCGGGACTCCGTTCGCGCGCGAGCTCGCCGCGCGCTACGCGCCGGACGCGAACGAGCCCGCGGGCGTGCCGAGCGTCGAGCTCGCGGGTCTGCCGGAGCCGCAATCGCCGACCGATCGCTACCTGCTCGCCTACCACTGGCTGCGACGCGAGAAACCCGCGCAAGCATTGCCATTGCTGGCGGACGCCGAGGTGCGCCGCATCCCGCACGCCGAGGAGCTCTTCCTGGCGTCGACGAACTTCGACCGGTTGAGCCTCGGCGAGCGCCGGCGGCTCGCCGTCGAGCGCTACGCCGACCTCGTGCGCCTCGAGAGCCGGATGCACGCGCGCACGGCGACGACGGCGCACATCGCCGGACGCATGCTCGCGCTGCAGGGTCGCTTCGACGAGGCCTTGCGCGCCTGCACGGAAGGCCTCGAACTCGCGCCGAGCTCGCACGTCTTGCGCATCAACGCCGGCTACTCCGCGTTCGCAGAGCACCAGCTCGCCGACGCTCGCCGGCACCTCGAGATCGCGCGCGCGTTGCGGCCGAGCTACGCCCGCATCGTGCAGGACCTCGTGTGGGTCGAGATCGCCGACCGCCGCTTCGACGTCGCCGAGCGTCTCGTGCGCGAGTCGGAGCCGCGCCTCGAGCCGCGCAACGCGACCTGGGGCGACTCCTGGTCCGGCGTCGTCGCGACGTACGCGGCGCTCGACGCGCGCGCCGGCGGAGATCGCGCGGCGTGCACGGCGCAGCTCGACCGCGCGCTGGAGCTCTTCGCTCGCGTGCGCGACGCGGGCGGCAAACCGACGGCCACCGCGGAGCGCATCACGACCGCGCTCGCCTCCGAGGACGAGCAGGCGCTCGTGCTCGCGCTGGCGCAACTCCTCGAGGAGGAGCCGGACAACTGGTGGCGTCGCGAGCTGCTCGCCGTCCACCTGCCGTCGACCCTCGGCCCCGAAGCGACGGACGCCGTGCGCCGCGTCTTCGAGGCCTCCAGCACGAACACGTCACCTCAGCGCGACAGGTGACTCGATCCACGTCGGAGTCCCCTGGCGCACCGACCCCACCGAAGCCCCTCACCGCAAGAGACCTCCAATGGAATCCATGGCCCGCGCCGCCGCGCCTCTCCTTCTCGTGTTCGCAGCTTCGACGCTCGCTCCGCTCGCCACGGCGCAGAGCCTGATGGCGAACCAGGTCCCGCCCACGATGGCGCAGGGACTCTTCTCGAACTGGGCCGTCGGCGTGTCCGCGCCGAATCCGTTCACCGGCTCGGCCGGCGCGCTGCTCGTGCGCGCGCCGGGCGTCGCCGGCGGACTGCCGACGTCCTGGACGCCGCAGCAGTTCGGGAGCGCGACGCTCGTGCACCCGAACTACTCGATCGCCGCGCTCACCGCGAACTGGGGTGCGCCCACCGGAACACCGCCGCTCGTGCCGGTCTTCGGCGGGACGTCGACGGGCGGCGACGTGACGCCGCGCGTCGACGGCAACGGCGTGCTGCAGATGACGGGCGCGAACTGGTACGCGCTCAACATCAGCGTCGGCGCCAATGCGCTGGGATTGCCGGGCAGCTTGATCCGCACGCGGAACACGGCCTCCGGTTCGGCGGGTGGTGACATCTTCTCGTTCTATCCGTCGGGGAGCGTCGGCATCCACGCGTCCTTCGCGGACAGCGTGCGCGTCGAGTACACGCGCGAGCAGTTGGGAGTCGCCGCGCAGCTCGACAACCTCGACTTCGCGACGGGCGTGATCTCCGTCGACCCCCAGAACAAGGTGGGCCCGATCGTGCCGGTGCGCGATCGCTTCTACTTCACGCTGGCGAGCAGCTGGCTGAGCGCGACCCCGTGGTTCACGACGCTCGGCGGACAACCCGTCTCGGCGTCGACGATCTACCGCATGACGTGGAACGGAACGAGCTGGCTGGCGCCCGAGATCGCGTACGCGCATGCCGAGCTCTTCCCCAACCGCCCTGAGGGCTCGGTGGAGATCGACGCGCTCTCCGTCTACCAGGTGCCCGCGATGGGCGAAGCGCCGCAGGACCGCGTCGTGTTCTCGCTCACGCTCGCGAGCAATCCGGCGGGCGGGCCGGCCTACGATCAGATCCTGGTCTACCAGCGCCCGATGGGTCCGAGCGGCTCGAGCAGCTCGTCCGTCGCGTGCGCGACGACCGCGCTCATGACCATCACGAACGGCATCGCCGTACGCGTGTCCGACAAGTTCGGACTCAGGCAGGCCGCCGACGGGGAACCGGACGATGTCGACGGCACGTGCGGGATCGATCCGCATCGCATCGATCCGGGCGCACCCTCGGTGTTCCCGGTGCTCGCGCTGGCCGAACCGGAGACGCCCAACGGCGCGGGCTCGCTCGGTCTCGCGGGCATCCGCACGACGCTGCCCGACCCGGCCTACACCGGACCGATCGAGAGCGCGCCGACGATCGAGACGCTGCATCTGGAAGTGACCGGGCTCGATTACCGCGGCTACCCGCTCGGCATCGTCGGCATCTTCCTCGAAGGGCCGCCGACTCGGGATGGCGACACGCCCGCGCCACCGATCCTGATCGGCCAGCCGATCCTGGTGGACCCGGCGATGGTCGCCGCGAATGCGATCAGCCTCTCGAACGTCGTGCCGACTCCCCAGTCCGGCGCGCAACCCATCCGCGTCAGCGCGCGCATCTACGGCGTGAGCTTGAGTCCGTTCGCGGTGGTCGAGCTGCGCGAGAGCTGGTTCCTCAGCCTGATCTACTGATCCGCACGCTCAGGCGGCACACGTCACGCGCGGCGCTCTCCGAAAGGACGAGCGCCGCGCGCTTTTGCGGCGGATCGCGGCGCGCGCCACGCCTTCGTCGGTGGGAATCCGCACGCGCGGGCTCCCTCGCGCGCGCGGTCGTGTTGAATCCGCGGCGAAGTCGCCGCGACGCGGCGCGCGCGCTCCCCCTCCGATCGAGGAGCTCCGTATCCATGAAGACCCGCGATGTGATCCTGGCCGGCGGCGCGCTGCTGACGCTCGTGCCCTACCTGCTCGCCTCTCGAACACCCGACGGCGCGACGAGCTCCGTCATTCCGGCGCGAGCGGCGCAGCAGCGACCCGGCGACATGCCGGTTCGCGGTCGCGTGCGCCCGCTCATCGCGTCCTTGAGCTTCGCGCAATACGCGAACGCATCCCACGAGATCGTGCACGGCCGCATCCTCGGTGAACGGCTCGCGGACGGCGCGGGTTTTCCCAGCCGCATCTACGACGTGCAGGTGCTGTCGGCGATGAAGGGGCTCGATCGAGCGCAGATCCAGGTCGTCGTCGGCGGCGCCGACACTCCTTCGGGACGCTACATCGTCGAAGGCGCGCCTTCGTTCGCCGCGGGCGACGAAGCCGTGTTGTTCCTGAGCACGGCGCCGGGCTCCGAGCTCTACGGGATCATGGGCCTCGAGCAGGGCACGTACCGGGTACGCACGCGAGCCGACGGGCAGCGCGTCGTCGACGGACTGCATGCGTCCGACGAGGGCGTGAGCGCGTTCCTCGCGCGCGCCGGTGATCACTTCCTCGCACCGGCGAAGCGCTGAAGGAGATCCGACCCATGCAATCCATCCTGCGCACTCCTCATTCCCTGCTGCTCCTCGCCGTCCTCGCCGCATCGACGGGTGTCGCGAACGCCGGCGGACTCGAACGCGTCTGCATCGGCGGCACCGAGTTCGTCGAACGCCTGCCCGATCCGGGCCCGCCCGCTCTGGTCAACATGGGCTGGCAGTTCTGTCTCGGTCCCGCGAACTCGCGCGCGGCACCGGGATTCCCCCTCGTCAGCTGCACGAGCTCACTCCCGAACGCTCAGTGGCCGGTCGTCGAGGCCATCGTCAGCGCCGCGAGCGCGTGGAACGCCGCCGGATTGCCCGGCACCGGTCCGCTCTCGCGCATCTCGCTCGGCACGACGCCGTCGGGTTTCTTCGGCGCGGGCAACTTCAATCCGCTCTGCGGATGCCTGGACTCGCGGCTCAACTGCACGTTCACCGGCTGCGCTCCCGACGGGCTCAACCGCATCACGTTCTGGGAGCCGCCGTTCGTGTTCCTCGGATTCGGCGCGTCGGCGGCGCTCGCCGTCTCGCCCGCGTACACGAACTCCCTGGAGCAGATCGTCGAGGCCGACATGGCCTTCAACGCGCTCTCGCTCGATCCGCTCGGCAGCGGACGGCCGCTGTGGAGCTTCGTCGATTTCGCCACGGCGTTCGGCGTGACGCTCGCGACGAGCCCCGCGCCGGCGACGAGCGTCAGCCCGATGCTCGGATACGCCGACATCCGCGGCATCGCGACGCACGAGTTCGGACACTGGATCGGGTTGGCGCACTCCGTCGTCGACTCGTCGACGTCGCCGGCGAGCTCGCTCGATCCGACGATGTTCGAGTGGGCGCAGGGCGAGCCGTTCAGCACGACGCTCACGTTCTCGACCGGCGGCTGCTCGCCGTCGACCTGGGCGACGTCCGCGCCCGGCGGCCCGCCGGTGTTGTTCGGCAAGAGCGCGCGCACGCTCGAGCAGGACGACATCTCCGCCGTCACCGCCGCCTATCCGCGCAGCGTGCCGCTCACGCCGGCGAGTCCGGGCACGATCCAGGGCGTCGTGCAGCGCTCGAGCGGGTCGACCCTCGTCGCCGTGCGCGGAGCTTCCGTCGTCGCCGTGCTCGCGAGCAACCCCGACGTCGTGCGAGCGGGCACGCTGAGCTTCGGCGGCGGCGCCTACTCGATCGAAGGCTTGCCACCCGGCGACTACTTCCTGCACGTCGAGCGCGTCGACGTCGCCACCGGCTACTTCAGCGGGCTGCCGAACTACCTGGACGTGCCCGCGGGCGGCTGCGTCAACGCACCGAACCTCACGAACGAGGTCTGGAACACCGGCGATTCCGCGAACGACGGCTTCCCGCAGAACGCGACGCTCGTCACCGTCGGCGCCGGCGCCGTGGTGACGGCGAACTTCGTGCTCGAGTCCGTGACGCGCAATCCGCTGGAGGTCGGCAACGCGGCCGGCAGCGTCTTCTCGCCGCACGGATTGCGCGTCGTGCCCGCCGGCGGTGTCTACCCCACCGCGCGCTTGCGCATCACCGGGCTCGCGCCGGGCACCGTCGTGGCGTTCGTGCTCGACCTCCAGCGCATCGACTCGATCTTCTCCGGACAGCTGCTCCAGATCGGAGGCGGCGTGTTCCTGAGCGCCGTCGCGGATCCGGCGGGCGTCGCGTTCGTCGACATGCCGCTCAATCCCGCATTCGACTTCAGCACCGTGTTCGCGCAGGCCGGGATCTTCAACGGCACGACGTTCGAGCTGACGAACGCCGTGAGCGTGTGGACCGCGCAGCCCTGACGTTCGACGCAAGGGGCGAGGCGCGAGACGATCGCAGCCGCGGCGGAGCGCACGCTCCGTCGCGGCTGCATTCGAATCGTTCGCGCTCAGCGTCCCGGCGAACCCGCTGCCGGCAACCCCGCCGCCGAGCGGCACCACTTGTCGATCCAGTCGATCACCGTCTCGTGCCACAGGATCGAGTTCTGCGGCTTGAGCACCCAGTGGTTCTCGTCGGGGAACCACAGGAACTTCGAGGGGATCCCGCGGCGTTGCAGCGCCGTGAACGTGCTCATGCCCTGCGTGTCGACGACGCGGAAGTCGTTCGCGCCGTGGATCACGAGCGTCGGCGTCTTCCACTTGGCCACGAAGTCGATCGGGTTGTGCTTCGCGTAGTGCTCGGGGTTCTCCCACGGCGTGCCGCCGTGATCCCACTCGGGGAACCACAGCTCCTCCGTGTCGAAGTACGCCATGCGCTCGTCGAGGTTGCCGTCGTGGCACACCAGCGCCTTGAAGCGATCCGTCTGGCCGTTGATCCAGTTGATCATGTAGCCGCCGTAGCTCGCGCCGAGCGCCGCGCAACGCGCACCGTCCATCCAGTCGTACTTCGCGAGCGCGGCGTCGAGGCCCTTCATCAAGTCCTCGTACGGTTTCCCGCCCCAGTCCTGGTTGATCGAGTCGGTGAACGCCTGGCCGTACCCCGTCGAGCCGTGGAAGTCGATGAACACGACCGCGTAGCCCGCTCCCGCGTACGCCTGCGGATTCCATCGATAATGGAAGTGGTTGCCGAAGGAGCCCTGCGGTCCGCCGTGGATCAGGAACGCGACCGGGTACTTGCGACCGGCAGTGAAGTCCGCGGGCTTCATCGCGAAGCCGAAGACGCGCTCGCGATTCCAGCCCTCGAACGAGAACTGCTCGTAGTCGCCCATGCGCGTCGCGGCGATCTTCCTCGCGTTGAGCGTCGTGATCGCCTTGGGCATGCCGCCGCTCGGCGCGACGCTGCAGATCTCGACCGGCGAGAGCAAGGAGTCCTGCAGGAAGACGATCCGGTCGCCGGCGACGGACGGCGCGTCGTTCGTACCCTTCTCGACGACGATGCGCGCGGCGCCGCTGGCGACGTCGATGGCGAAGATCGACTTGTTCCCGACGTTGTCGGCGGTGGTGAAGATCGTCTTGCCGTCCGCCGACCACTCGATCGACTGCGCCGAGCGGTCCCAGGTCGGCGCGAGCACCTTGCGCGTGCCGTCGGCGAGGTTGAGCAGCGTGATGCGCTGTTGATCCGACTCGTAGCCCGGCCTCGACATCGCGAGGTACGCGAGCAGCTTGCCGTCGGGCGAGAACTTCGGCTGGTTGTCGGCCGCCTTGTTCTCCGCCGTCAGGTTCTTCGGCGCGCCGCCGGAGCTCGCGACGCTCCACAGGTTGACGTCGGTCGACCAGGCCGCATCGCGCGCGAACGTCTGCGCGGCGAAGACGAGTTCCTTGCCGTCGGGCGAGATCGCGATCTCCTCGCCGCCGCCGAACGGGCGCGTCGGAGAGTCGCCGTCGAAGCCCTCCATCACGTCGCGCGGCGCGCTCGTGCCGCCGTCCCACACGAACACGTGGCTGCGCTTGCCGTCCTCCCAGCTGTCCCAGTGGCGGAAGAGCAGCTGCTCGTAGATGCGCGCCTTGCTCTTGCGCTTGTCCCATTCCGCGTCGCGCTCGGCGGTGAGCTTGAGCGCGTCGGGGCCCTTGGCGTCGAGGTAGATCTCGAAGGACAGCGCGAAACGCTTGCCGTCGGGGAACACGAGCAGGTTGTCGACGCCGACGGGGAAGTCGGAGAGCTTCACCGGCTCGCCCGCCGCCTGCGCGCCTTGCAAGTCGATCGCCTGTTGCCAGATCTGCGGCGAGCCGCTGCGTTTCGAGAGGAACACGAACGAATGCCCGTCGGGCATCCAGCGCGCGTTCGTGTCGTTGTCCTCGTGGCGCGTGAGCTGCGCGACCTTCGAGCCGTCGACGGCAGCCATCCAGATGTCCGTGCGTCCGCGGTTGGCGTCGACGTCGGTCGTGCGCAGGTTGAAGAGCACCCAACGGCCGTCGGGCGACACTTGCGCGTCGGAGATGCGCTCCATCGCGAGCATGTCGTGCACGTTGAAGGCGTGCGTGCCCCCGGGCGTGACCCCGGGCGTGCCCCCGGGCGTGACCCCGGGCGTGACCCCGGGTGTGACTTGGCGCGCGGTGAGCAAGGCGAGGAACGGAACGAGGAGCGCGTGCATGAGGGGATTCTCCACGGTTGGGGGCGGCTAGCCTAGCGAACGCGGCGCCGCGCGCGGCACGCGACCGCTGCGCGGAATCGAGCAGCGCGTTATCCTCCCGGCCGAGCGTTCGAAGCTCCCCGCCGTCCTTCCCGACGGCGTTTCGAATGCGCTGCGTTTCGAGCTGCGTGGGCCGACGAACGCCCACCGAGAGAGGATTCCCATGTTCCGCGCCTTCGCGTGCGTCGCCGCCGCGTCGTTCCTCGGCGACATCGACCCCGCTCCCACCGCGACCGCGAGCAAGCCGTGCACGCAGGACGTGCAAGGGTGCGTCCCAGCACCTGCGTTCGCAGCGTGCCAGGGACCGCGCGCTCCGCACGGTCCCGGCCATCGGTTCGCCACGCTCCCCTGGTCGGGCCCGCAGGATCAAGCGGACGTGCCCTACGCGCCTTACACGGCTCTCAACGTGTTCGATTGGTACGCGCCGCCGTTCGAGATCGCCGGCGCCGCCGGCAACCCCGTGCTCGTCTGGGTCCACGGCGGAGGCTTCGACGAAGCGGGCGACGAATCGATCCAGCTGACCGACGCGCCGTTCGCAGCGTTGCACGCGCGCGGGTACGCGATCGTCTCCGTGCGCTATCGCCAGCGACCATCGGGGATCTTCGGCGCGGCGATGGCGCGCGACGCCGGCTACGTCGTTCAGCACCTGCGCGCGAACGCGGCCAACTACCACGTCGATCCGGACGCGATCGCGGGTTACGGCACGTCGTCGGGGGCGTTCGTCCTCGGACTGCTGGCCTTCGGACCCGACTACCAGGTCCCGGGCAGCCCCGATCCGGTGCTGCGCGAGTCGAGCCGCGTCGACGCGTTCCTGAACGATCGCTGCGAGACGGATTGGCTGCACTTCGTCGACGGCCAGATCACGATCCTGCCGTTCAATGCTCCGGACCTGACGACGGTGGCGTTGACCAAGAAGCAGCTCGCCTCCGCGCTGTGGTGGCTGCAACAGGCCGGCGCACACACGGTGCCGACGATCTCGTTCTACCGCTCCAGCGTGCACGCGCCGCCGCTCGTGAACCTGCACGACGGCTGGCTGGGCGACGAATTGAACAACGCGCTCGTCGCGCTCGGTGAAGCGCACTGTTCGTTCACGGTGATCGGCACGAACCCGATTCCGTGGAACGTCGTCGAAGCCTGGTTCTTCGACGTCTTCGGGTACTGAGCGACGCGCGTCGTCAATCCGTGCGCGACCCGCGCTGCGCGCGCAGCCAGAGCCACGCGGGCAGTCCGACGACGAGCGCCAGCGCTCCCCATCCGAGCGTGGGCCCGTCGAGACCGCTGATCGCATAGAGCGTGAACGCGACGCCGAGCGCTCCGATGGCGAGGTCGCGCCCGCGACGCGCCTCGCGCGCGCGCCAGGCGAGCGCCACGTGCGCGATGCACGTCACGAGATGCGGCACGAGCGAAGTGAGCACCGAGAGCGCGACGACGCTCGTCCACGCGCCGAGCAACGAATCGACGAGCACGAGCGCGAGCGCGACGCTCGTCACGAGCGCGCCGACGATCAACGCGACGTGCGGCGTGCCGTGACGCGGGTGCAGGCGCGCGAGCGCGGGGAAGAAGAGCCCGTCGCTCGCCGCCGAGACCGGGATGCGCCCCACCATGAGGATCCAGCCGTTGAGCGTGCCGCACGCCGCCGCGACGGCCGCGATGCCGATCGCGCTCGCCGCCCAGGGTCCGAGCGTGTGCGCCGCCGCGAGCGCCAGCGGCTGCGCGTCCTCGTCGGCGATCGTCGCGTTGGGCACGGCGCCGGCGACGGCGAGCGCCGCGACGAAGAACGCCAGCGTGCCCAGCGCATATCCGAGCATCGTCGCGCGCCGGATCGTGCGCTCGGGCGCGGCCACTTCCTCCGCGGGCACCGTCGCCGACTCGACGCCGCAGTAGGCCCACACGACGAGCGCCACTCCCGCCGGCAACGCGCTCCAGCCGTGCGGCGCGAAAGGCTGCAGGTTGCGCGCGTCGAACGAGCCGAGCATCGCGCACGAGAGCGCGATCAGCGGCACGACGTTCAACGCGAGCAGCGCGATCTGCGCGCGCGCTCCGGCGCGCACGCCGCGCACGTTGAGCCAGCACAGCCCCCACACCAAGGCCTGCGCGAGAGCGAAATCCATCCAGCGCGAGCGCGCTCCGCCGAACCAGGGCGACGCGTAGGCCACCGCTCCGAGCGCGATCGACGCGTTGCCGATCGTCGAGCTCACCCAGTACGACCAGCACACGAGGAACGCCGGCAGATCGCCGAAGGCCGCGCGCGCGAACACGTACGGACCGCCCGTGCGCGGATGCCGCGCGCCGAGCGCCGCGTACGTCAGCGCGACGAACAGGTAGCCGAGCGCCGTCACGCCCCAGGCGACGAGCCCCAGCGGTCCGCACGCTTTCGCCAGCGCCGCCGGCAGGTTGTAGACCGACGTGCCGACCATGTTGCCGACGATCAGCGCGACGGCGCTGACGAGCCCGAGGCCGCGCACGAACGCCGCGGGCTTCGGGCGATCGGGCTGCACGCCGCGCGCACTCACGCCGAGCGCGCGGCCTGCGCGCGTTGGAGCAGATGCACGCGCCAGGAGGCGGTTGCGCGCAACGCGGTGAGCCCGGCGACGCGCTCGCGCTGCTTCTCGCGCGCGCCGCGATAGCTGATGGCGCACACATCCGCGATGCCCTGCGCGTCTAGCTCGAGCGGCGAGCGCACGTCGAGCGTCTCGCGCACCGCGAACCCGGAAAGCTCGTCGACGAGCGCACGCGCCGGAGCGAGCTCGCGCGCACTCCCCGTGAGCACCTCGCGCAGCTCGGCGAGATCGTCGGGCGCCGGGACGACGACCGCCAGCCAGCCGCCCGGCGCGAGCACGCGCGCAATCTCCGCCGCCGGCCGCCGGCCGGTGACCGAGAGCACGAGGTCGAGCTCCGCGTCGACGATCGGCAGGCGCCGGTCGGCGTTGGCGACGATCCAGGTGTGCGCCGGCGCGGCGCGCGCGGCGAGCTCGATCGCGTGCGCGGAGAGATCGAGCCCGACGAGCTCCAGCTCGAGCTCGCGCGCGAGCTGCGCGCAGAGCGAGCCCTCGCCGCAACCGAGATCGAGCGTGCGCGCCGCACGCGAACCCGCGCGGGACTTCAACGACGAGACGAGAGCGCGCGCGAGCGGCTCCTGCATTCCGCGCGCGAACAGACGCCGCCGCGCGAGCGCCGTCTCGCGCGAGTCCCCCGCCGCGAGCGAGCGCCGGTCGTGCGGCTGGAGCAGGTTCCAGTACCCGCTGCGCGCCCGATCGAAGGAATGCCCGCGCTCGCACACCGCCCGCGAGCCCTCGAAACGCAAAACGCCCGCACAATCGCGCACGCTGCAGGCGAGCCGGATCACGCGCAAAGGATAAGGGCGTCGCGCGAGCGGTGCACGCAAACAACGAGCTTGCGCGGCGCTCTCGACGCTACGATCTCGCGCCACCCACAGGAGAACTCGCCATGAAGACCAGGAACCTCGCCCCGAAGCAACGCAACACGGCCGTCGAAGAGACGAACGCGATCGACGCCCAGCGCGTGCTCGCGGTGCTCAACCGCATCCTCGAGCTCGAGCTCGCCGGCACCGTTCGCTACATGCACTACTCGTTCATGATCTTCGGGCACAACCGCATCCCGATCACGGCGTGGTTGCGCGGCCAGGCGAACGAGTCGATGGCGCACGCGCAGCTCGCGGGCGAGCACATCACGGGCCTCGGCGGCCATCCGTCGCTGAAGATCGGCGAGCTGCTCGAGACGCACAAGCACTCGATCGACCAGATCCTCGCCGAGGCGCAGGAGCACGAGCGCGAAGGCCTCGAGAGCTATCGCGAGCTGCTCGCGCTCGTGCGCGATCGCAGCGTGATGCTCGAGGAGTACGCGCGCGACCAGATCGCGGCCGAGGAGCTGCACCTGCTCGAGATCGGCAAGATGCTGCGCCGGCCGGACGCGCCGCACTGAATCGACGGGGCGCGGAGGCTCAACGCGGACGCCGCACGCGGATGACGAGCGACTCCCGCTCGTTCGCGCCGGACTGCTCGACGTCGGCGGAACCCTTGCCCGCGCGCGCGTCGTCGACGACGAGCTCGTAGAGTCCGGCCGAGAATGGCGCGGGCAGGTGCTCGAAGAGCGCGCGGCCGTCGGTGTCGCTGCGCGCGCGGAAGAGCTCCCGCACCTGCGCGTGCGGCTGGAAGCGCTCGGAGTTCTCCTCGTCGCGGATGGCGTCGAACACGCCCGACACCGGGTAGAAGCGCGCGCGCGCCTGCACTTCGACGTCCGCCAGCGGCGCGCGCTGGTCGTCGACGAGCAGCGCCTCGACGTGCGTGCTGCGCGCGAGGCGCAGCTCGCCCACGTGCACGACCTCGACGTTCTCGGGCACGGCGAATTGCACCCAGCCCAGGCGGCCCTGCGACAGCGCGAAGAGGTGCGCGACGACGTGGCGCTCGGAGGGCAGCACGCGCTTGTCGAGCACGAGCGCGCCGTCGGCGGCGCTGTGACCGATCTCGCGCGCGTCGGCCAGCGGGTAGACCGGGTCCTCGCCGAGCAGGAGCAGCGCATCCGCGACGCGGGCCCCGTTCTCGTCGACGACGAAGCCCTCGATGCGCGCGCCGCGCTCGTCCTGCGCGGCGACGTTGATGCGGCCGTCGTCGCGCGGCTCGGTCCGGGCGCGCGGGTTCTCGTTCGCGTCCGAGCCCGAGAGCCGAGTGCGGTCGGGCGCGGGCTCCGCGGCGGTCGAGCCGCGCGCAGGCCGCGCGCTCTCTGCGGGCGCGGACGGCGCACTGAACCGGCCGGCGACGAATCCGAGCACGCCGAGCAGCACGGCGACGACGATCCACAGCCCCCGCTCCCCTCCTCCGCTGCGTTGCATCGTCGCGCTCGCTCCGGGTCGCATCGTATCCGAGGTGCTGGAAAAGCGCGCCGCGCGGCCGCATCGACGGATGCGGCCGCGCGCGGGTTCGAGAGCGCGCGCGGAGCCGTCCGCGGCGCGGGCGCGCGACTCAGGAATGCGCGGCACGGAGTTGATCACGTCCGACACGCGCGCGCCGATGCCCGACACACCCGCGGCGATCAGGCCCGAGACGCCGATCATGATGCCGGCGTAGACGACGCCGATCGCGACGTTGCCGCTCCCTGAACTCTTCCTTCTCGTTGATGTCGGTCGTCCAGGCGGTCCATGACGCGGAACGTCACGGTGATCGCGAAGCTCGCGACCATGATCGCGATGATCAGGCTCACGACGCCGCCGATGATCGCCGAGACGCCCGGACCCCAGTTCAAGTTCGCGAGGCTGCCGACGCCGTCGGTCATGGCCTTGATGCCCGAGCCGATCACGTTCGTGTAGGCGATGACGACCCCCGCGGCGAGCGCGGCGACCGCGACGTTGCGCTTCTTGACCTCGGCCCAGATGTTGATCCCTTCGAGCATCTTCCCGACGATCCCGAAGCCCTGGTTGATCGCGAACGCCGCGATGCCCAGGCCGATGATGAGCTGGATGATTCCCAGCGCGAGACCGAGGAGCGATCCGACGAGACCCGTTCCGCCCGACGCGGCGGGAGCGGTTTGCGTGGCGGTGACGGCGCTGACGAGGAGTGCGTGGGAGACCATGGTGTTGTGGATGCGTGACTGCGGTTGACCCTGAAAAACGAGGGCGAAGACGTTTACCCGGACGCGCGCCGCGCGGCAACGGCAAGGACGCAACTGGCCGATTCGCAAGCCCTTGAGCGAGCACCTCCGCGCCCCGACCCGACCCGTTCGCTGGGGATGGGCGGCGCAGCGAATCCGGTTCGCTGTCGCCGCGCGGGGCCGAATCGTGCGCTCTTCGTTTCGCGGACGCGTTTCACCGCGCTCGCGGCCGGCACCGCTCGCGCGCAGCGACGCGGCGATCGGACTCCCGCGCGGCGCGCGTGTCCGCAATCTCGAGCGACGCCTCCCTGCGTGCTGGCGCGCGCGCACGCGGCTGCGCGGAAGAGGGAGCAGCCGACCGGCTCCCTACCGATCGACGCCTCGTTCGGCAACGCCCAAGAGCGCGGGTGGTTGTCACGATCGCGTTCACGCGCCTCTCGACCTGCGCATCGTGAGTCGCGTGCGAGAGAGAGAGGCCCGGCGGGTCGCGGCCAGCCCCGAGCGCATCGGCTATCCTCCTTCCACCATGCAACGCCCCCGCATTGCGCGTCCACTGTTCCTTGCTCTCGCGTCGACCTTCGTGTGCGCCTGCGCGGCGACCGAGACGCACTTCTCGCCCGGCGAAGCCGCGGCCGCGCAACACGCGAGCGCAGCGGCGGGCGCGAAGAAGCTGCTGACGCTCGCCGACCTCTACGACACGGAGAAGCGCGTCGATTTCAGCGGGCAGCCGCCGAGCGGCCTCGTCTGGCTCGACGACGAGCACTACCTCTGGTCGCGCCGCGATCCGAAGACGCGCGCGAGCGAATGGCTGCGCGTCGAGGCCGCGACGGGCAAGAGCGAGCCGTTCGCCGACGCCGCCGCGGCGAAGAGCGCGCTCTCGAAGATCCCCGGCCTCGCCGCCGACCGCGCCGCGAGGCTCGCGTTCCAGGACACGAGCGCGCTGAACAAGGCGCGCACGGCCGTGCTGATCCACGTGCAGGACGACCTGTGGCACTACAGCTACGGAACGGACAGCGCCGTGCGCCTGACGAACACGCCGGACGTCGAGGAGGAGAACGCGCAGTTCAGCCCCGACGGCAAGCACGTCTCCTTCGTGCGCGGGAACGACCTCTACGTCGTCGACGTCGACACGCAGGCCGAGCACCGTCTGACGAACGACGGCAGCACGAACGTGCTCAACGGCAAGCTCGACTGGCTCTACCAGGAGGAGGTCTTCGGCCGCGGCAACTACTCGGCGCACTGGTGGAACCGCGATTCGAGCGCGATCGCGTTCCTGCGCCTCGACGAGAAGGACGTACCGCTCTACACGCTCGTCGACGACGTCAACCAGCCGATCGAGGTCGAGACCTCGCCGTACCCGCGACCCGGCGAGAAGAACCCCAAGGTCCAGCTCGGAATCGTCGCCGTGAACGCGCCGACGCCGGGAACGGCGCGCTGGGTCGAGCTCTCCAAGTGGGAGAAGAGCGAGCCGCTGGTCGTCGATGTCGCCTGGTCGCCGAGGAACGAGCTCTTCGTCTCGCTGCAGGATCGCGAGCAGACCTGGCTCGAGCTCGTGCGCGCATCCGACGATGGCACGACGCACTCGTTGATCCGCGAGACGACCTCCGCCTGGGTCGACAACCACGGCAGCCCCAACTGGCTCGACGACGGCTCGTTCCTGTGGTTCAGCGAGCGCGACGGCTTCAAGCACCTCTACCACTACAAGGCCGACGGCACGCTTGTGCGCCAGGTGACCCAGGGCGAGTGGGAGGCGCGCACGCTGCACGGCGTCGACGAGAAGAGCGGCTGGATCTACTTCTCGGGCACGGAGCGCTCCCCCATCGGGAGCGACGTCTACCGCGTGCGGCTCGACGGCACGCAGCTCGCGCGCCTCACGCGCACCGCGGGCACGCACACCGCGAACTTCAATCCGGGCCTCACGCGTTTCGTCGACAACTGGAGCGACGTGAACACCCCGACGCAGGTGCGTCTCCATTCCGCCGACGGCGGCGAGCTGCGCACGATCGACGCCAATCCCGTCGCGGCGCTCGCCGACTATGCGCTCGCGACGCCCGAGTTCGTGCAGGTGCCCACGCGGGATGGCTTCGCGATGGAGGCGCTGCTGATCAAGCCGCTGGGTTTCGATCCCAAGCGACGCTACCCGGTCTTCCAGTGGACCTACGCCGGGCCGCACAGCCAGCAGGTGCAGAACCGCTGGGGCCGCGACGGGATGTTCTTCCAGTTGCTCGCGCAGCGCGGCATCGCGGTGTGGATCTGCGACAACCGCACGGCGAGCGGCAAGGGCGCGCGCTCGGCGTGGCCTTGCTACCAGAAGCTCGGCGTGCAGGAGCTCGCGGACATCGAGGACGGACTCGACTGGCTCGCGAAACAGCCGTGGGTCGATACGCAGCGCATCGGCATCTCGGGCTGGAGCTACGGCGGCTTCATGACGAGCTACGCGCTGACGCACTCCAAGCGCTTCGCGATGGGCATCGCGGGCGGCTCGGTGACGGCGTGGAACGACTACGATTCGATCTACACCGAGCGCTTCATGAAGACGCCCAAGAACAACCCCGAGGGTTACGCCAAGACGTCGGTCGTCGCGGCGGCGAGCGAGCTGCACGGCGCGCTGCTGCTCGTGCACGGCGCGCTGGACGACAACGTGCACCCGGGCAACACGCAGCGCCTGGCGTACGCGCTGCAGCAGGCCAACCGGCCGTTCGAGCTCATGCTCTACGGCAAGTCGCGCCACGGAGTCGGCGATCCCAAGCTCGTCCTGCACTGGCGCACGACGATGCTCGCGTTCATCGAGGAGCACCTGCTCGGCGCGCCCGCGACGCGCGTGCAGGGCTGAGCGAGCAACCGCGACACGCAAGGAAGACGACGTGGCTCGCAACGTGCTCCTGATCGTGATCGACGACGTCGGAGCGGAGAAGCTCGCGGCCTTCGGTCCCTCGCCGATCGCGGCGCCCGTGCCGCGCCTCGAGCCGATCCTGGCGCGTTCGGTGATCTTCACGCGCGCGTACGCGACGCCGATCTGCGGACCGGCGCGCTCGGGGATCCAGACGGGCCGCTATGGATTCCGCACCGGCTTCGGCACGAACATCGCCGACACGGACGCGCCGCCGGCCTACCGCCTGCCGGATCGCGAGACGCTGCTCGCCGAGCGCATCAACATCGGCCGAGTGGGCCCGAGCTACGCGTGCGGCGCGTTCGGCAAGTGGCACCTGACCTACAACACCGGCGACGACCTGCACCCCAACCGGAACGGCTACCACCGCTTCGCGGGCTGCATGGGCAACAGCTTCGGCATCGGCAACGGCTCGGGGCACTTCAACTGGCGCCGCGTCGCCGACGGCACGTCGAGCTTCGTCAGCGCGCCGCCGTTCGACGTCACGCAATGGGATGCGAGCGTGAATCGACGCGACGCCGTCGATTGGATCCGTGCGCAAGCGCGTCCTTGGTTCGCGTACGTGGCCTTCAATCCGCCGCACGCGCCGTACGAGGTGCCGCCCTTCGAGCTGCTCTCGCGCGAGACGAAGGCGCGACTCGGCGCGGCCGGACTGCAACCGGGCATGGCGCTCGGCCTCGAGGCGGCGACGGCCAAGCGCGTGCTCGCCTACGACGCCGCGCTCGAAGCCGTCGCCAGCGAAGTCGCGGCGCTGATCGAGCTCGTCGAGGGCCCCGAGACGCTGATCCTCGTCACGGGCGACAACGGCACGCCGGGCGAGATCATCCAGCCGCCCTACCAGCGCATGCACGCCAAGCGCTCGATCTACGAGCAAGGGATCCGCGTGCCGTTCTTCGCGCTCGGCGCCGGCGTCGGTTCGCCCGGGCGCACGACGAGCGCGCTCGTGCACGCCGTCGACCACTTCGCGACCGTGCTCGACGCCACGGACTCGGGCCCGTTCCTCTCCGGCGGACGCAACGACGGCATCTCCTACCTCCCCGTGCTCGCCGACGACGCCGGGGCGACGCCGCGCGCGCACGTCTTCAGCGAGAGCTTCAAGCCCAACGGCCACGGCACGCCGTCTCTCGTGCTGCGCACGCTGCTCGACGCGAACTTCAAGCTCATCCGTATCAACGCGAACGAGGAGTTCTACGACCTCGCCGCGGACCCGCTGGAGCTCGTCGACCTGCTGCAGGCCGGCATGACGCCCGAGCAGAAGGCCGTGCTGCTCGACCTGCGCGTGCGGCTCGACAGGCTGATCGCGAGCTGAAGCGCGCGCACCCGCGGCTCGCGAGCGCGTCGCTTCCCGGACTCGCTCCTCGCCGAGCGCAATCGAGCCGCCGCGACGCGCGAGCTCTCGACGCCGCGCGGTCCGATCGACGAACATGCGCGCGGCTCGTTCCGCGAGCCACCGACGGCTCGACTTCCCCCACGCGCCCGCTCCCATGCCTCGCAACGTCCTCCTGATCGTGCTCGACGACCTCGGCGTCGAGAAGCTCGCCGCGTTCGGCCCGACGCCCGTCGCCGCGCCCGTGCCGCGCCTCGAGGCGATCCTCGCGCGCTCCGTGCTCTTCACGCGCGCCTATGCGTATCCGCTGTGCGGTCCGACGCGCGCCGCGATCCAGACCGGACGCTACGGCTTTCGCACGGGCTTCGGCACGAACATCGCCGAGACGGGGCCGCCGTTCCGTCTGCCCAACCGCGAGACGCTCATCCCCGAGCGCATCAACGTCGCGCGCCAGGCTCCGAAGTACGAGTGCGGCGCTTTCGGCAAGTGGCATCTCACCTCGAACACGGGCGACGATCTGCATCCCAACCACAACGGCTACGAGCGCTTCGCCGGTCACATGTCGAACACGTTCAGCCCGGGCAACGGCACGGGCCACTACGACTGGCGGCGCATCGTCGACGGGAGCTCGGCCCAGATCAGCGCTCCGCCGCACGACGTCACGACCTGGGCGGCGAGC
The DNA here is from genome assembly GCA_044228975.1 of Planctomycetota bacterium. Taxonomy (GTDB): domain Bacteria; phylum Planctomycetota; class UBA1135; order UBA1135; genus JADJNY01. The sequence continues at coordinate 23,738 of JBGATX010000029.1, read as the reverse complement.
GTCACCGGCGCGGACGCGTGGGAGTGGATCCGCGCGCGCAGGCGACCGTGGTTCGCGTCGGTGTGCTTCAACCCGCCGCACGCGCCCTACGAGATCCCGCCGCGCAGCCTGCTCTCTCCGGCGACGATCCACGCGCTCGCCGTCGCCGGTCTGACGCCAGGCATGCGCATCGGTCTCGACGCGCCGCTCGAGAAGCGCGCGTTCGCCTACGACACCTCGATCGAGGCCACGGCGGCCGAGGTGGCGGCACTGATCGAGCGCGTCGACGAGTCGAGCACGCTGATCCTGGTCATCGGCGACAACGGCACGGCGCAGGACGTGATCCAGCCGCCCTACGAGATCACGCACGCCAAGCGCTCGATCTACGAGCAGGGCGTGCGCGTGCCGCTCTTCGCGCTCGGCGCCGGCGTCGCGAGCCCGGGACGCAGCACCGACGCGCTCGCGCACGCCGCCGACATCTTCGCCACGATCGTCGAGGCCACGTCCTCCGCGCCCTTCGCCGAGGGTCCGCGCGTCGACGGCGTGTCGTTCCTGCCGCAGCTCGAGAACGTCGGCGCCCCGAGCGCGCGCACGCACGTCTTCAGCGAGAACTTCAAGCCCAACGGCCACGGCACGCCGGAGCTCGCGCTGCGCACGCTGATCGGCCGCGACTACAAGCTCCTGCGCATCGCCGATCGCGAGGAGTTCTATCACCTCGCCGTCGATCCGCTCGAGACGCGCGACCTGCTGGTGCTCGGGATGAACTCGCAGCAGCAGGAGATCCTGGACGACCTGCGCGCGCGCCTCGACGAGCTGCTCGCGAGCTGAGGAGCTCCGAGGCGATTCAACACGCAGCGGGTGGCGCCGCGCCGCGCGCGCGCTCGAGAATGCTCGTCGTCGAGCGTCCGGGCACGAGCGGCGCGAGCACGACGCGTCCGCCGTGCGCCTCGACCCACTCGCGGCCGACGACGCCCTTGTCGGCCCAGTCCTGGCCCTTGATCAGCACGTCGGGCGTCACGCGCTCGACGATGCGCGCGGGTGTGTCCTCGCCGAAGCTCGTCACCGCGTCGACCATCTCGAGCGCCGCGAGCACGCTCATGCGGTCGTCGAGGGGGTTCACGGGCCGGCTCTCGCCCTTCAAGCGCCGCACGCTCGCGTCGTCGTTGACGCCGACGAGCAGCACGTCCCCGTGGGACTTCGCGAAGCGCAGGTAGCTCACGTGGCCGACGTGCAGCACGTCGAAGCAGCCATTGGTGAAGACGATGCGCTTCTTCTCCTTGCGCCACGACGCGAGCAGCGCGTCGAGCTCGCTCGCGCGCACGACCTTGCCCACGTGCTGGTGCTTCTCGCTCAGCTCGGCCACGAGCTCGCTCTTCGTCACGGCGTGCGTGCCCAGGCGCGCGACGACGATGCCCGCGGCGTGGTTGGCGAGCTCGACCGCGGTCGAGAGCGGCAGGCCGCACGCGAGGTAGAAGCCCATCTGCGCGATGACCGTGTCGCCCGCGCCCGTGACGTCGAACACCTGGCGCGCCTGCGCGGGCACGTGACCCGCATCGCCCTGGCGCGTCTTGTGGTAGATGCCGTCGGCGCCGAGCGTGATCACGGCCGCGTCGAGCCCGGCCATGTGCATCAAGTCGTCCGCCGCGCGCGGCATGTCTTCGATACGAGCGAGTTTCCGGCCCAACGCCTGCTCCGCTTCCTTGCGGTTGGGCGTGACGAGCGTCGCGCCCTGGTAGCGCGCGTAGTCCTCGCCCTTGGGGTCGACGAGCACCGGGATGCGCCGCGCGCGCGCCGCGTCGATCACGCAGCGGATCACGGCCGGCGTGAGCACGCCCTTGCCGTAGTCGCTGAGCACGACCGCGCGCGCGCGACCGACGCGTTCGGGCAGGATCCGCAGGAGCTCGTCGAGCGCCGCGCCGCCGACCGCGCGCACGTCCTCCTGGTCGACGCGCAGCATCTGGTATTGCCCGCTCATCATGCGCGTCTTCAGGATCGTCGGGCGCGTCGTGTCGACGACGCAGGCGCTCGCGTCGATGCGCTCGCCCTCGAAGAGCTGGCGCAGCGCGCGCCCCCAGCCGTCGTCGCCGACGATGCCGACGACGTCGACGTGCGCTCCCATCGCGACGACGTTCGCCGCGACGTTGCCCGCGCCGCCCAGACGCTCCTCGGAACGCTTGACGGTCAGGATCGGGATCGGCGCCTCGGGCGAGATGCGCGAGACGTCGCCTGTGACGTAGCGGTCGAGGATCAGGTCGCCGACGATCAACACGCGCGGCGCGCCGGCCTGCTCGACGATGTTCTGGAGCTCGTGGGTGTTCACGGGCGGAAGTGTCGGTCGGCTCGCGTCGCGAGACAAGCTCCCGCTGTTCGCCGGGTGCCGTGTCAGCTCGCGTGCGCGCGCGGCGCGGGCTTCCAGCCGGCCTGCTCGAGCTTGCACAGGAGCGCCATGCGCAGGAGCGGCAGCATCAGCTCGTGCTGGCCGAGGATCGAGATGCCTCGGCCGGGCGGACGCTGCACGACGTTCGTCTCGGCGCGGTACTGGCGCAGCATGTCGAAGTTCGCGGTGGTCATGCCGTCGAGCCGTGCTCCGAGGTTGATCGCGACGCTGACGGCCTTCAAGAACACCTCGGGCAGGATCACGGCGCAGCCGACGTTGATCCACACGCCGCCGTTCAGGCCGTGCACGAAGCGGCACACGTGGCGGAAGTCGTACATCGACGCCTGTCCGATGTCGGCCCCGTCGGCGGCGGGATGCATGTGCACGATGTCCGCGCCGATCGCGCCGTGCACCGTGACGCCGACGCCCTGGCGCACGGCCTCGGCGGTCACCGACAGGCCGCGATGCGGCGCGCCGCGCGTGAGCAGCATGCGGCCGACGGCGCGCCCGAAACCGGCCTCCTCGCCCGCTTGCGGCTGCGCTCCGCGCCGAGCGGCCTCGGCGAGCGCCTTGCCGGTCTCGTCGGCGAAGCCGAACGCGCCCTGCGGGAGCTGCGCGGCGACGTCCTCCGAGGTCTTGCCGATCGTCGCGATCTCGAAGTCGTGGATCGCGCCCGCGCTGTTCATCGCCACGTGATCGACGACGCCGCGGCGCATGAGATCGATCAGGAGCGGCGCGAGCCCGACCTTGAGCACGTGCGCGCCGAGCGCGACGCCGACCGGCTTGCGCGCCTGCTTCGCGGCGACGATGCGCGCCACGAGTTCCTTGAAGTGCTTGCCGACGTGGATGTCCGGCAGCGAGTCGACGAAGGTGTTGAACGCATCGAAGGGCTCGGGCGTCTGGCAGAAATCGTCGAGCGTCACCAGGCTCGGCCGCGAGGCGAGCGGATAGGTGCGCACCTTCTGCATGGCCGGGAACGGATCGAGCGCGTCACTCGGGCGGGCGTCCATGGCGCGATCCTGTAGCACGCCGCCGAGTGCGCGCGAAAGTCCCGGTACGCGCTCGGCGCGGGCCGAAGCTCGCAACCCGAACATGCGGTCGAGGAGACCGCGCGCCGGCCGCGGCCCTACGGTCGCGCGGGGAGATCGTCCTCGCCGCCGCGGTAGCGATCGTGCAGCCAGAAGTACTGCTCGGGCGCGGCGAGGATCAGGCTCTCCATCTCGCGATTGACGCGCTCGACCAGCTGCTCGACCGAGAGCGCGCGTCCTTCCTCGGGCCAGATCACGCGCGGCATGACGAAATGCCATCGATACGGTCGCGCGGTCCGATAGCAGGCGCCGAAGACGATCGGAGCCGAGAGACGCTTCAGGAGCACGCCGGCGCTGCGATCGCAGCGCGCACGGCGACCGAAGAACGGCGCGTAGACCGGATTCTGGCGCGCGCGCTGGTCGAGCATCATCGCCACCGAACCGCCGGCGCGCAGGATCGCAGGAACGTGGCGCATCGCGCCGCGGCGCGGGAGCGCGCGCAGCCCGCGCGCCTCGCGGATCGCCTGCATGTGCACCGAGAGCGGCCGGTTCTTCGGCGGGCGCGAGATGACGTACAGCGGATCGAAACCCAGCCACGGCAGGAGCGCCGAGCCCGCCTCCCAGTCGCCGATGTGCGGCGTGACCACGATCGCGCCGCGCTTCCCGGCCATCAGACGCTGCGCGTCGGCGCCGATCTCGATCCGGTAGTGCTCGCGCAGCGTCGCGGCCGGCACGCGGCGCTGGAACGCGTGGGAATCGATCGTCACGTGCGCGAGGTGGCGCCACGCCGCGAGCACGCGCTGCTCGAGCTCGCGCGGCTCGAGGCGGCCGAGCGCCTGCTGGAGGAACTCGCGCGCGTACGCGGAGTGACGCCGATCGACGAGCCGCGCGAGACGCGCCACGCCTCGCACGAAGAGAGCGCGCGCTCCGTCGGGCATGCGACCGAGCAGGTCGAGCGCCTCGATCGTGAGCACGGCTTGCGCGCGCGCCGCCAGATCGTTGCGACGTCCGTAGACGCCGATGCGCGGCGCGGGCCAGTCCGTGCGCAGGCCGCCGGGCAGCGCGAGCGGCGCGGCGGGCGCTTCACCCTCGTCGAGCCCGGCCTCGCGCTCAGTCACGCAGCTTCCTCCGCGCCGCGAGCGGCGCGAGCGTCTCGCCCGCGCGCGGCAGTGCGTCGAGCAGCGCACCGAGCACGCTCTCGTCGCGCACGATCTCGAGCTCGACTTCGAGCGCGAGGAAACGCGCTCCGAGCGGCGCGAGCTTGACCGCGTCCTTGGTCGTCGTCACGAGCGTGCGCCCGCCCTCGTTCAACGCGGCCGCCTCCTCGCGCGTGTAGCGATGGTGATCGGGGAAGCGCCCTTCCGCGAGGACGCGCGCGCCGAGCTCCTCGACGCTGCGTCGAAGGGCCTGCGGGTTGCCGATCGAGCTCGCGAGCGCGATCTCGGCGCCGCGCAGACGCTCGAGCGCGTGCTCCGCGCCCGTCTCGTCGACGAGGCGCAGCGCGCGATGCCGCGCGAGCAGGATCGGGCACGCGGGAGCGAGCGCGTGCAGCTCGCGCTCGAGCTGCGCCAGCGCGTGCGGCGCGAGCGCGTCGCTGCGCGTGATCACCAGCGCGTCCGCGCGCGCGAGCGACGAGGGGGGCTCGCGCAAGAGACCGCGCGGCAGCAGCGCGCGCACGGGCGCCGCGCCGCCCTGCGCCGGCAGTCCCCACGGCCGCGTCGCGTCGACGAGCACGAGATCGAGGTCGCGCGCGAGGCGCCGGTGCTGGAAGCCGTCGTCGAGGACGATCGCGTCGACGCCGCGCGAAACGAGCTCGCGCGCTCCCGCGACGCGATCGGGCGACTGCACGTGCGGCACCGACGGACACGAGCGCTCGAGCAGCAGCGCCTCGTCGTTGCGCCCGTCCGCCGCCGCGCCGTAGCCGCGCGAGAGAATTCCAGGGCGGAAACCGCGCTGGGCGAGCGCGCGCACGAGCCACGCGACCATCGGCGTCTTGCCCGTTCCGCCCGCGCTCAGGTTGCCGGCGCAGATCACCGGGACTCCCGCGCGCCGGCTCTCGAGCCAGCCGCGGTCGTAGGCCGCTCGCCGCGCGCGCACGAGAGCTCCGTACAGGCTCGAGGGCAGGCGCAGGAGCTCGAGCGCGCCGCCGCGGCGAGCGAGGCGCTCCTCCCAGCGCTTGGGCGCGTTCACGGACTCAGAGCTGCGACTGCGACTCCTCGTCGGGGATGAGCTCGATCACGCCGCGCTCCATCTCGAGGAACGCGATCTTGATCGGGTTCACTTCGCGCGTCTCGACGAGGGGTGCCGCGCCGCGGATCAGCTCTCGCACGCGCTTCTGCAGCAGCGCGGTCTTGTGGAACGAACCGGAGACGGACTTCTGCAGGCGTTGGGGCAGGGAGACTTCCATGAAGATCGCAGTACCGGGCGGGAGGCTGGCACCCGCACCGAAAGAGGACGTCGGAACGCAGTACTGTACCGCAAGGACGGCGCGGGGCTCAACGACCTCGACCTGCCGCACGAGCTCCCGGCCGTCGCGAGCCGCCCTCGGGAGGACGACGGTCGGGGCCGGGCCTCCGCACGCGCGACTCCGCGTTCCACGGCGAATCGGCCCGGACGTGGCCCGCGGGGCGGTTCTCAACGCGGGCCAAGGCCCGCAACCCAAGCACACGGGGCACACGGGCGAAGCGGTGGTGCGCGAGGTCGCGGCAGCACGGAACGGCGCAGTGCGCCGATGAAGTCGCGCCCCAGCGCGACGATGCCTGCGGCGCACGGCGCTGGCGCGCCGGCCGCGGGCGCCACGCCTCCTGGAGATCTTCGCGCGGCACGAGGATCTCCAGGAGTCGCAGCCTCGAGCGGCCCGCAGGACGAGCAGTTGGTGACCGCCGCGATGTAATCGTTCATCCGGCCGCCAGGCACCGCGTTCGCGATCTCCGGCCATCGCGTTGGCGGTCATGGCGATGATCGGCGGTGCCGCGCAGCTCCTCGCGTGGCTTGAATCGTCCATCTCCGGCATCAGGCAGTCCATGAGCACGACCGAACGCCCTTGCCGAGGAGCTTGCGATGCTTCGACACCGTCGTTCGCTACCTCGCGTCGTAGCCGAGCGCAGGCAAGAGACCCACGGCGACGCGCTGGTTCACGTGGTTGTCCTCCACGAGCAGGATGCGCACGCCCGAGAGCGGTTGGAGCTCGCGGATCTTGGCCCCCGTGAGCATGCCGGCGCTGGCCAGGACGGACTGCGCCGCTCCGCCGCCGAGCAGCGTCGAGAGGCAATCGAAGAGCTGCGCGTGGCGCACGGGCTTGACGAGGTGCGCGGAGATGACCGCGGCTTCGAGACGCTTCAGTTCGCCGACTCCGCCCACCGAGGTCAGCATCACGAGCGGGAGCTCGCGGAACTCGGCGCGCGCGCGCACCTCGCGCGCGAAGGACTCGCCGTCCATCTCGGGCATGTGGTAGTCGACGAGCACGACGTCGTATCTCCGCCCCGCGGCGTGCGCGGCGAGCAGGAGTTCGAGCGCCTCGCGACCGCTCGTGGCCGCTTCGGAGGTCGATCCCCAGGCGCGCAGGTACTCGCCGACCACGCGGCGGTTCGTCGCATTGTCGTCGACGATCAGCGCGTGCAACGTCGGCATGCGGCGCGGCAGCGCGGCGGGCGGCGCGCTCGACGCGCGCTGCAACGGCACGCGGAACCAGAAGGTCGAGCCCTGGCCGACCACGCTCTCCACCCCGACCGACCCGCCCATCAGGCCGACCAGCTGCTTGGAGATCGCGAGTCCCAGCCCCGTGCCCCCGTACTTGCGCGTCGTCGAAGCATCGACCTGGGAGAAACTGTGGAACAGACGGTCGAGGCGCTCGCTCGGGATCCCGATCCCGGTGTCGCGCACGGAGAACCGCAGCTCCACCTGCTCCGCGCTCTCGGAGAGCAGCGCGACGTCGACGACGACCTCGCCCGTCTCGGTGAACTTGAGCGCGTTGCCGGTGAAGTTGAGCAACACCTGCCGCAGGCGCGCCGGATCGCCGCGCACGCGCGGCGGCAATTCGGCGGGCACGTGGCTGACGAGCTCGAGGCGCTTCTCCTCGGCTCGATGCGCGAGGGTCTGCACGCTCTCCTCGATCAGGTTGCGCAGGTCGAAGTCGATCGACTCGAGCTCCATGCGTCCGGCCTCGATCTTGGAGAAGTCGAGGATGTCGTTGAGCAGGACCAGCAGCGCTTCGGCCGACGACAGCACCGTGCCGGCGATGCCGCGCTGCTCGAGGTCGAGCTGCGTGTCGAGGAGCAGCGTCGTCATCCCGATCACGCCGTTCATCGGCGTGCGGATCTCGTGGCTCATGTTGGCCAGGAACTGCGACTTGGCCAGCGTCGCCGCGTTGGCCTCCTCCATCGAGCGCCGCAGCTGGTCGTTGACCTCGACCAGCTCGCCGGTGCGCCGGCGCACCTCCCACTCGAGCAACTCGCCGTGCGCCGCGAGCTGGCGGTCGCGCGACTGGATCTCCTCGAGCATGTGGTTGAACGAATCGCTCAGCTCCCCGATCTCGTCCTGCGTCGTCTTGCGCGCGCGCACGCTGTAGTCCTTGGTCGCCGAGACGCTCTTGGCCGCGCGCGAGATCTGGACGATCGGCGCGGAGATCCTGCGCTGCAGCCGGCGCGCGATCACGAACGAGGCGCCCAGGCACGACACGAGCACGGCGATCAGGATCCACGCCAGGCGCTCGGCCCGCGCGACCACGGGCGACAGATCGCTCTCGACGTAGACCGCGCCGAGGCACTCGCCGCCGCGCTCGATCGGCACGCACACGTGGATCGTGTCGCTGCGCCTCGGGTCGGCGCCGACGGGCTCGAGATCGAGCTCGTCGATTCGTTCGGGCGGGCTCGTTGCGCGATCGCCGGCGGGTTGCCACGCGGCGAACCGCCGCCCGTGCCGGTCGTAGATCGCGGCGCAGACGACACTCGACTGGGTCTCGAGCACGCGCAGCGTCTCGTCGGCGAACTCCTGGTCGTCGAACTCCAGCGCCGAGCGCACGCTGGCGCCGACGGTCTGTCCGGCGACGCGCAGCGTGCTCGAGAGCTCCGCGCGCGCGGTCGTCCAGTCGTACACCGCGAAGATGCCCGCGGCGAGCAGCAGCGCGGCGCTCGCGCTGGCCATGATGATCCAGGTCAGGCGCTGCGCGATCGAGGTGATCGTCCAGAACCTCATCGCACCGGCTCCGCGGGGCGCTTGTCGACGATCCTGGCCAGCTTGAGCAGCTCGGAACCGACCTGCAGCTGCGCCGCCTTCACCGCCTGCGGGTTGATCGCGAAGCGCACCTTGGACTTCTCGACGAAGAACCCGACCTGCGCTCCCGCCTCGACCGCGGCGATGGTGTCCGCGACGAGCAGCACGGGTTTGGAGTCGTAGCAGGCCTGGATCTTCGCGAGCTCCGACTCCACGCCCGGAGCGACGAAGAGCAGGTGACACGCGCCGAGCGTCGCGATCGAATCGAAGCGCTGGACGGCGATGCGGCGCGCGCCGGCGCGCTTGTCCTTGAGCGCGGCGTCGAGCACCGCACCGAAGGGATCCTTGCCCACGACGGCGATCACCAACGGTGCCTCCGCATTGCGGAACGCGGTGTCGGGCCATTTCACGTAGCGCGCGAAGTTGTAGAGGAAGGCCGCCTTCACCGAGTACTCGTCCGTCGGTTCCGCCGACACCACCGCGCACGCGCGCCGCGCGAACGACGTGCGCGCCTGCAGTCCCGCGGCGAGCAGCGCGAGCGCCGCGGCGGCGAGCAACGCGACCGCGCGCCAACGCGGGCGGCGGGTGCGAACGTGCGTGGGGAACGAGCTCACTGCGCTCTCTCAGAAGCTCCACGACAGGCGGAAGTAGAACGCCGACTGCATCGAGCTCGACGGACTGAACAGTCCCGGCGCGAACTCGGGCTCGCCGTCGTGGAAGAGGTTCTGCACGCCGATCGCGAAGCTGCGCTGCGCGTCGGGGCGGTATTCCAGGCGCGCGTCCAGGCGCCAGTAGTGGTCGATGTCGCCGGTGGGCAGCCGGTCGACGTAGTAGAGCGTGGCATCCGTGTCGAGACGATCGCCGAGGTCGCGCTGCACGCGCAGGCGGTACTGGTTCTCGGGCTGCTGTCCCTCCGTCTCGTGCGCGTTCGGTGCCGCGGAGCCGTGGTCGTCGATCTGGATCTGCTGGTTGCTCCACGACGCCGAGAGGCGCGTGTCCTCGCGCGCGGCCCAGTCGACCGACAGTTCGAAGCCGTACGAATCGGCAGAGAGTCGGTTCTCCGCGACCAATGGCACGATCAGGTCGCCACCCGAGAGGAACGGCGTGCCCGGCTCGTAGAGGATCAGATCCTGGTAGCGGTTGTAGAAGGCCGCGACGTCGATCCCCACGCTCTCGCTGGGCCGCACGCGGTAGCCGAGCTCGACCGCGTCGAGCGTCTCCGCATCGAGCGCCGGATCGCCTTGCAGCACGATCGCCTGGTTGGGGAGGCCGGGAACGTAGGCCTGCAGCACGGTCACGTCCTGCTCGGCTTGCGACGGAGTGCGCACGGCGCGCGAGAGCGAAGTCCACCAGGTCTGGTGTTCGTCGGGCGTGTAGAGCAGGCGCAGGCTCGGCTGGACGCTGACTCCGCTCGCGTCCTCGTGCTCGAGCTTGGCGCCGGCCGTCAGCTTCCAGCGCTCGGGCTGCAGCTCGATCTCGTCCTGCGCGAAGGCGCTCACGCGCGTGTCGGTGCGATGGTTGTCGCGCCAGGCGATCTGAGGCGTATCCGTCGTGTCGGCGTACGAGAGGCGCGCCGCGACGCCCCACAGGAAGTCCTGCGCGTCGGAGAGCGGCAGGCGGTATTGGAAGTCGACGTCGCCGGTCGTGCGCCGCTCGGTGAAGATGTCGACCTCGCGATCGGAGTACTCGACGAACGCTTGCAGCGCGAAGTCCGAGCGCTCGCCGAGCCGGCGCGACCAGCGCGTCCGCAGGCCGCCGCCGACGAGATCGCTGCGGTGGCTCCCGCTGGTGACGAACGGCGCCGTCGGCTCGGCCGCCTCGATCGTGTTGTCGATCGCCCCGCGGTACGCGTCCGCCGACAGCGTCCATTCGTCGCGCTCCGTCGGAGCGAAATCGACGCGGCCTCCGGCGTGCGCGAGATCCCACGTGTCGCCGCCGTCGCCGTCGTCCGCGGCATTGCGCAGCGAATCGCGGTCGGCGTACTTGGCCCACACGCGCCAGTTCCCCGAAGCAAAGCTCCCGCCCTGGCGCACGTAGCCGATCTGCTCCTCGCTGCCGACCACGCTGGTCACCTTGGTGCCCTGCGTCTCCGCCGCGGTCTTCGTGATCACGTTGATGATCCCGTTGACGGCGTTGGCTCCCCACAGCGCGCCGCCGGGTCCGCGGATCACCTCGATGCGCTCCACGTCCAAGATCGGAACGTCGAGCGCGTCCCACCACACGCCGGAGAAGAGCGGCGTGTACACGCTGCGGCCGTCGACGAGCACGAGCAGCTTGTTCGCGAACTGCTCCGCGAATCCGCGCACGCTGACCGCCCAGCGGTTGGAGTCCAGGCGCGCGACCGTGACGCCCGGAACGAAACGCAGGAGCTCGGGGATCGAAGTCGCGCCGGAACGGCGGATGTCCTCCGCCGTCAGCACGAAGATCGCCGCGGGAGTCTTCGAGAGCGGCTGGGCGTGGCGCGCGGCCGAGGTCACCTGCACCTCGACGTTCATGAGCTCCTCGAGCGAGAGCTCGGTCAGGTCCTGCGCGCTCGCCGGACCGTGCGGGGAGAGTCGGAGCAGGGTGGACGGACGATCCATTCGAGGCGGGACTTTCCGGTCCACGAGCGGCGCGGGCGGGGGAGCCGGCGGCGGGGACACGCGCTCGCCCTCATCGACTGGCGGCACGCTCCAACTTGCTGCGCACTCTGCCGACCGCGGCGTCCGCAGCGCGTCGCGCAGCACTCGACATGCACGCCGCCCGGCGCCGATGGACTCGCGATCCGGGACGGACGCCCCGCCGCGACGCGAGCTGCGCGCTTCACGAACGTCCGGCACGCGCGTCTCGCCGCGCGGTGCGGCGACTCCACCGACACGCGGATCCGTTCATGCACTTGCGCCGGAGCGCCGCTCGACCTGCGGCGCCAGGCTCACTCGACCGTCAGCGTGCTGCGCGGCGCCGGAAGGCGAACGTCCTCGGCCGCTCCGTCTCGCTGCCGTCCCCTTCGATGCGCGCCACGAGACCCGCATCCGCGTCGCGCTCGTAGCGGATGCGCTTGGGAAAGTCGTGCGCGGGATTCTCGAACACCGCCGACGAACCGTCGATGCGCACGAGCTTGAAGTCCGTCGGAGCTCCGCCGCGCGGCTGCGCGACGTAGAACACGCCTTCGGCGCGCGTCTCGATGCGCAGGAACTCGAAGAACACCGTCTTCTCGCCGACGACGACGCGACTCGTGCCGAAGAGCGAACCGCCGGCGACGTGGGTCCAGTGCTCGTCGATCTGCGTCTTGCCGTCGGTGGTTTCCCAATCGCCGCTCATCCACGCGAGATCGGCGGCGCGCAGCGTGTTCGTCGTCGCGGGCGTCGCCGCGAGGTCGGGCTTCTGTGCCGGAGGCGCAACGAAGAGCGGAGTAGTGAGGAGGATCGAGAGGGTGAGGAGGCGCATCGTGAGGGATTCCGTGGCGCCGCGCAGCCAGACCAGGACGCGCGGCATCGGCAGAGCCGTCAGGCTACTGCACACAGCGCCGCACGAGCGCCACGAGGCCCTCGATTCGACGCGCGACAGGGCCCCGCGTGCTCCTCGGCGGGTGAACGCCGCGCGCTCCGGCGCGCGCGGCGGTAGATTCGGCGCACATGAAGGTCGCCCTGGCTCTGATCGTCCTGCTGGTCGCATGTCGTCCGTCGAAGCACCCGCCTTCGACCAGCTCGAGCACCGTCGTCGTCTCGAACGCGGGCGAGAGCCATGTGACGGTCGCCGAAGGGGACTCGCGGATCGACGTGGTGCTGAAAACGGAGCTGCCGTTGACCGTGACGAGCTCCACCTTCGACGGCGTCTCGCGTTCGGAGATCCGCGTCGGCGCGGAGCTGCTGGTGATCGAGCACGCCGAGCTGACGATCGGCGCGCGCAGTTTCGGCACGCTGCCCGCGAATGCGCGCGTCGAGATCCGCTCCGATGGCGTCTACGTCGACGGCGAGAAGCGCGGGGAGCTGGCGCGCTGAGCGATGACTCGGGCGCGAGCTGCGCCGAATCGATCCACGGGCTTCGCGAACGTCGAGATTCGGGCACGGCCCGCGCCGCACCGATTGGATCGAGCGATGCGGCGGGCGACGCACGAACATGCGTGCGCCAGATCCACAGGGTCGCCCGATCTGCGCCGATTCAGCAGCGCCCCTCGAGCGGCGGCCTCAGGCCCCCAGCGCCGGCTCGCGGACGGCGCATGTCGCCAGACGTTCGCGAAGGCCATGAGGTCACCGCCCGAAGCCGCGAGGGAACCAGGCCGCTCGCTCGTCCCAGTCGTCGGCCCGCGGCGGGCGAAGGAGGGCGAGGTCGCACGCTGGCTGTGAGGTGAAGCTCATCCGCTGAACTGCGCGCATCGGGTCCAAGAGTCCGCGTCGCTCGTCGGGCACAGTCCTCAGTGGTGAACGGAGCGTGCGAGTCGGATGACGACGCAGAACGGGACTGCGATCTGAGCCAATTCAACCTGGCTCTCGCACGCCCATTGACGACCGAGCGTCGTCGAGGACCGCGGGCGCCGTGGAGTCGGTCGTCCGCCGGACTCGGATCCATCCGGTGCGACGAAGAAGACCCCGCGCGGCGAGGTGCCTCGCCGTCCGCCTTGCGACGCTGGACCGCGCTCGCCGGAATCGAACGGAGAGCGCGAAATGCTCGTTGCTCAAGAGTCGCCGCTGTGGCGGCGAGACACTCGCGCGACGAAATGCGCCGAATCGAATTGAGGCACGAAATTCCCCGTTGTGATTCCTGCCAATTCATGCGCCGGAGCGTGGAAGTTTGTTTTCGCGAGAAGTTCCGCCACCGGCTCGACGCACGAGCGTCTTTGCATGGGAGGCATCGATCGCAACGTCGCGAAGCAAGGAGCCGCGAATGCGGCAACTCACGTTCGAACGTCGAGGTGGCGCACGGCGTGGAGCTGGTCGCAAGCCGAAGGGCGAGCGTGCGCTCGTGTCGCATGCGAAGCGGCCCGGACTGGATGCGCGCTCTCCCGTGCTCGTGACGATGAAGCTCGTCGGCGGTCGACCGAGCTTGCGCTGCGCACGCGTGAGGAATTTGCTCCATCACGCGTTCCGGGCGAGCGGCGATCGCTCGGGGATGCGTCTCGTCCATTTCTCGATCCAGTCCAACCACATCCACGCGCTCGTCGAGACGCGCGACGCGCAGACGCTCGCGCGTCGCATGCAGGGATTGTGCGTGAGCATCGCGCGCGGCCTGAACCGCATGTGGAAGCTCGCGGGACGCGTCTTCGCCGATCGTTTCCACTCACGAGTGCTGCGCACGCCGCGCGAGGTGCGCTACGCGCTCGCGTACGTGCTGAACAACGCGCGCAAGCACGGACTCCGGCTGCTCGGAGTCGATTCGTACTCCTCGGGAGTCGCGTTCGATGGCTGGCACGAGGCGTCATCGACGAAGACTCGCTCACCCGCCCCGCACTCGCTGCCGGTCCGGCCCGCACGCTCGTGGTTGTTGACGGTCGGCTGGCGACGGCATGGCCGCATTCGCATCACCGAGGTGCCCGGTGGATCGAGCTGAACGCCGGTCGCCGTGGTTCGAGATGCGCTTCGCGTCGTCCTCTCCGCCAGACGATCCCGACGAGCGATCTCCGCTCGTCCAAGTCGCAGGAGCGCGAGCTCTCGGTCCATCGAGCCGTCGGCCGCCTCTCGATCCCGCATCGCGATGAACCACGGCGCGGCGACGCGTGAATCTCGGCGTCTTCGATCGACACGTCCTCTTGCGCCAGCGATCACGCGCCGCACTCACCGCGTGACGGTCATGGCGTCGCGCACGCCGACGTCGCTCTTGCGGACGCGGCGCTCGGTCGCAACGGCATCGCTCAGCGCACGAGGCGCTTCTGCCAGTCGGGGAAGAGCTCGTTCAGGTCGCGCTGCGCGGGCCCGCCGGAGTCCTTCGCGTGCATTTCGATCTGGCAGCGCTCGAAGGTCAACCGGCCGCTCGCATCGTTGGCGAGCAGCTCGCGGTCGAACATGTCGGTCAATCGACAGTCGGCGAACAGCACCGTCGCGCCCGATCGCAACCAGTGCATCGGCAGCGACAGACCCGACAGTTCGCAGCGATCGAAGCGGGCGAGGACTCCGTTCGTGCGAAAGTCGAACAGGTTGCCCCCGCCCGGATGTCGGCCGTACCCACCCTCGATGCGGCAGGCGATCAAGTGCAGCGCGACGCCGGCACTCGAGCGGAGTGGATTCGACGAGCCCGCGCCGACGTCGAAGCCGACGAACCGCACGCGCTCCAGCTCGATCGCGTTCGCACCGCTGCGCGCGTCGAGCGCGTCGAGGCCGTGGAAGGTGCAGTCCCGGATCATGAGTCGTTGCAACCCTGCGCGCGCCGACAAGCGCGCGTCGACGAAGAGCGTCTGGTCCATCCCCGCGCCCTGGATCGCGATGCAACGCGCCACGGGCTTGGCGGATTCCAGACAGCGGCTCAGGCTCTGCAACGAGTACACGCCTGGAGGGAACACGATGCGCGTGCCGTCTGCGAACGGGCCGCACGGCTCCGAAACGGTGCGCGCACCCTCGATCGCCGGGCCCGCGGCACATTCGAAGAACTTCTCGAAGCGCTTCCGATCGCGCACGAGCTGCGGCTGCGGGCCGAGTTCGGTCTCGTGCAGAGTCTGCACGATCGCGAGCACGTCGTCTCCGGCGAGCGTGTCTTTCGACGTCTGCTGCTCGCCCAGCTCGCGTCCGATCTCGCGTGGGAGCGCCTTCAAGCGCTCTTCGAAACGCGCGTAGCCCGCGTCCACCACGCTGTCCGGCATCGGATCCTTGCGCAGCTCCGCCCAGCCCGCGCGCAGCTCGTCGAGAGCGTACTGGCGCAGGGCGGCGGAGATCAGCCCGGCTGCCTCCGTGCGCACCGTCTCCGTCGCCGTCACCGCGGGAGCCGCCGCGCTCTCCTTCGCATCGGGATCGGGGTGCGCAAGTTCAGGAGCCCGCGTCGCGCCGACGGCTCGCACGTCGACGGCCTCCGAGGATCGCGCGCGCGTCGGCGTCTCCGCCAGCACCGCGTGCGCCCACCAACCCGCGACGACGCCGGCGAGCAGCGCCACGAACGCGACGATCAGGATCCGCATGGAAGCTCCTCCGGAACGGAAGAAGGCACGGCGCCGGTCAGCCGCTCCCGAGCGCGTTCGACGCGTCGAGCACGAGATCGGCGAGCTCGCGCGGCGGACAGCGCTCGTCGAAGGCGCGCTGCGTCGGCAGATGGTGCCGGCGCACGACGAGCACGCTCTCGGCGCCGCGCGTCCAGGCCTCGCGACCCGCGATGCGGCGCAGGCCGATCGTCTCGTCGACCTCGAGGTGGATCGCGCGCCCGAAATGCCGGCGCAGATCCGGATGGAGCAGGAACAAGCCCTCGACGATCAGCGTCGCGTCTCCCGGCACCTCGATCTCGCGGTTGCGCGAGCGCACGCGTGCCGCAATCCCGCGCGCATGAGGCTCGAGCACGCTCGACACGAGCGCGTCGACGTCGAAGGCCGCGCGCACGTGGTCGAGCGCGTGCTCGGCCGTGACGAAGGCCGTGCGCGAGAGGTCGAACTCCGGCGCCGACTCGCGCAGGAAGGCGTCGAAGGGCACGAGGGCGGCGCGCTTTCCGCGCTGCTCGAGCAGCCGGCCGACATCCCGCGCGAAGAGCGATTTCCCGCTGCCCGAGTGTCCGGTGACGGCGAGCGCGCGCGGCGCGGCGCTCCCGAAGCAGCCCAGCGAGCTCAGCGCGGTCTCGATCCAGCTCGTGCGCCGCTCGAGCAGCGCCACGAGGTCGGCCATGCTCTCGATCACCGCTTCCGCCTCGACCGTCTCCCCCGCCGCGGCGAAACCGCGAGCGAAGTGCACGTGCGCCAGGCCGTTCTCCCAGGCCGCGTCGCGATCCGTGAGTCGATCGCCGACCATCACCGCCGCGCGCGTGGCGAAGGTCGTGAGAAGGTCGTGCACCATCGTCGCCTTGTTGCGCATGCGCGGCGTGTCGAGACAGCGCGCGGCATGCGCCCAGCGCGCGATGCCGAGCTCGTTGAGCATCGAATCGAGGTAGCCCTGGCCGCAATTGCTGGCGATGCCGATCTTGACGCCGCGCGCGCGCAGCTCGTCGAGCGTCTCGAGCACGCCCGGCAGGAGCGCCGCACGTCCGGCGCGCAGCGCGCGCTCTTCCTCCTCGACGCAGCAGGCGAGCACGCGCGCGCGTTGCGCCGGCTGGAGATCGGGGAACACGAGCTCGAAGCCGTGGGCGAGCGGCAGGCCGACGACGCTCATCCATTCCTCGGCGCTGGGCATCGAGCGCTCGAGCCCGAGCTCCGCGAACGCTCGTCGCGCGCCCACGCGCGCCGCGTCGACCCAGAAGCGGTCGGTCGCGACCAGCGTTCCATCGAGATCGAAGACGACGGCGTCGAACAGGAGCGGTCGGGCCATGCGCGAGCCGGACAGTCTCGCAGGAACGCGGCGCGGATGCATCTGTGCCGGCCGGGACCCGCGAGACGCGCCCTGGTTCCTTCAGTATTCTCTGCGCGTGCACCACCACGTCACACGCTCCGCCCTTCTCGTCGTCCTCGCCTGCGCGCTCGGCGCGCGACTCCCTGCGGCGCAGAACGCCGAGCGCTCGCCACCCGCGCCCGCCGGCGCGCCGAGCGCGACCTCTCCGCCCTCGCGCGAGCTCTTGCGCGAGCTGACGGCCCAGCCGCGACTCGCCGGCACGATCGGCTCGCGCGTCGGCGCGGAGATCGTCAAGCGCCGCCTCGAGGAGGCGGGCTGGAAGGTCGAGCTCGACGAGCGCGAGGTGCTGCTCTCGTACCCCAAGTCGATCGAGATCGAGCTCTTCGAGAGCGCGCGCGACGCGACGCAAGACGCTCGACGAGCGCCGTCGCAGCGTTCGCTCTCCCATCGGATCGAGCACTTCGATCCCGACGCCATCCCGCCCGGCGACGTGCCCAAGTTCAATGCCTGGTCGGCCAGCGGATCGTTGCGCGCGCCGGTGATCGACGCGGGCTTCGGCACGCGCGCCGACTTCGAACGCTTGAAGGCCGCGGGTGTCGAGCTCGCGGGCAAGGTCGCGCTCGTGCGCTACGGCCGTTGCTACCGCGGCATCAAGGTCGACCTCGCGACCGAGTTCGGTTGCGCGGCGGTGCTGCTCTTCAGCGATCCGAGCTCCGACGGACCCGAGAAGGGCGCGACGTGGCCGCAGGGTCCATGGAAGCCCGACGACGACGCGCAGCGCGGCTCGATCCTCGGCATCGCGCACGTCCCCGGCGATCCGTCGACGCCGGGCTGGGCTTCGCCGGCGCCGGGCGCGCCCGCCGGAAACGACGAGAAGCGCACGCGCGGCGAGCAGCTCTCCGACGCGCTGCCGCGCATCCCGTGCCTGCCGATGGGCTCGGCGGAAGCGCGACTGCTGCTCGATCGCCTCGCGCTCGTGAAGGTGAAGCGCAAGGAGACGAAGGACGAGAAGCAAGTAGAGATCGAGACGCAGGAGAAGCTCGGCCCCGGTCCCGCGGAGGTCGCGCTCTCGCTCGACATGCCGCGCTCGCTGCGCACCATCGTGAACGTCATCGCGCGCCTGCCGGGCGCGAGCGAGGACAGCGTCATCGCCGGCGCCCATCGCGATGCCTGGGTGCGCGGCGCGAACGACGACGGAGCCGGCACGGTCGCGTTGCTGCGCGCCGCGCAGCATCTCGGCGAGCGCGTCAGGCAAGGCTGGAAGCCCGCTTCGTCCCTGATGCTGTGCTTCTGGGACGCCGAGGAATTCGGCCTGATCGGCAGCACGGAGTGGGGCGAGGCCAACGCGAGCTGGCTGCGCGAGCACGCGCTCGTCTACCTGAACGCCGACACCGCCGTGAACGGCACGCGCTTCAGCGGCGCGGGCGGCACGCCGGGGATGCTCGGCGCGTTGAAGCGCGTGCTCGAGCGCGTTGCCGCCGCTCCGCGCGCCGACGGCGTCGCGCCGGCGAATCTGTGGGACGAGTGGCGCGGGGCCGAGCGCGGCGGCAAGGACGAGAAGGATGCGCCGCGCGAGCCGGAGCTCTCGCTGCCCGGCTCGGGCTCCGATTTCGCAGTGTTCGTTCACCACGTCGGCGTGCCGTCGCTCGAGGTGGGCTTCGGCGGCAGCCAGGGCGGCCAGTACCACACGACCTTCGACGACTTCGAGTTCGTCGAGCGCTTCATCGATCCGGGTTTCGTCGGTCACGAGCTCTGCGGCCGGCTCTTCGCCGACCTGTTGAGCGAGTTCGCGGACTCCGCCGCGCGTACGCACACGCTCGTCGATCCCGTCGAGGCCGCGCGCAGCCTGGCGACGATCGCCGGACGCGAGCGCGACAAGCTTGCGAAGAGCGACGAACCGCTCGCGCGCGCGCTGAACCAGGTCGCCACGGCGCTCTCGATCCAGGCCGACGAGCTCGCCGCGGTGGACGAGAGCTCGCGCGCGCGGTTCCGTTTCTATCCGGCCTTGCGGCTCGCGCAGGGACTGCCCGCGCGTCCGTGGTTCACGAACGATCTGTGGGCGCCGGGCCTCGAGGACGGCTACGGCTCGGAGAGCTTCCCGAGCTTGCGCGCGGCGGCGAAACGCGGCGAGAAGGAGCTCGCGGCGGTGCTCGACGGCTTGCTCACGCGCATCACGCTCGCCCGTCCGGCGCCGAGCGCTGCTCCGGCGGAGTCGGGGAAGGCCAAGTAGGTCGTGCGCATTCTCTGGCGCTACTTCGGCCGCTTCCTGCGGCACAAGCGCGCGCTCATCCCCGGCTTCCTGTGCATCCCGCTGGCGCAGCTCGCCGACGTGGCGACGACGATCGTCATCGGCAACGCGCTCGACAAGTTGCGCCAGGGCAGCGACGCGCAGTTCCTCGCCGGTCTCTTCTGGACGATCCTCGGCCTGGCGGTCTTCAAGGGCGTCTTCCGCTACTTGCAGCGCTGGTGGATCGTCGCCGTGTCGCGCTACGTCGAGAACGAGCTGAAGCAGGAGCTGTTCGACCAGCTCACGCACCTCTCGTTCCGCTTCCACGCCAGGTCGCGCTCCGGTGACGTCGTCAGCCGCCTGACGAACGACGTCGAGAACGTGCGCATGTTCCTCGGGCCGGGCGTGATGTACACGCTCGGCGCGGTGGTCATGGTGCCGGCGTCGATGGTGCTGCTCGCGACGCTCAACGCGCCGCTCGCCGCGACGATGGCGCTGCCCTTGATCCTGATGGGCCTGGGCATGAAGGCCTTCACGCCGCGCCTCCACAAGTGGTCCGAGGCGGTGCAGGAATCGATCGCCGACATCTCGAGCCGCGCGCAGGAGAGCTTCTCCGGCATCCGCGTCGTCAAGGGCTACGGTCGCGAGGACCAGCAGATCGCGCGCTTCGACCAGGCGGCGCAGCGCAACCGCGAGAACCAGATCCGCCTCGGGCACTCGCGCGGGTTGACGCACGCGCTCACGCACGCGGCGAACGACTTCACCTTCGTCGTGATCCTGATCGTCGGGGGCCTGGCGATGATCGATCGCACGCTCGCCGTCGGCGACCTGTTCAAGTTCATCGACCTGACGTTCAAGGTCTTCTGGCCGATCATCGCGCTTGGCTGGATCGCGGGCATGTATCCGCGCGCGCTGGCGAGCGCGAAACGCATGGACGAGCTCTTCGCCGAGCGCTCGGAGATCGTCGAGCTCGCAGAGGCGCGCACGCTCGATCCCGTGCGCGGCCACCTGCGCCTGATCGACGTCGGCTACACCTACGCGGGGACCGATCGACCCGCGATCCACGGCGTGAACGTCGCCGTTCCCGCGGGTTCGGTGCTCGGCATCGTCGGGCCGACGGGTTCGGGCAAGAGCACGTTGCTCCTGTGCCTCGGTCGCTTGTTCGACGCCGACGGGCGCATCGAGCTCGACGGCGTGCCGGTGAAGGAGCTCTCGCTCGCGACGCTGCGCGGTGCGCTCGGTTACGTGCCGCAGGACAGCTTCCTCTTCTCCGAGCCCTACCGCGACAACGTGTCGTTCGGCGTCGATCACGAGCTCACGCAGCAGCGCCTCGAGGAGCTCGTCGACCTCGTGCGCATGCGCGAGGAGATCGCGACGTTCCCCGACGGCTACGACCAGCTCGTGGGCGAGCGCGGCGTCACGCTGTCCGGCGGCCAGCGCCAGCGCACGTGCATCGCGCGCGCGCTCGCCCGCGATCCGCGCATCCTGATCCTCGACGACGCGCTCTCGGCGGTCGACACGGAGACCGAGGCGCGCCTGCTCGCGAATCTGCGCCGCGCGGGCAGCACGCGCACCGTGATCGTCGCCGCGCATCGACTGTCGAGCGTGGCGCACGCCGATCGAATCCTCGTGCTCTCGCGTCGCGGCGAAGTCGAGACCCAGGGCACGCACAGCGAGCTCATCGCGCGCCCGGGCTGGTATCGCGACACGTGGCGCCGCCAGCAAGCTTCGCAGGAGCTGCAGACGCTCTGACCATGGCCGAACCGTCGAAGGGAGCGCGCGCGCGAACGAAGAAGGACGACGTCCAGGATGACGACGTCGTCGCTTCGAAGGCGTGGGACAGCTCGATCCTCAAGCGCCTGGCGACGTTCGCGCGGCCGCACGCGGGGCACTTCGTGGCGAGCTTCCTCGTGCTCGCGACCCTGTTCGCGCTCGATCTCGTCGGGCCGTGGGTCTGGCGCCACGCGCTCGACGGGCCGGTGATGCAGGCGCACGACGCTCGCGCCGCCGATCCGTCGGTCGACGTCTCGGCGTACACGCACTCGTTCTGGAACTGGGTCGCGATCTACGTCGGCGTCGTGATCGTGTCGATCGTGCTGCGCTACCTCGAGGTCGCGCAGCTGAACCGCACGGGCCAGGTCGTCATCGCCGACCTGCGCGCGAAGCTGTTCGCGCACATCCAGCGTCTCGACCTCACGTTCTTCGATCGGCGGCCGACGGGCGCGCTCGTCACGCGCGTCACGAGCGACGTCGAGAACCTGAACGAGATGTTCACGTCGGGCATCATCGTGCTGCTCTTCGACCTCCTGAAGGTCGTGGCGCTGCTCGGCATCCTGTTCACGCTCGACGCCAAGCTCGCGCTGGTCGTGCTCGCGGGCACGCCGGTCCTGATCGGCATCTCGATCGCGTTCCGCGGCGGCGCGCGCAATGCCCATCGCACGGTGCGCGCCCGGCTGTCGCGCTTGAACGGGTACCTGCAGGAAGTGCTGCAGGGCATCCGCGTCGTGCAGGTCTTCCGGCGCGAGGGTCAGGTCTCGACGCGTTTCGCCGAGCACCTCGCGAGCTACCTGAAGGCGAACCTGCGCACGATCTTCCTCTTCGCGCTGTTTTTCCCCGCGATCGATTTCGCGGTGAGCCTGATCCAAGGTTCGACCTTGTGGGTCGGTGGCATCGGTATCTCTCGCGGCGAGATGACCTACGGCGAGTTCATCCAGTTCTGGTTCTACGTCGCGATGCTCGTCTCGCCGATCCGCGAACTGGGCGAGCGCTACAACGTATTGCAGAGCGCATTCGCGTCGTCGGAGCGCATTTTCCAGGTGCTCGACACGAAGTCGGTCGTCCCGAACGGTCCGACGAGGCTGCCGCCGAGCCGCCTCACGGGCCACCTGCGCTTCGAGAACGTCTCGTTCAGCTACGACGGCAGCGTCGAGGTCCTCTCCGACGTGTCGTTCGAGATCAAGCCCGGTCACACGGTCGCGGTCGTCGGCGCGACGGGCGCCGGCAAGTCGACGATCGTGAACCTGCTCCTGCGTTTCTACGATCCGACGAGCGGCCGCATCACGCTCGACGGCGTCGATCTGCGCGAGCTCGATCTCGCCGACCTGCGCAAGAACTTCGGGCTCGTGCTGCAGGAGGATTTTCTCTTCGCGGGCACGATCGAGGAGAACCTCGTGATGGATCGCGACGAAGTGAGCGATGAAGCGCTGGAGGAAGCCCTCGAAGCGTCGCGCGCGGACGAGGTCATCGCGCGCCTGCCGCTAGGCCTCGCGTCGCACGTCGCCGAACGCGGCGCCACGTTCTCGACCGGCGAGCGCCAACTGCTCGCAATCGCCCGCGCCCTCGCCGGCTCGCCCAAGATCGTGATCCTCGACGAAGCTACCGCCTCGGTCGATTCCGGCACCGAGTCCA
>JBGATX010000029.1:0-1016 GCA_044228975.1 Planctomycetota bacterium | reverse complement strand
CGCGAGCTCCTTACGGCCAAGAGCGCCCTGGTCGTCGCCCACCGCCTCTCGACCGTGCGCCGCGCCGACCAGATCCTCGTCATGCACAAAGGCCGCCTGCGCGAACGAGGCACGCACGACGAGTTGATGGAAAAGGGCGGGATCTACGCGCGCCTGCACGAGCTGCAGTTCGCGCCGAGCGCGTGAACATCGGCGTCCCTCGAAGTTTCAGTCCGAGGTGCGCGCAGGTCAGAGCGTCCAGACCCTCTCGAACGCCGAGCTCGAGTTGAAGGTATCGCTCGCCCGAGATCACGCCGAGGAACTTGTTTCGACGGAGATTCCCCGGATCGCCGGCACAGCCGGATCAACCCGCTCGCAGGCATCAGCCTTCGGCCGGATGAAGGAGCCCCCAGCGTCTCCATCCGACTCGCAGCAGCCAGGTTCGAGCGGCCTGAAGCGGATTCGCGGGCCCGAAGGTGCTCTCGATCGCACTCTTCCAACCGTCGAACCAGCGCGCAGAGGAGAAGGGATCCACACCGTCCTGCAGAGCGACGCCGTGCTTGACGGCATTCTGCAAGACGTAGTTCAGCGCGCTGCGGACCTCGCGCGGCGTGCGCAGTTGCCGCGCGTGAAAGCGATCGTCGAACACGGATCCGTGGCGTCGCCAGATCCGATTCAATCCACGCGCGATCCTCACGCACAGGCCTTGAATGCCGCGCGACATAGCGCTCGTGTCGTTCGCCTCGCACACGATGTGAAGATGGTTCGAAAGCGCGACGTAGTGCACGACGCGGAAGCCAGCCCGCGATGCGGCGGTCAGGCACTCGAGCACGTGTCGATGGTTCCTTCGCGCGCGCAGGCTCGGCAACCTCGGGGCCAGTCGCAACGTGACGTGCACCGGCGTTCGCGCCGAGAGTCGTGCACGCGGAGCGTGCGCCACTCGTCCCAGCTCCCCCATCCGCTTGCGCCCGGCTCTTGGTCGCCTTCCTCCGCGCCTCATGAATCCGAATCGTGCCTGTGCGCCCATCTTCGCCCTC
>JBGATX010000256.1:0-5421 GCA_044228975.1 Planctomycetota bacterium | reverse complement strand
AGAAAGAACGTTACGCCAACACGCTCCCACCGTTGACGCGCGGCGCTTGCCGGTAGCCATCGGACTCTTGGAACTGCATCGCTTGCGCGTCGTTGACGCACAGGCCACGCGGTTCACTTCCGATCGGGCCGCTGACGGGTGGAGGGTTGCGATGCGTCGTTGTCGCGTGCCCGACAATCCGATCGCTTCGACGCAGTAGCGCTCGCCTCCTCCGCTCTCGCTGCGGATCGTCGCTGGCGATCTCGCGGAGGCTCTGTCAGCCCAGCATCCCGCAGCACCTGCTGCGTTTGATTGCTCCGGAGTTGCAGCGCGGATTGCGGAGCGTGAAACTCATCGGGAGACAGTGCCGCGAAGAACCGGCCCAACGCCTCTCGACTCGTGCAAGTGGTTCCACCGATCCGAATCACTTCGAGTCGAACACCACGCAGGCCCTTTCGAGCCCACCTGTGCAGCGTGGATACGTGCTGACCTTCGGACTTGCGGCTGGACGGGAGTAGCTTCGCAGCCTTGCACAACGGGACCAACGTCTCTGCGACGGGGTCGATCATGGCAATCACCTGCCGCCACGCTCGCGCGAGGCGGTTCACTGCCCATCGACCCTCGGATTAGCGATGCTCCCGTTGGGTTAGTCGTCTGGTCGCTGGGCGCGTTTTCAGTGGTGAATGCCGAAACCGCTGGCTTCGGGTGGCGCGTCGAGGTACTTCCCCGAGCACGTGCGTAGAAGGTAGCGCGATCCCATGCATCGTCAAGCATGGACCGGCAGTGCGCCCTCACTGGACACGATGTCCAGTGAGGAGCGACGCGGAGAATTCATAAGCTGCTAGCCGAGAATTCGGACGAGAGCGCGTGCCTTGTTGTCGTCGATGCTCGCGTAGATTTCCGTGGTCGAAGCGTTGGAGTGACCGAGGATCACTTGCGCTGCGTCGAGCCCGGCAGCCGCTCGAATCCTCGCCGCCGCCGCGTGACGGAGCTGATTCGGACGCCACTTCGGAACGCCCGCCGCTGAACAGCCGCGAGTGACGGCCTGCGCGTAGGTGTTCGTCGAGTACATGGCCCGCAACACTCGACGCGGCTCCTTGCGCGCGCGCTCACGACGC
This sequence comes from Planctomycetota bacterium, assembly GCA_044228975.1. Taxonomy (GTDB): domain Bacteria; phylum Planctomycetota; class UBA1135; order UBA1135; genus JADJNY01. The sequence continues at coordinate 4,324 of JBGATX010000256.1, read as the reverse complement.
GCTCGATGAGACGGCGTGAGCGGGCTCGTGCGAGATGCTCGCTGCTCTTCGAGCCGCGAGTGTTCCGCGTCTCGCGGCGAGAAGATGGGCGAGTGCTGATCCACCTTGAGCCATCGGCACAGGATCGCTTGCGCCGCCGGACCGAGCCAGATGCGACGCTTCTTGCCGAAGTGTTCCAGCTTGTGCCTGCGTGGCCGATACACCCACTCGTCGTTGTCGCGGTCGATGTCCACCCACCGCATCTGCAAGACCTCTCCAGGACGCATTCCGGTGTGCCACTGGATCTGGATCATCGCGCCGATCTGCGGAGGAACGTGCGCGAGCACGGCTCGCATGTGCTCTTCCGAGACCGGCCCGACCGGGTCTGGTTCGCGCGCCGTCGTCCTGGTTTGCAACAACCCCGGCACGACTTGAAGCGCGTGCGTCGTGTTTCCAGAAACGAGTCCTCGTCGCGTTCCCCAGCGGAAGATTCGCTTCACGACGCCGATGCGTGAGTTGATCGTCGTTCTTGCCCACCGTCCCTCTTCGACCACGTGCTGTTGCAGCGCTTCGAGGTCGCGTGGCGTGAACGTGTCCGCAGGTCGGAGGCCGAAGAGCTGTAGCAGTGGTCGAACGGAATCGCGGATCTTGCTGATCTCGCCGGTCGGCTCGCCGTTCTTTCGGTAGTACTCCTGCGCGTGCGTCCAGAACTGGGCGACGAGGTCCTCGACGCGGAAGACCGTGGGACGCATCTCCTCGGGCAACTTGCGCCCGTTCGCCAGCCAGCGTGCGATCAGTTCGTTCGCCTTGCTGTCGGCTTCGGCCGTGCCCCACACGCCGGTGGGGATCTGCTTGCCGTCGAGGAAGACGTAACCTCGACCGCTTCGTCGGTGAAGGCAGTGCTCGGGCGTGTGGCCCTTCTTGCGCGTCATGTTGCGGCTCCTTCGTCTGGACGAGTCCAGACGGAACGTGAGTTCAGGAGGCCGCACTGCTCGGAGGAGCAGGTTCGCAAGGCTGCGATCAGCCGGGAGTTGAGTTGGAGCGGCTGAAGGGACTTGAACCCTCGACATCAACCTTGGCAAGGTTGCGCTCTACCACTGAGCTACAGCCGCGTCCGAGTTGGGGTGGAGAGGATAGCGCTCGGCGCGTTCAAGGCAAGGGGCGCGAGCTGCGCGATCGGGTGGCGGCGGAGATCCGGTCGGCGAGGTGCGTTCCGGCGTCCTCCATGGCGGCTTCGAGCTCCTGGCCCTGGGCCAGACGGGCGGCGAGACGCGAAGCGAAGCGGCAGCCGGAGCCGCGGATCTTCCCGCCGGGGACGCGCGGGTGGACGTGCCAGTGGAATCGGCCGTCTCGGCGCACGAGCAGGTCGCGCACCGGATCCTCCTCGCCGTGTCCGCCCTTGACGATGACGGCGGCGGCGCCGGCGGCGACGAGCTCGCGGGCCGCGCGCAGACGCGCGTCGAGCGAACGCACGAGGGTGCGGAGCTCGACGCCTGAGAGCTCGGCCAGCTCGTCGAGGTTCGGGGTCGCGATCAGCGGCTCGACGAGCAGCTCATTGCGCAGCGCGCGCACGCCGTCGCGATCGAGGAAGCGCGAGCCGCTCGAGGAGCTGATCACCGGGTCGACGACGATCGGGAAGTCGCGTCCGCGCCGCGCGAGGAACGAGCGCGCCAGGTCGCGCGCCGCCGTCATGTGATCGGAGCCCGGCAGCAGACCGAACTTGAGCGCGCTGATCGGCTGGAGCACGCACGCGAAGCCTTCGCGCAGCCACGCACGCGCGCTGCGAGCACCGATCGCGCGCACGCCGCGCTCGTCCTGCTCGGTGCGCGCGCTGACGATCGCATGCGCCTCGAGGCCGAGCTCGCGCAGCGTGTCGAGGTCGGCGTCGATGCCCGCGCCCGAAGGATCGTGGCCGGCGACGATCAGGAGCGGTGCGATGGAGCTCGTGGACATCGTCGGCCGCTTCGCTAGCGTCGTTCCGCGAGCGCCTTGGCGAGACTCGCGGCGGTCGGAGCGAGCGTCACGTTCAACGCGGCCGCGTTCGACCCGACCTCGATGTTCGCTTGCGCGGCTTCGAGCGCATGCAGTCGCACGCCGTCGGATGTCGGCTCGACGAGCACCCACGAAGCGAAGTAGGTGCCTGGCTCGATGAGCTCGAAGGTCAGCGCGCGCGTCGCGTCGAACGCGCGCCCGCGTTGCAGACCCTGCTGGCGCGTGAACCAGTCCTCGCGCAGCTGATCGTCGACGTTCGCGGGCGGACGGCGCACGACCATGCCGCCGGCCCAGCGCGTGACGTGCACGAGGTCGAGCTCGAGAGAACTGCCGCGATCGGGCAGCGCGACCTGAGGATCGAGCGCGACCCGCACCTGCGTCGCGCGCGCGAGCACGATCGAACGCGAGTCGCGCACGCCGCTCACCTTCTGACGCTGGAAGCCTGGCGCGAAGAACGTCAGGTCGACGGGCACCTCGCTCAGCCGCAGCCGCGCGATGCCGTGCGCGAGCGACTCGCACGCGAGCCAGCGACCGAGTTCGCCCGCGGCGGACGTCGCGTAGACGGCGCCGTCCTCGACGGGCGCGCCGGACATGTCGAACACGCGCAGCTCGAGCTCGTAGCCGATGCGGTGCACTTCGATCGTGCCGAGGTCGGCGTCCTCGCCCGCGCGGAGCTCGATGTCGGAGCGCGTGAGGATCGTCTGCTTGCGCCATCTCACGACGAGCGACTTCTTGCCGGGCGAGAGCGGCCCCGATCGGAATCCGGATTCGCCTTGCGGACAGAGGAGCTCGCGGGCGAGCGCGGTCGAGTCCGGCGCGGCGTCGCTGATCTCGACGCTGACGTCGCTCGCGCGCAGACCGCTCGGGAGCGTGAGCCGCGCGCGCACGTACGCGGGAGCGGCGAGCTGGAGGACGATGGCGCCGGCGATGGCGCCCGCGCCGGCATCGAACGGTGCGCTCACGGTGCAAGGCCGGGGTGCGGCGGACGCGTTCCCTTGCGCGTCCGCTCGGCAGCCCGAACCGAGCAGCACGAGGCGCAGCGCGGAGCTCGCGCGCGGTCCGCGCAGTTCGAAGCGACCGTCGGCGCCGACGACGGCGGAAGTGAACGGATGCTCGAGCCAGCGCGGCGAATCGTTCGCGCCGAGCGACGCGCGCGTTTCGGCGACGATCACTCCGCCCGCGGCCGCGCTGCCGTCGGCGAGACGTGCGCTGCCCGCTGCCAGCGAGACTTCCGGAAAGAGAACGATCGAACCGAGTTCGTTCGCGCCCGGGACGAGCTCCCGCGCGGTCGTCGACACGCTTGCGACCAACGGCTGCTGCGCATCGGCGCGCAGGAGGAAGGCCAGCGTGCGCCAGCCGGGATTCGTGCACGGAACCCCCAGATCGATCGTGGCGCAACCCTGCGCGTCGGTCGCGAACTCGCCGAACTGCTGCGCCTCGACCCATTCCCATCCGCCCGAACGCCGAGCCAGCGGGGCGTCGTGTTCGTCGCGCAGACAGACGCGCACGCTCGTGTTGCGCAGCGGAGCTTCGAGCGACAGCGCGAGGCTCTCGCCCGCGACGAGCGGCCCGCGAGAGCGCCGCTCGAGCAGCTGCGCGCCCGGGATGCGCACGCGCACGACGATGTCGCCCCCGAGGCCGACGCGCGGGAAGCGCGCGTGCTCGCCGGCCCGCTCGGGCGCGGGATACCACACCCGCGGGCCGCGCTCGGACTCTTCCGAACCGGGTGCGACGAGCGCGAGCTCGATGCGCGCGTCCGCCGGCCAACCTGAATCGGCACAGATCACGTCGACGCTGCCCGTGGCGGGCAGGACGAGGTCGAGTGGAGTCTCGGGCACGTCGCCCGGATCGACGTTGAGGCCGGTGGCTTCGAGCAACGGGACCTCGAGGCACGCGACGAGGCGCGACTTCGACGCGGGACCGGAGAGAGTCTCGTGCACGTCCGCCAGGACCGCGGTCCCGCTGGAGGTGCTCGTCACGCCGCTCCACACGGGCGCAGCGGCGAGCTCCCCCTCGACGGCGCGGATCGACACGGGAACGCTCGAAACCGGCAGGCGCCCGGGGCTGAGCACGCGCAGGACGAGCGGACGTTCGACCGCGAGCTCGAGCTCCGCCATCGCGCGCGGAACGCTCGTCCATCCGAAACGCACGTCGGATCGCGCCGCGATCCAGACACCACTCGCGGGAACATCGATCCACGCACGCCCGAGATCATCGGCGGTCACCTGGCGCGCTTTCGCTTCGAACCACGTATCCCCCGCGAGCATCCTGCGCGGATGCCCGGCAGGAAGGAGCGAGTCGATGTCTCTCGCATCGAGCACGAACAGCCGAGCGTGCTCCACCGGCGTGCGGA